>JBAUIB010000368.1:0-17961 GCA_049680585.1 Phormidesmis sp.
CCTCCGGGGAGGAGATTTGTATCGGCGGTGATGTTCAAGCTTGTTGGATTTCCTAAACCTTCACAACCTGAGGAACATCCCCTCCCGTGGAGGGGTGCCCGTAGGGTGGGGTGGGTCGGCAACTCACGCAAGTAATCGGCTTCGCTAGACGCATACTAGCTAGCTTACTCACTAGCTGTCTTTCTAGCCGTGTTTTTAGCTCAAATTCAAGCGGGATCAGTCGCGGCGCGGTTCGGTTGCTATACTCAAATACTGAGCAAATACCGCTCAGCGCTCATAACTACCATCGCCCATGCAGCCAACTGATCCCGATAAGTTTACCGCTAAAGCCTGGGACGCCATCGTCGAAGCCCAGGATGTGGCTCGCCGGTTCCGGCAGCAGTATCTAGAAGTCGAGCATGTGACGCTCGCGGCGTTAGAGCAGGCGGGGTTGGCCGATACCATTTTGACTCAGGCAGGGCTATCACCTGAGCAAATTTTGCAGGAGCTAGAGGTATTTGCCAAGCGGCAGGCGCGGGTGCGCGTGGCAGTTGATAGCAATTTGTACCTGGGTCAAAGCCTAGATCGCATGCTGGATGCGGCGGATGGGGCCCGACTGAATTTACAAGATGAGCTGATTTCGATTGAGCATTTGCTAATTGGCTTTGTTGAAGATGAGCGGATTGGGCGGCGGCTATTGCGCGGCTTTGAGGTGGATACGTCCCATATTATGGCGGCGATTAAGGCGCTGCGAGAACCTGTTGAAAAGACGATTGGCGCTAGCGTCAGCACTGAAGATGAGTATCCGGCGCTGAACCAGTACGGGCGCGATCTCACCGAAGAGGCGCGGGGCGGCAAGCTCGATCCGGTGATTGGCCGTGATGAGGAGATTCGCCGGGTGATTCATGTGCTCTCGCGGCGCACGAAAAATAACCCAGTGCTGATTGGCGAGCCGGGGGTGGGAAAAACGGCGATTGCCGAAGCCCTTGCCCAGCGGATCATCAATGGCGACGTGCCAGAATCGCTTAAAAATCGCACGCTGATCTCGCTAGACGTGGGCAGCTTAATCGCTGGGGCTAAGTACCGCGGTGAGTTTGAAGATCGGCTGCGCTCGGTGCTCAAAGAAGTCACCGAGTCAGGCGGACAGGTGGTGCTGTTTATCGATGAGCTACACACGGTGGTGGGCGCAGGCGCGGGCCAAAACAATGTAGACGCGGGCAATTTGCTCAAGCCAGTGCTGGCCCGAGGGGGCTTACGCTGCATTGGGGCGAGCACTATTGATGAGTATCGTAAGCATATTGAAAATGATACGGCCTTAGAGCGGCGCTTTCAGCAGGTGTATGTGGGTCAGCCCAGCGTCGCAGATGCGGTCTCGATTTTGCGCGGCCTGAAAGAGCGCTACGAGGTGCATCACGGCGTGACGATTTTGGACTCGGCGCTGGTGGCGGCGGCGGCGCTGTCGGATCGCTATATCAGCGATCGCTTCTTACCAGATAAAGCCATCGATCTCATAGACGAAGCGGCTGCCAAGCTAAAAATGGAAATAGACTCCAAACCTGAAGAGCTAGAGACCATTGATCGGCGACTAATGCAGCTAGAGATGGAAAAACTCTCTTTAGAAGGTGAAGAAGCGGCGGGCTCTGCCAACAAAATCTCTCGTCAGCGGCTTAAAGGCATTAAACAAGAGATTGAAACCCTTTCAAAAGAACAGAAAACGTTGGACGAACAGTGGCACGCTGAAAAAGAAACGCTGATCGCTATTGGTGAACTCAAAGAAGAAGAGGAACGCACGCGGCTGCGAATGAATCAGGCAGAGCGAGCGAACGACTTGGAGCGGGCCGCGCAGCTAAAATATGGTCGCCTTGAAGAAATTCAGCAGGCGCTAGAAGCGCACGACGTGCGGCTGCAAGGCATGCAGGCCAAAGGGCTAACGATGCTCAGAGAGCAGGTCAGCGAGACCGACATTGCAGAAATCGTGGCCCGCTGGACTGGAATTCCGGTCAACCGCTTGATGGAATCTGAGCGGCAAAAACTGTTGCAGCTAGAAAAACATTTGCATGAGCGAGTGATCGGCCAGTCCGAAGCCGTAACAGCTGTCTCTGCCGCTATTCGCCGTGCCCGCGCAGGCATGAAAGATCCCGGCAGACCGATTGGCTCATTTTTGTTTATGGGACCAACCGGTGTGGGTAAAACTGAGTTAGCCCGTGCCCTTGCCGCGTTTCTCTTCGATACCGAAGAGGCGATGATTCGCCTGGATATGTCTGAATATATGGAGAAAAACTCAGTCTCGCGGCTGGTGGGGGCTCCGCCTGGATATGTGGGCTACGAGGAGGGCGGTCAGCTTTCTGAAGCGGTGCGGCGTCGCCCCTATTCTGTGGTGCTGCTCGACGAAGTGGAAAAGGCACATGCAGATGTGTTCAATATTTTGCTGCAGGTACTCGATGACGGGCGCATTACTGACTCGCAGGGGCGCACGGTAGATTTTCGCAATACCGTCATTGTGATGACGAGCAACATCGGTAGCGAGCACATTTTAGATGTGGCGGGCGATGATTCTAAGTTCGATGAGATGCAGGAAAGGGTACTAACGGCATTGCGATCGCACTTTCGCCCCGAATTTCTCAATCGTATCGACGATCTGATTCTCTTCCATGCCCTCAGCAAAAAAGAGCTGCGCAGCATCGTCACCATTCAGCTCAAACGTATTTACCGGCTGCTTTCCGACCAAAAAATTAGTCTAGAAATGTCAGAAGCTGCGGTCAATCACGTGGCCGAAGCGGGCTATGATCCTTCCTATGGCGCTCGTCCGCTCAAACGCGCGATTCAACGAGAGCTAGAAAATCCGCTGGCGACGCTGATTTTAGAAAATAGCTTTACTGAAGGCGCGACAGTCAGAATCGGGGTAAACAAGGCTGGAGAGCTGACCTTTAAAGTGAAAGCTGCCGAACCTGAACCGGCTGTCTCAGCGGCCCCAGAGGTTGCGGTAGAGGTTGCGGTAGAGGTTGCGGCAGAGCCAGTAGAAACCAGTGACAAAGAGAAGGCTATCTCTGAAGCGCCACCTGAAGCGCCGGATACTCAAGGCGACGCTACAGCTGAAGCAGCCACTAAAGAAACTACCAAAGAAACCACTGAAGAAACCGCTTTGCCATAGCCGACTCATGATTGCGCAACTGTATCGCCGCCAGATAAAGTCATTAGCGCTGTATGTACGCTAGCGGACGGACATTCTTTCCAAAATAAGTCAGGCTACAAACCTAGACTGCCGTAGCTAAAATAGGCTGCGCGCGGTTAAACCTGAAGCGGCTTTTGGATAAGGGAGGCTTGAGGCGATTAGGGTGAGATGTGCCTGAACTGAAAATTCACTGTACGTCCCTCAGCGTTTGGGACAACTAAATAAAACAGGGAAAAGAATGTCAGATAGAGAGACCTTTAGCGAGGCTGAAGATTCCTTAAGACAGGATTGCTCCCCCATCATTTCCCAGAGCCTTTTTGCAAGCGATCGCACCGTATTTCACGCCTTACTCGATCACTCTCCTCAGCTTTTCTGGATTGTAAGCCCGGATGGTACGCTGCTAGATGCGAACCAGACCGCGTTGGATTTTGGCAGCGTTGAGCTGCAAGCGATGATCGGTCAGCCTATCTATGCGATCGCTGGTTGGGCCTTTCCTGAGAGAGAGCAGCCTCGACTGCGAGCTGCGATCGCTGCGGCTGCGGCTGAATCTGAGCCAGCGACCTGTCACGAGGCCAATATGCTAAACGCGAGCGGGCAGCGAACGACCTTTGAACTATCGGTTCGAGCAGTCTCCCTTTCCTCAGAGGGATCTTCGGCCTTGATGATAGAAGGCATTGATATCAGCGATCGCAAACGCGCAGAATCACAGCTCCTGCGCTGCCAGCGGCTAGAAAGCATCGGTGCAATGTTCACTGGCATCATCCACGATCTCAATAATTTCATCGTACCGCTTGCCGTTGTTGCTGAAATATTGCGAATTGACTTTCCAGAGGCAGACGCTGAGCAGCAAAACCTGTTTAAACTCGTTGCTACCAATACGCACCGAGCCAGAGGGTTAATCGGACAAATACTCGCTTTCGCCAGAGGAAGTGAAGAGGCTCAAGCCCCTCTACCCATCAGACAGCTCATCGCAGATGTTCAGCGGCTCATTCAGCCGACTTTTTCTAACTCAATCATTATCAAAACATCTCTGCCGTCGGAACTTTGGCCGTTAGAAGGTAACGATAATCAGCTACATCAGGTCTTGGTCAATCTCTGCCTCAATGCTCGCGATGCGATGCCGACAGGCGGTATTATCACTATCTCGGCTAAAAATATGAAAGCTTGTAAAGCCAGACAGCTAGCAGATTCAGATACGCTATCAAGCCGTTTATCTGATTCAAGCATTCCTGGCTCGAGCATTCCTAGTTCAGGCACACTGTTGAAAGACTATGTGATGCTTCAGGTTTCGGATACCGGTGAGGGCATTCCAGCCGAAATAATTGATAAAATTTTTGAGCCTTTTTTCACGACAAAGGCAAGCAGGCAAGGCAGCGGGCTAGGGCTCTCCACCACGCTAACTATCGTCCAAGATCACGGCGGATTTATCGATGTCCTTAGCACAGTGGAGCGCGGGTCGCAGTTTCGGGTGTTTTTACCCGCGATCGCCTAGGGAACCTCACCAACGCAGTCACCTTAATGCAGCTAAGAGCGATGGCCAATAGTAGTCAATAGAGCGAGCGATCATTCGCTGTGCTGCGCCCGCGAGCCGAGCAGGCGATTATACTCACTTTGAACCAGCCGGTAACATTCGCAGGCGGACTCTTCCAGTTTGCCTCTGTCTAAAATCGCCAAGCGGCCTCTGGTGTAGCGAATCATCCCGGCCTGCTGCAATATACCGGCACTAACGGTCACGCTAGAGCGGCGAATACCTAGCATTTTAGCCATGAACTCGTGGGTTAGCGTCAGTTCATCCTCTTGGACGCTATCCTGCACAGACAGCAGCCAGCGGGCCAGCCGTTCTTCGGTGGTGTGCTGACGATTGCACATCGCATTTTGGGCGACTTGGGTAAAGAGCGCCTGCATATAGAGAAACAGCAGCCGGTTGAGTGAGCCCCCCCGGCGAAACTCTTGAAGCAGCGGCTCTGCCTCGACGACGACAACCTCTCCTGGAAACTGAACCAGCATACTATTAGGCGTAAAACCTCCGCCCCAAATAACCGGCAACCCAGCAACCCCTTCATTGCCGACTAAGGCGATTTCAGTGAGGCTACCATCTTCCAACAAAGAGATCCAAGACAACAGCGCCGATACTGGGAAATAGACTTTTGTGATGGGTTCCATCGGTGGATAAAGCACCGCCCCTAATGAAAAAGACTGGACCTGAAGATGCGGTTTGAGACGTTGGTAGGCATCTTCAGATAAATTTCCTAACAGCTGGTTTTGCATAGCGCTGCTATTTCGCTGAATCATAAACGTGTTGCTTATTCTATTAAGATAGTTTTTCTCCGAAAAGAGACTACATGAGCCATTAACTTTTCCTAAGAGAATTGTCTTTATAAATATTTTTTAAAAGGAAGATTTTGTCATCAATAATTCTTTTTAGGTCAACAGATAGACACGCTCTCTAAAAAACGCGCGATTTCGATAATACAGAGACTGTTAGACACTGGTCAGTACGATATCGTACGCAAATATCCGAAATTTTCGATAAAAGTCTTGTGTGCCGCGAGGCTCTTTAAACGCATTACAAATTGCGCTGCCGGAATACCGCCAACACTAACGAGAGTTATTTTTCCTAGCTGAGGAGTGAAAGAGCGTCGCAGGCCGACTCAGGCGGGGTCTAAACCGCCTGATAGGCAAAATTCAGAGTGGCCCACTGAGCGACATCGAGGGTGTAGCTGTCAGTACTGTCGCCTTGATTGAGGTCGGCAAGCAGCGCTTCTACCAGGCTCAGGGGTTCGGGCAAGGGGCCAATGTGCTGGTTGCCCGTATTCGCAGAGGCGCGCAGCAGTATGTTGAAGGTGCGCACGAGCGGTAGACTACTGCACACAATGTAGGTTTCGATGGGCCCAGTGGGTGCTTTGACCGGCCAGTCCAGCGGGGTATCGGGAATGGTGATCGAGCTGTTAGGCGCAATGGTGGTGTCGGCGATGCCGGCGATTTCCATTTCGCCAGTGGCTTCGTTTTGCGAGGCGGATGGCAAGTCTTTGATCGGGCAAAAGGCTGACAGTCGCTCCAGCGGATCGACGTTGATAAGCGTGTAGTAAAGGGGCTGATCGCCTTCGTTGAACAGGCGATAGTGCACGCGAGAGCCAATGGGAACTGGCGGGCAAAAGCCCTCTCGGCTCAGTGAGTTGGCCTTGGTTACCAGTTGCTCTGAGAGCTGGGCGGTGCGAAAGGTTTGGCGGCTGATCAGCAGCTTTTCTTCAGGCTCGATCATCTCTAGCCTGACTCGTACAGGCAGCTGCGAGGCAGCTCGGTTCTCGCTGAGCCGCAGCATTTTAAGCGCCAGCAGTGACTGTAGTTTGGGGGTAAGACGGCTAATGGCCGGTTTGATCGCTTCATCCTGCAAAGCTAGGGTGCCAGGAATAAGTGATCGCGTCAGAGAAAACAGCCCATAGCCTGACTGCCCAGCCTCATCAGGCATTTCGCTAGGCTTGTTAGGAGAAGCGCTCTGCGATGAGTCGGCTTCGGCAAACTTGGACGGCCACAGGCTCGCAGTCAAGGTTTCGGGGCGATCGGCAGTCGGCTTAGCAAGCAGGCAGTCAGCTGGCAGCTCGGTATCGGAGGTCGAACTCACAAAGGTCAAAGCCGATAGGGCGCTGGTGGCATCCACTCGCTCGATCCGCTCTAGGCGGCTGTCGAGGGCAACCACTAGGGGAATGCTCCTGGGTAAAACCCGCACCGCTTCGAAAATGGACTCTCCTGCTTGTAGAGGGGCGTTAGCGGCAGTCGCAGATGTCTTTGCCGAGTTGGAGCCTGAGGGGGATATGAGCTTGGCTGAGGCCGTTAAGCCATCTCGCGATCGCAGCTGCAGCCGTCTGTTGCCACAGCTCACAATCGAGGAAGATCCCAAATACTCTAGAACGCGTGGCGAAAATCCGCCGAGCCACAAAGTGGCTTTGAGCCCACCAGCGCTCACACTTTGGATAGCGCCTTCTCCCCGGCTGCCGTCTTGAATCAGCGTGTTATAAATCGGTAGTTTTTTCTCCGCAGCGCGATTGCCGCTGGCGGTGGGCTGCTGTCTGCTACCGCCCCACCGCAGCAGAGTTTCTTGAGATCGCCCGATGGCTTGAGCCACGCTCACGGGTGCAGGCGCTGTCCACAGGTATTGCGTCAGCACATAGCTAAAGGCCCCGGCATTAAAGTCGGTCCACTGCCGCTCGATGGCCACTTCGTCCACCGCTGCGCCGCGCAGCAAAATCCCTGGAAAGGCTTCAGATTCTTTGCCGAGCCGTTCTTTAGACAGTAAAGGAAAAGGCGCTGGCATCTGGCCAGTGACAATAGCTGAGCGCGCACGCGATCGCAGTCCACCTGAGAGCGGCATCGCCATATCCACAAAGCCAGCATCCAGCACGGTGGTAATATTCTTTGTTTTTAGCTGCCTTAGCAGCATTTTTAGCTCAATTTCAGAAATATCATTGAGCACCGGGCGCTCTTCGGTCGGCAAAAAGCCGTTGTAGGGAACGAGCGATCGCACCGTTTCCTGGCCGCCCGTCAAATCTGAGATTCGCACCTGCGCGCCGTAGCCACTGAAGTGAAAAACGACCGTATCGCCAGGCTGAGCCTGATTGTAAAGGTGATCGACAAACGCCTGATAAATGCCTGAGCGCGTCGCGGACTCATTCGTCAGGCAAACAATATCTTCAGGCAAAAAGCCAAACCGATAGATCAACAGCGCCTTTTGTAGGGCCACATCTGTCGTCGCGCCCGTGAGTGGCTTATTGCGATCTCTGGAGAGGGCATCTTCCGGATAGCGATTAATCCCAATCAACAGTGCCAGCTTACGCCCCGTAGACTCAGCCAGAGCCTGCGAGTAGCTTCTAGCTTTTGACGCCATACCTGAATCGCTGCCTAAGTCACTGCCCAGACTGAGCGCGAGATCACTTAAGCCTAGGGCTAAGGCTGCTGCGCCAGTTTGCCTAATCAACGCTCGCCGACTCAAACCCATCAGATCTTCACCCCTCTATACCGCTCCTCTGCAAGCCGCTATCTATCAGCAAGCATCCAGTCGTCACCAGATACTTGCTAGAAGATAGCCACTTCTAAATGTCTGTCCTTATCTCTACTTTACAAGCAGATCTAGGACTTATGCATCGCCTGAGCAAGCTCAGCAGCGACTTCTGGCCGAGAGAACTCCGGTGGGGGAAGCTGACCGTCGCGTAGCAAGGCTCGGACCTTGGTACCGGAAAGATGAATGCGCTCTTCTGGCTTGCTGGGGCTGGTTTTGGTGGTCGCCATGGTGCCCGTGCGAGTGCAGTAGAAAGCATGCTCAAACTTCATGGGCGTGATTCCCAATTCACCGGGTTCAAACTCATCAAAGATAGCCTGAGCGTCGTACGTGCCGTAGTAGTCTCCGACACCTGCGTGGTCGCGGCCCACAATAAAGTGGGTGCAGCCGTAGTTTTTGCGAATCAACGCGTGGAAAATCGCTTCGCGCGGCCCGGCATAGCGCATGGCAGACGGATTAATCGCCAGGATCACCCGCTCTTGAGGAAAGTAGTGCTCCATCATGATCTCGTAGCAGCGCATCCGCACGTCCGCCGGAATGTCGTCGCTTTTAGTCGCGCCCACCAAGGGATGCAAGAACAGACCGTCTACGGTTTCAAGCGCGCACTTTTGAATGTATTCGTGGGCGCGGTGGATGGGGTTGCGGGTTTGAAAGCCGACGATGGTTTTCCAGCCGCGATCGCGAAACTGCTGACGAGACGCCGCCGGATCAATTTGATAGTCAGGGAAGAGCGGATGGGGATCGCGCTCTAGCAGCCAGACATCGCCTGCGAGGTTAATTGGCCCCTGGTCATACACGACTTTCACACCAGGGTGCTTGTCTTCGTCAGTGCGATAGACGTTGATCGCTTCTTTTTTCTTATCGTAGGTGTATTTTTCGCTGAGCTCTAGCACGCCAATAAAGCGGCCATTTTCATCGTCTAGGCGAACCAGCCCACCGATATTAAGGGGATCCGCGATGGCCTCACTCACCGAGAGCGTCACCGGCACAGACCAGGGCACACCGCTAGCCAAGCGCATATCGGTTACCACTGGCTCATAATCGGCCTGGGTCATGAAGCCGGTTAGTGGGCTAAAGCCGCCGATGGCAATCATCACCAAATCAGAAGCTGCCCGCTTGTCTAGGGTGACGCGGGGCAAATGATCGGCCTTGCTGACAAACTCTTCTTTTTGCTTGGCGCTAGCCAAACGATTAATTAAGGTACCGCCGTGGGGAGCGATGCCATCTTTCACTTCACTCAAGATATCTTCCTCAAACTTACTGCGTCTTTTAACTATCTCTTGGGTTGGCGGGGCGTACGGGCTCAATAATACCGCCCCCTAGCACCCGTCCACTATCTTCGTACCAGACAGCCGCCTGTCCGGGCGTAACACCAAACTGCGGTTCATCAAAAATTATTTTTACGCGGCGATCGCGGTTGTCTACAGTTTCTGCGATAGGTTTTGCGGGCGTCTCTGCATCTATCGGCACGATGGTCGCCTTCACCGCCTCAGAGCGATAGCGAATCTGCACTTCGGCCTGAATGGGATGAGTGGGCGGTGCGATCGACACCCAGTTTACCCGATGGGCACTGCAGCTAGGCGCGGTGACCTGATCGCGCTCACCCACCACCACCTGATTGCGAGCGACATCCAAGCTCATGACATAGAGCGGATTTGGGGCGGCAATGCCCAGGCCCTTGCGCTGGCCGATAGTATAGTGATGAATCCCGTCATGCTGACCGAGAACTTGGCCTGAGGCATCGACAATATCTCCGGGTTTGGGGGCGAGATATTTTGCCAAAAAGGTCTTCATTGAGCCGTGCTGCTCGACCAGGCACAGATCTTGACTTTCGGGTTTGTGAGCAGTATGAAGTCCGAGCTCAGCCGCGATCGCCCGAGTCTCTGGTTTGGTTTTCTCTCCTAACGGGAAACGGGTAGCTGCGAGCTGAGCTTGCGTGAGATCGTAGAGAAAGTAGGACTGATCTTTATTGCGATCTACCGCGCGGCGCAGTTCGTAGCGTCCGGTTTGCGCATTGCGGGTGATGCGAGCGTAGTGGCCAGTAGCGATGTAATCAGCGCCTAGCTCATCAATAGCATAGCTGAGCATCGGGCCAAACTTCACGGTGCTGTTGCACTGTGAGCAGGGCAGCGGCGTCACCCCCTGCGCGTAGCCCTCGACGACATAGTTAATAATGCTTTTTTCAAAGACTTCGCGCGAGTCCACAACTTTATAGTCAATGCCGAGCTCTTCGCAAAGCTGAGCCGCATCAGTCATGCCTTCAGAGCAGCACTGCCCCTTACCTTTCATCAGCCACAAGGTGAGGCCAATCACGTCGTGGCCCTGGCTGTGAAGGGTAGCAGCGGCAACGGAGCTATCGACTCCGCCAGATAAACCAACGACAATTTTGCTCATGGAAAGGGCGATCGCGTCACTAAAAGCACTCCTACCAGGCTAGCACCCCAGCTAGAGATGTTGACACCTTTTCATACAGCATAAATTACTATAGTACAAACAGTAAAAAGCAGACAACACTAAGTCTATAGCGGTGGGCGCAGACACAGCCTGCTCTCGTGATAGACGACATAGAGGCGATTGATCGATGTTCAACAAGCTGGAAGAACTCTCCTTAACGCTAGATTTTTTGACTAAAAACGAGGCCGATCAAATTATTGAATCGGTCAATTCGAGTATTCAGCAGCTGTTGAACTCACACATTATCGATGTGCTGTGGAAAGAAGAGGGCAAGAATGCCACTATTCTGCGCCCGTTCTCATCAACAACCAACAGCAGACGGGGCAAGGCAAAAGCTTGCGAAATTAGAGAAGACTCTATTGGCATATGGGCATGGGTATATCAAAACAAAGAGCCGATTTGGCTAGAGCACATCAAGCGCACAATAGAGCTTTCAGAAAAAACAATCAAAAATGAAATCTCAGGGAAAGATGTTGAGGTGGCCCGCCTTGATATGTTTGAAGATACTGACTCGATTATGGCGTTTCCGCTGTTCTTTCGAGATACGCTATGGGGCATTTACTGCATAGAGCTACCGATATCTTCGCGATTGAGCCTTGAAGTTTTAGAATTTTTAAAACGCGTATCCAGACCGATGGCGAGAATTGTTTGGAAGGCCGATGCACATGAGCTGAATGATCAGCAAACGACCGAGGCGATCAACAACTTCAAGCGAGCCGTCGAGCACTATAACTTTCAACAGATTTTAAATCCATATAGAACGGGATTCGTTGCCCGACCGTTCGACCGCAGATTTGAAGATATTTATGACTGCATTGTGAAGTATCTCGCAGAGAATGAGATTCAAGTTCAGCAGTATACGCATCGACCGGGTAGCGACTTTGTTGTCTCTGAGATTATGGAGCAAGTGAGTCAGGCTCAGTTTGGCATTGCCGATATTACCGGCATTAATCCCAATGTCATGCTGGAGCTAGGGATGATGATGGTTCTGCGCAAAAAGCTGATTCTGCTGCGCCGACACGATGACGAATCGGTACTGCCGTTTGATATTAAGCCGTACCATTGCTATGAGTATGAAATCCATTCACAGGGGATTCGCATTTTTAACCCAAGCAGTTCTCGTCCAGAAACGCTGGATTCTGTACTTGCGAACTTTATCAAAGAACTCTACGGCGATCTGAGTTTTGCGCAGGCAAAGCCTTTTTTACGAAGAGATATCTATCGCTAGACGGTGTTTTCACTGTCTTTATTTTGGAACAGAGGCCCTTAAACTAACGATGTTGATTTGGCTGGTCTGGGTAGCGAATCTCCGGATAGTGAGAGGTGGTGATAGAGAAAAGATACTGTTAGGATGAAATGAACTCATCAAGTTGACTCATTTCAATATAGCGGTGTGCGGATGCATTCGTACACCGCGAGTCACTTGGCCCGTTGTCATGTAAGGCTTTTGCCAGAAAAAATGTATTCAAGCCAAGTGACAAACGCTATAGGCCCTTTTGAATAGCAGCGCAAACTATCTGGATCTTTAAAGGCCATCACAATACTTGCCATGAATCGTTTGAGGACTCACTTGAGGACTAGTTTAAGCACTGCGCTGGGTACTACTTCGGACTCGTCGTGGCTGATGGCTGGCTATTCGTCTGTGCTGCTGGGCCTCGGCATGATAGGGAGCGCTGCTATGGGTGGGGCTGTATTGCTGGAGGGCGCGATCGCGCCTCTATCTGCGCAGGCTCAGTCTACCTCCGTTAATTTGGCCCGCGACCTAGCGGAAGTCCGCAATCCAGAAATAGAAGTCGGCATCGTGCAGCGATTTGGCCAAGAGCGCGACGATACAATCACCCTTGCCCCCCTAGCAGGCGATCAAATCACGGTTGCCTTTGAAACCGGCGGGCAGGCGCAGACGCTCACGACCAACCAGCTACAAATCGAGATTGTGATGCAGCCGTTAGAGCAGCCTGTATTACAAGAATGGGTGGTCCTCAGCACCCACCGCAGCTTTGAGAGCGCTGAAGCTAGCGCCCTGCAATGGCAAGAGAAGGGCATCGAAGCCGAAATGGCCCAGCCCGATGCCTGGCAGGTGTGGGCCAAGCGAGAAGACTACAGTACGCCGCTGCTGCGTCACCTCTTGCTGAAAAATTTGCAGGCCGCAGGCTACAGCGATACGTTCATTGATAGCCGTGTCGTCAGTGCCGTGCCCCGAAGCGCGTTCGTCGCCAACGGCTATCGATACGCGCGCGATGAGTTTACCATGACCACCGCCAACGAGCGTTTTCAGCTCGCTCAGGGGCAATCGCAGGGCGATCGCACTCGCTATAACGACCTGTTCGGTGGGGAGATGAAAATTCAGCCCAACGCCTATGGGGACTATACGCTTGTTAATCAGGTGCCGATAGATCTTTACCTGCGCGGCGTGGTCCCCCACGAAATTGGCCCAAGTGCCCCCCGCAATGCGATTGAGGCTCAGGCGATTTTGGCCCGCACCTATGCGCTGCGTAACTTGAGGCGCTTTGCGATTGATGACTATGAGCTTTGCGCAGATACTCAGTGTCAGGTGTACTTTGGTCTAGCGGATACCGATCCGGTTTCTGATAGTGCGATCGCTGCTACCGCCGGTCAAGTGCTCACCTACAATAACGAACTAGTCGATGCCCTCTACTCGTCTACCACAGGCGGTATCACGGCTCGCTTCACCGACGTTTGGAATGGAGAAGATCGCCCCTATCTCCGCCCAGTGGTTGATTCCATCCAGCCTCGGTGGAACTTAGCGACGCGTCCCCTCTCAGACGAAGCCAACTTTCGCGCCTTCATCGCCCTCAGCAGTGGCTTCAACGAAGATGGCTGGTCCGAGTTTCGCTGGAACCGCGAAGCCTCGCTAAAAGATATCGGCGAGACGATGAAAGAGTATCTGTCCAACCGCCAGCATCCGTTAGCCGGCTTCACTCAACTAACCGGGCTGACAGTCACCGAACGCGCGCCCTCTGGGCGCATACAGAAACTACAGGTCTCAACCGATATTGGCTCTTTTGATCTGGTCAAAGACGAAGTTGTCAAGGCGCTGGTACCGCCACGCAGCCTGTTGTTCTACCTAGAGCCTGTGTTGGAAATGCCGCCCGCCTCGCCTTCTGACCCCAATCCTGCCAGCGGGCAAGTGAGCGAGCCAGCGCCTACCTCAGTGCCCAAAATTGCAGTGCCCACAAAGCCGGGCGCAGAGAAAGCCAGCGAAAAACAAAATACGCTGCCGATTCCCTTACCTCAGCCTATCCTCACTGGCTACCGTTTCATCGGCGGTGGCTTTGGTCATGGGGTCGGAATGAGCCAAACAGGCGCTTATAACTTAGGTAAGCAGGGCTACTCCAGTGAGCAAATTCTAGAATTTTACTACCCTGGCACAGAGCTACAGCCTATTAGCGAGTCTACTATCTTCTACAAAGCTGATTAGACATCACTCATATAGCGAAGCGCTGATGTGAAATCCGTTACTCATTTTTGGTCGCCAATTGCTATCAATTCGGACGTTGTCAGCTTGGGCGTTATCAGCTCAGGGCAGGCGCTGAGTTGAAGGCTAGTGGCAATGTATCCTGGGCTCATCACCATCGGCGGTCGGCCGTAGCGCTGTAGCACGTCCTGAATTCGTTTAAAGGCTTCTGGAAGTTGACTGTAGGGAATTTGGGGAAACGCGTGATGCACCGCGTGGTAGGGGAGTCCTCCCATTAGCCAGTTCACCCACGGGGGCGTTTGTAGATTGCGGCAGGCGTAAAGCTGGGTGAGCTGATAGCTGTCTGTTTGGTGCCAGAGGCCGTAGTGCTCCAAGTGATCTCGCACCTGAACAATGAAGCCAGCGCCGCGCTCTAGGACTATCCAAAATAAAAGATACTTCCACAGACCCAGCATATGAAAAGCAACAAAGCTAATCAGAATCCCTTGCATACAAACCATCCCAACGAGATCGATGAGCATTTGTTTACGAAGATGAGGAGAGTGCTCTTGTAGGTGAAGACCGTGTAGAAAGGTTTTTCCAATCAGGCCAATGCCGCCCAGAATAAAGATATCAATCACCCACTGATGGCGGACGTACCAGCGCTGCCAAGCGGGCGCGGCCTGATAGTCTGCGGCTGTCCACTGCACCCTTTCGGGATCTCGCAGGTCGATACCGTTCCACCCGTGGTGAAGCTGGTGGAGCTGATTGTAGGTGCCGACGGGCCACAGCATTGGCCAGGAGATGAGTCTGGGCATGAGGGTGTCAAACCAGGCCCAGCCGGTAAGGCTGCGATGGGTCGCATCGTGGTTGCAGATCAGCCAAAAAGCATAGGCGATACTGGTGGCGATCGCGCCTAAAACAAACAAACCTATTTGCCCCGCATGCCATGAGAGGACGCTCAGCCCTATTGTCAGACAACCCAAGCTGATAAACCGAGTCAATCCGGCCCACGGGTCAACGCCTGCGAGATCACCCACGGCTGTCCGCAGATCTTTTAGAAGCTGCTGATTAGCGCTTCGGTCAGTAGGTGTAGCGTGTTCCATAGTGTTCACCTCAGGCTACTAGCCCATGCTACGGGGATGGCGGCTCAATCATAAATGGCGACAATCATAAGCATAGAGAAAGAATTTGAGAAAATTGTGAGGTGAGCCTGAACCCAGTGCCTTCTGCGCTAGCACAAAAGCGTCCAGGATACCCGTTTTACTCCCTAGCTTTGGTGGCATAATAGGAGCCTTGATGTCGCCAATAATTTTAGGCACTATCGAAGCCTATGGGCACTACGGCTGGCCAAAAGAGAGGGGCGATCTTCACAGCTTCTCCATCTTGATTTGTTCTAATAGGGTTAGTCCATGTAAATAACCCTATCATCAAAGAAAAATGACTATCTCTATCCAACGCCCAGACGTTAGCTCATGGGAGAGATTTTGCAGATGGGTCACCAGCATCGAAAACCGGCTATATATTGGCTGGTTCGGAATTTTGATGCTTCCGCTGCTCGGTGTCTCTGTGACAGTCTTCGTAACCGCCTTTATCGCCGCACCACCGGTTGATATTGACGGCATCCGTGAGCCCCTCTCAGGATCTCTACTCTACGGCAACAACATCATAACAGCAGCTGTAGTCCCCACCTCTAATGCCATCGGTCTTCACTTTTACCCAATCTGGGAAGCCGCTACGCTTGACGAATGGCTCTACAACGGGGGGCCATACCAAATGATCGCTTTTCACTACATTCCAGCACTGCTGTGCTACCTGGGACGTGAGTGGGAGCTAAGCTATCGTTTGGGAATGCGCCCTTGGATTTGTATTGCCTACTCAGCACCTGTCGCTGCTACTATCTCTGTCTTTCTCATCTATCCTATCGGACAAGGCAGTTTTTCTGATGGTTTACCGATGGGCATCAGCGGGACCTTTAACTTTATGTTTGTCTTCCAAGCGGAGCATAATATATTGATGCATCCGTTCCATATGATTGGTGTGGCGGGCGTACTTGGGGGCTCTTTGTTCTGTGCAATGCATGGTTCACTGGTCACTTCAAGCTTGGTCAGAGAGACAACCGATGTAGAATCTCAAAACTACGGGTACAAGTTTGGTCAGGAAGAAGAGACTTACAACATTCTTGCCGCTCATGGCTATTTTGGCCGACTCATCTTCCAATACGCCAGCTTCAACAACTCACGGCAGCTACACTTCTTTCTAGCAGCATGGCCTGTCGTCTGTATTTGGCTCGTTGCCTTGGGCATTAGCACAATGGCCTTCAACCTCAATGGCTTCAACTTCAACCATTCCATCCTAGACTCTCAGGGCCGAGTGCTGCCCAGTTGGGCCGATGTCGTGAACCGAGCCAGCCTAGGTTTTGAAGTCATGCACGAGCGCAATGCGCACAACTTTCCCTTAGATTTGGCCAGCGGTGACTCTATTCCTGTCGCCTTGCAAGCACCTGATATCCGCGCTTAGCTTATAGTCTTCTAGCCACGCAAACAGAGAAACCATCTGGTTTTCTTGTGTTTACCTCTCATCAGCACTCTCTTCTCGGGAGTGCTTTTTTGATTGTATAGCTGCTTTGCCTACAGAATAATCGCAAGATGGCGCAAAGATATTTTGATACGACTGCATACTCCCTTTGTTTCTGCTGTATAGGATATTGAGTCGCAAATTATTCAAAGCCTTACCATGAGTAACAAAAGCCGCATCATACCCCACACCACTTATCCTAATCCGCTCTCCCTCAGCGAAGATTACCGCCAGTTAGAAGGGTTCACAGCCACCACATCGATTTCTACGGACGATTCAAAAGTGCTTACGATGGCTGACGTACAGAGGGAGACAACCGTTCTGCCGAGCGATTCGTGGGCAGACATGCTGGTGACTCTTAGCGCTATTTTCGGCCTGCTGATCGTCAGCAGTGTAGCCCTAGGGTTAGCTGCCAACCAGGTCACCGTCATCACAAAATATCTCACCCATCACACTACACCCCAAGTGCTCAAAGGCGCAGAAAATCCTACTACCTGGCAATTTTAGGGCTTCTCACAAAGAAAAGCAGTACGGTCGTTTCTGCTACCAGCGGAGCACTCTTGCCCGCGAACAAAAACGCTATATACTGACGACCGCTTTTGAATGCTGGACAAGCAAGTAAGCGCACTTTGAAAGATGAGTTTCTCTAATTTATGAGTTTCTATAAGGGACGCGCGGCCCAACAAGGTACCGTTGTCGCGTTGGTTATTGTCTCGGGCACAGCACTGCTGTGTCCCTACCCAAAAATTGGCGTCTACGCAGGGGTTTCACTGCTAAACCCAGGACAATATTGATTGCTTTTGTCGGTATATCACTTAGGCGCGTATCCCTAATTCATATTGACGCCCTCTACCAAAATACTGCCGTTATACAGCTGTAGAATGGTGAGGATAAAGAGCAGCAGCATAATCAGCATGACACCCATCAAAGGGGCTGTTCCCCAACCGGGCGCTACCCGACCCGCTTCGGCATTTAACCGTCTTAGGGGATATTGAAACGGTGCAACTTTATTTGGAACAAATTTTTGTGGCATGGTGTCAGCTCCTATGTATGGAGAATCATTCAAGCAGAAAAAGCATAGCGCCGTGGTATGAACCTGCTCATATCGCAGCGCTATGCCCGTATGGCAACAACTTTAAACGGTGGTTTGTTGAGTGGTCGGATCGCCAACTTTACTGAAATATCCCCATTCCACCTGTTCGGGGCTCAGCAACGGATCGATCCCTGAGAACACATCTTGAAAGAGGGCTCGTAGACCGTGCCAGATATGGCCAAAGAACCAAAGCAGCCCAAAGCAGACATGGAAGAAGG
>JBAUIB010000369.1:0-3895 GCA_049680585.1 Phormidesmis sp.
TACGACTTTAGCAACTACGGCACCTACGACCGGCTCACCGCCGATGGCCTTACCCAGTGGCATCCCGCATTTTTAGCCCTCGGCACCACGTTAGAGATCTGCGCCGCCGCCTACCGCAAGTTTTGCCAGCGATACCAGCCAAAGCCAAAGCCCGAGAAGAAAAACCACCGGGGTAGCCAACTGCTCGCAGGGCTCAAACTCAAAAGCAAACCTACCAAGAAAAAAAGAACCAGCTCAGGGCAAGTAAGCCTATGGAATGACTGGCTCCCCAGCATGGATGAGGTGCATGAGGTCGCCAAAAAATTTGTGCTCGCCAACTGTCTCAACCCCAACATTGCCGCTGCACAGCTCTCAGATGCGACTTAGAATCGGTGCCAGGTATTGGATCGTCAGAAGCCCCTCGGCTTCTTCAAAGCGACGGTCACAATAAATGTTTATGGAGGGCTGAACCGCTTATAGGTTACAGTTTGCAAGTCTGGATGCGAGAGAAGAGAATCCGCCATAAGCCCGTTGTTGGCGGGCTCTGCGAGCGTTTTTGGATATCCTCATCCGATTAATCTCCTGTTGGGCAGGTAAGATCCCGACCGGTAGGTGTCCCTTTGGCGTCTCTAAGTCATATTCATAGCTGGCATCCCATCCATTCATCTGACACAGCTTACTCCACGCCTCTCCATCATTCTTGCCATCTGGAATACCGCCACATTCTAGATACATCTCTTTTTGCACACTAAAG
The DNA here is from genome assembly GCA_049680585.1 of Phormidesmis sp. GTDB lineage: Bacteria > Cyanobacteriota > Cyanobacteriia > Phormidesmidales > Phormidesmidaceae > Phormidesmis. Next base: position 734 of record JBAUIB010000369.1, read on the forward strand.
CCAAACTTGCCACCGCTGTGCTTTACCCACAGCCTATCTATGGCCTTCAGCGGCTCACAGGGAAAGTTCAGCAAGTCTTCTGAGTCAAACCACTGCCCCTCTTCCTTTCCCACCTCAGTAATCATCAGCCGATACGTTTCCTCATCCGCCTTTCTCCACTCTCCATTTTTCAAGTAGCGCTCTAAGTCCGCATAGCGAGCATCATTCACCTGCTCAGCCACACTGACCAATTCATCTACAGCTGCCGCTTCTACCTGTGTCTTAGCTACCCTTAGCTCCGCCTTCAGCCCCTCATCAATTCGCTTCCGTGTCTCCTGCAAGCAGTCATAGGCTAAATCATTCATGCCCTGCGCGATCGCCTCACGAATCAGCTTCGTCGGGTTCACCTGCCCCGCATACAGCAAAATCGTCGGCTTCCACCAGTCTTCCTGCAAGTGCTCATACAGCAACGCTTCCCGCTCCGGCTTAGCCGCCACATACGCCGCTGCCAAGTACTCCTGAAAGCTCAAATGCGCAAACTCATACTCATCTTCCTGCTGCACAATTAGCTCACTCACCTCCACCACAGGCGCTAAAAAATCGCTCGCTCCCAGCGTTTCTTCCTGCGCTGCCAAAGCCTCACCCACATATTGCAACAGCGTACTTTGCTCCACCCGCTCCAGCTTTTGCAACATCATCTCAAACGCCACCCGCTGTAATACCGTTTGCGCCTCGCACTGCGTTAGCAAAGTCTCTAGCCGCCGCGCCCTGGGCCGATCTCTAAGCTGCAGCTGACAAATCTCCCGATACAGCTCTACCCGTCGCTTGGGCAAATTCGCCCCTTCATACCGCCGATGAAATGTCACAATCATATTCAGCAACAGCGGATTTTTTGCCAGTGCCCTTAGCGAATGCTGCGCTTCAACTTGGTCCAGCAAATCTTGTGAAAATTCAGCCGCCCGCTTCTTCACATCTGGCGTGTCTCGCCCCGCATTCGCATACCGCTCCTGACACCCATACCACCTTGTCACAAAGTCTCGGCGCTGTTCTCGATCAAAATCTTTCACCCACAGCGAAGAAGCCAGCACCAGCCGATTAGCCGCATCCTGCTCCTGATAAGCTTTAGGCCGAGAAGTCACCACAAACACCGACTTTCCATACTGCCGCATCTGTTCATTTAGCCAGTTTGCAATGGCGGGCCGCTGCGCCTTCGCCACCTCATCAAAGCCATCGAACATCACCAAGGCTCTACCGCTTCTCAGCACATCTTTTGCCCAGTCAACTGGAACCTCCAAATCGCTAGCACCCGCTAACTTGGGCACATGATGCTCGCTAATCAGCGCTGGTAAACTCGGCGGATTCTCCTGTGCTAACAGCTCCCGATGCTTACGCAACACCAGCAAAAAAGGTACCCTTTGCGGCACATCCTTCTCCGGCTGCTTCGTCCCCATCCGATAGGCAATATGCTTCAGCAGCGTCGTTTTGCCATAGCCACCCCAAGCCAAAACCGCCAGCTGCCGAAACGTCGTCTCCCGCTCCGCCTCCGCCAAAAAATCCCAAATGCTGTAGCTGTTGTAACCGCGCGGCATTGCTACCACATCCTCAGCCAACAGCCCCTCGTCCAACAGTTCCTTGTCCGACAGCCCCTCACCCGACAATCTCTCAGCCATCCGCCTAAACCCAGGCGAGCTAGCACTCAAATCCAGCGCCAACGGCACAAACACATCCCTCAGCAGCGGCACAAAAATACCCACATGCTGCACCACCCCTTCCGACCGCAACGCCTGAGCGTCCGCTGCCTGACAAGCCAAATACTGGTCTTCAAAGCTAGTCGCCGCTTCTACTGCTCTACTCGTAACAATCGGCTCTGCAATTTTGTCCTCATTCGCAGCAGATACAGTTGTCCCCAAGGCATCCGCTGGTTTTACTCCCGTAATGCCCCACACCAATCGTCCAAATGGCTCAGGCATCTGCCGCCGAAAATCCACCCACGTTTTCCCCCGCAAAAAGCGAGGCAGCTCTGGCTCCTGCGGCGCATCCGACAACAACACCGGAATGACTGGACATCCCCGCTCTACAAATTCACTCAAAAACGCTCGAATTTCCTGCGTTTGCCAAGGCCCAAACCCCGCACCGCCGACAAACACCGCAGCCGTCTTAATTTGTTCGATCTGTGCTTCCAACGCAACCTGCCAATCCAATCCAGGTCGCAGTTCCCACTCATCTAGCCAAGGCTTAATACCCTGTATCTGTAGCTGCTTGGCAATTTTAATGACGGCAGGCTTGTCTTCACCGTTATGGCACATGAAAACATCAAACTGCTCTGCCATCTAATCAATTCCAATATCCAAGAATTGTCCAACCTTCTCGTACAAAGCTTCTATCGGACAAGAAAATCCGATACTTACCAGTTCTACCTTCGTTCCAGCCTGATAAGTCTGCGCCAACCAAAGCCCACTCGTCCGCCGCCAAAAGCGTTCTACCAAGATCTGATTCTGATGAATCAGTACATATTCTTCTAATTCTAGAATCGTCTTGTAGTCCGCGAACTTATCGCCTCGATCAAAGGCTTCAGTTGAATCAGAAAGAACTTCTACAATCAGCTTGGGATGCTGAATAAAAACATCATTAGAAGATTGATCTCTCTCATCGCAGGTAACCACTACATCAGGATAGTAGAAGGCATCTCCTGCTAAAAAATGTACCTTCATATCATTTGCGTAGTAGGTACAGTCTTCGTTGTTTCTCAAATGATTGAACAGCAGCCCAGACAGGTTACCAACAATAGTAATGTGCGCTTTCTTCGCGCCAGCCATTGCAAATACAAGTCCTTGCCTGTACTCGTGCTTAATAGAGCTCTCCTTCTCAAGCTGCAAGTATTCTTCTGGTGTAAAGTATGGCCCCCTACTTTTGCTAGCAATCATCTTCATCCCCCAGAAGCTGAGTGAACCTTAAGCCACACACCTATCCTATACGCTCATCAAAGGGGTGGCCCGAGCCCTAAAGTCAGCAGATTGCAACGCTGCGACGGCTGCTTCAGCATTCTGCACTCTAAACTGTGAGCCGAGCCGTACGGCCTGCCTATGATCGCGCGTTCGAATCATGGCAATCACAGGCGTCTTGGCCGCAAATTTGTTCTCGCCTTGCAACACCTTCAGCACATTGCGCAGGCGATACTGCTGC
>JBAUIB010000370.1:0-13762 GCA_049680585.1 Phormidesmis sp.
AGCCTCAAAACGTTTCAGCTCTAACAATACCGGGATCAGCCGGTGCCCATACTCCGCCCGCTCGTAATAAAAGGTTCGCAGAGCCTCTAGGCCCACTTTTCTTAAAAAAGTACTTTTCCCCGCACCAGGCCCACCTAACACCATCAAATGCTGTTTCTGATTTGCAATGGCAATTCCCGGCTGCTTTTCATTCTCGCTAAACCTGGAAGTATATCCCCGTAGGCGCGTTTGGCGAAAATCCTCCTCCAAAGCACTTAGCTCAAACTGCAACAAATCTCCTGCATCCAGCAGCTTCACGCCCGTATACACCGCTGAGAGTTCCACTGGCTCGCGCATTCCCAGCACCTTTAGCTGACAGTGACGCTTCTGATAGGTTTCAATGTATTTTCGCGAAGCCTGAAAGATGGCCTGCTTACTTTTATCCTTCAGCCCTTGAATTGCGCTACCCAGAGCGCTGCTCGTTCCCGTTTTCGTCGTGTCGGTAATCAGCGCCGCCAATCCCTTCGCCGCAGGCTCGACCAATAGCTCAAATCCAACCATATCGCTCCACTATCACGCGCTACACAGCATAGCGCATCATTTCTCTAACAGCCGATCTCTCCCGGTCGCTGTCAGCGTCGTTGCAGGCCCATCTTTTAGCTGCACCCTATCATCGCCTTATTTGCTTTTCCCATTCACAAAGCACGATCATCGTTTTCACTATCACTCGGCGACTCTAGCTGTATGTTTTGATAAATCAGCTCAATAGGGACTTCCATACCGAGACTTTCCAACGTGATGGTTTCACCCGCATCATATTGAAAGTAAAGCCACATGCGACCTTCTCCACGCCGATAGCACTCCACTTTCATCTCTTCAGCACTGATCAACAAGTACTCTTGCAGCGTCGGGATTTGAATGTACTCTTTAAATTTGTCTATTCTATCTATCGTCTCTGTCCCAGGAGAAAGGACTTCTACGATGAGCGTCGGAAATTCATAGAAAGTTTCATTGGCTTTGTCTCGCTCGTCGCAGCTGACAGCTAGGTCAGGGTAGCGGTATGAAAGACCTTTCTTAACTAGCACCTTCACATCCGATCCGGTCATATCGCAGCCTTGGGCTTCTACTTCATCGCTCAGCGATCGCCGCAAATTAAACGCTAGCTTATCGTGCGTTTTGGTGCCGCCCGCCATCGCAAACACATCGCCATTGCAGTATTCGTAGCGAAGCTCTTGACGAGCCTCCCACGCCAAATAGTCTTCAGCGGTCATTTGCTGAGGCTGAGGCGTTGCAATCATAGCGCTAAGTCCGAATTCGGAGAAGATTTAGCACGAAGCCAGGTAGCAAATCTTCCCCGGATAGCTCAGTCGGTGCTGCTAATAATTCTACAGCTTTCGCCTGTCGGTAAATCTCTACCTGCTGGCGCTTTGGATCTATCAGCCATCCTAGGCTTGTACCATTTTCAATATACTCTTTCAGCTTTTGCTGAAGCGATCTAAACGTATCTGAGTGAGCGCGCAGCTCTACCACAAAGTCAGGACAGATATGAGGAAACGTTGTTTTTTGGTCGGGGCGTAACAGATCCCATCTCGCTTGGCTAATCCAGGAAAGATCAGGGGAAAGAATAGCGCCGTTAGGCAACGTGAATCCGGTTGAGGAATCAAACGCTTTTCCCAACTCGTAATGCGCTTCATGCCACCGAGCAAATTGCCCGGTTAGGCTAAAGTTACGCTCCCCCGTTTCCCAACCAGTGGGTGGATTCACAATGAGTTCCCCTGTAGCAGTTCTCTCCAGCCTAAGATCACGGTTCGCCGTCGCCAGCATCTCAAACTGCGCTGGGGTGACCTGAAGAGAAAGCGCTTCTGGTAGTTCGAGAGAGAGGCATTTAGATTTGGAGGGCGTTTGTACCACAGCTTTTAGCGACCTTTAGAAGAATGCTGTACCAGCACTTGCTTAAGATATTGACCAGTATAAGAACTTTCAACGCCAGCGACGTCTTCGGGAGTGCCTTCAGCAATGATTTGGCCACCGCGATCGCCCCCCTCCGGCCCTAGATCAATCACCCAGTCGCAGCAGCGAATCATATCTAGGTTGTGCTCGATCATAATCACCGAATTTCCCTTATCCACCAAGCGCTGCACCACATCCAACAGCTTGTGCACATCGTAAAAAGACAGCCCCGTCGTCGGCTCATCAATCAAATACAGCGTTTTACCCGTCGAGCGCCGCGCTAGCTCACTGGCCAGCTTCATCCGCTGCGCTTCCCCACCCGAAAGCGTCGGCGCAGTTTGACCCAAGCGCACATAACCCAAGCCTACATCCACCATCGTCTGCAGTCGGCTCGCCGCTTTAGGAATGTTCTCAAAGAACTTCAGACCTTCTTCAGCCGTCGTGTGCAGCACATCAGAAATATTCTTGCCCTTGTACTTCACCTGCAATGTCTCGCGGTTATAGCGAGCGCCTTTGCACACCTCACACTCCACATACACATCCGGCAAAAAGTTCATCTCAATCACGTTCACACCCTGACCCCCGCAGGCTTCGCAGCGTCCGCCCTTAACGTTGAATGAAAACTGGCCGCGCTTGTAGCCTCGCGCTTTCGCCTCGATCGTCTCGGTGTACAGATCGCGCACCACGTCAAAAATGCCCGTGTAGGTGGCCGGGTTCGAGCGGGGCGTCCGGCCAATCGGGGACTGGTCAATCACGATCGCTTTGTCCAGTGCCTTGAGCCCTTTAATCGGGTCCATCTCTTTGGGCTCAGGAATTTTGCTGCCAAAGAAGTGGCGAATGGCCGGATACAACAGATCGTTAATTAGAGTAGATTTGCCAGAGCCAGAGACGCCCGTGATACAGACAAACTTGCCCAGCGGAATGTCTACGTCAATGCTTTGCAGATTGTTGCGGTGGGCATTGCGAATTTGAATATTGCGTCCGTTGCCCGCTCTGCGTTCGGTCGGCGTGCCAATGCTTTTACGCCCCGACAGGTATGCGCCCGTGAGCGACTCTTCCGCGTTGAGGATATCTTCTAGCTGACCTTGGGCCACAATCTGGCCACCGTGAATGCCCGCACCAGGGCCAATATCGACAATGTAGTCAGCGGCGCGCATCGTATCTTCATCATGCTCCACCACCACTAGCGTATTGCCCAAACCTTTCAACCGCTGCAGCGTTTTGAGCAGACGATCATTATCCCTTTGGTGTAGGCCGATGCTGGGCTCGTCGAGTACGTACAGCACACCGCTGAGGCCCGCGCCAATTTGAGTGGCGAGGCGGATACGCTGGGCTTCACCGCCAGAGAGCGTGCGGGCAGTTCTATCGAGCGTGAGATAGTCGAGGCCCACGTCGAGGAGGAAAGTGAGGCGGGCTTTAATTTCTTTGAGTACCAGTTCACCAATGGCGATTTGGCGATCGCTCAGCTTAGGCGCTTCCCCATTTTCTCCCACTAGTTCGTAGACGCGATCGCGGCACTCTCTGATCGAAACACTCGTAAAGTCTTTAATGTTGTAAGGGCCGATCCGCACAGCCAAAGACTCTGGTTTTAGCTTCGCTCCGCTACAGGTAGCACAAGGTTGATCGATCAAGTACTTGTCTAACTTCTGTCGATAGGTTTCTGAAGAAGACTCTTGATACTGTCGTTGCAGCATCGGCAGTACGCCCTCATAGCGGCGGTTATAGCCCTTTTTAGTGCCGTAGCGAGAGTCTGTTTCTATGTAGATTTTCTCTTTTGAACCATGCAAAATGGTCTGTTGTTGCTCGGCAGTGAGACTTTGCCACTGAGACTGCAGCTCAAAGCCGAACGCTTGACCGACGCTATAGAGCAAAGAGAAATAGTAGGTGTTGTCTTTTTCTGACCAGGGGGCGATCGCTGCGTACACAGGCGAGGTCAGATCGGGCACTACCAGATCTGCCGAAAACCGACGCAAGCTACCCAAACCATGACAGTCTGGGCAAGCCCCATACGGTGAGTTGAACGAAAACAGTCTGGGCGACAGCTCATCCATCACCGCCCCATGCTCCGGGCAGGCAAAGTTCTCAGAGAAAATAATGTCGTCCGGGGGCGCTTTCAATGCCTGTCCTTGGTCTTTCTCGGGCGCTTCTTGCCGCACAGGTAGCACATCAATCACCGCAATCCCATCCGAGCGCTTCAGGGCAGTCGAGAGCGAATCGACTAAGCGCTCTTGCAAATCGTCCTTTTTCACCAGACGATCTACCACCACTTCTATATCGTGGGTTTTGTTCTTATCTAGCTCAATGTTGTCGTTTAGCTCGCGTGCTTCACCGTTGACGCGAACCCGCACAAAGCCTTCAGCCGCCAACGCCGACAACAGCTTTTGATGCGTTCCCTTTTTCCCCCGCACGACCGGCGCTAAGATTTGAAAGCGCGTTTTATCCGGCAGTTCCATCACCTGATCGACCATTTGATCGATGCTTTGCGGGGCGATAGAGCGATCGCACTGCGGACAATGCGGCTGTCCGGCCCGACCATACAGCAGTCGAAAATAGTCATAAATCTCTGTGACTGTCCCCACCGTAGAGCGTGGGTTATGCGACGTAGATTTTTGGTCAATCGAAATCGCTGGGCTCAGGCCCTCAATCGCATCGACATCTGGCTTATCGACCTGGCCTAAGAACTGCCGAGCATAGGCGCTCAGCGACTCTACATAGCGCCGCTGCCCTTCGGCAAAGATGGTGTCAAAGGCCAGCGATGACTTGCCCGAACCCGATACGCCGGTAAAGACAATCATCTTGTCACGCGGCAGATCGAGGCTGATATCTTTGAGGTTGTGCTGCCGAGCGCCGCTGATGCGAATTAGGTTTTTGGTATCTGACAGGTCGATAGGGCTGTGGGTGCCGTTTTGAGAAGTCGGGACGTGAGCAGCGGGGCGAGCCTTAGCCGATTTGCGAGCAGTCGCACCTTTAGACTGACTAGCCTTGCTAGTTTTGGTGGTTTTAGCCTTTGCCTTTGTAGACGATGTCGCTTTGGTGGTTTTGGTTTTCTGAGTCTTGGTAGCCTCTGCTGGGGTCTTGTTCTGAGTAGTCTTTTTAGGTGAGGGCATGGGGCAGATTAAGAGCCAAAAAAGGCGATCGCACGAACTTCAAAAAGCAAAAACATTTCTTCATGATAGACCACTAAGCAAAGTCCCTACGTTAGCCGTGCTAATTCACGCCCGCCAGCTCACAGTCGGTGGCGTTGTTTCCACCAGGATTTGCCCGCTTGAAATCACAGTCTTCACCGTTGCCCGGTTCAAAATCGCCTCATACCGGCTCTGGGCATCCAGCACCACCAAATTCGCAGGTTTACCTTCTTCAATGCCATAGCCATCTTGCACATTCAGCGTCCGTGCCCCGCCACTGGTCACCATCTCAAAGCAGGCATCAATCTCTTCCAACCCCGTCATTTGACAGACATGCACCGCCATATCGGCCACCGCCAGCGGATTTCCTGTCCCTAAGCTGTACCAAGGATCTTGAATGCAGTCATGGCCTAGGCTCACATTCAGCCCGTTTTGCCATAGTTCCTTGACTCTAGTCACGCCCCGCCGCTTTGGATAGGTATCGGTGCGGCCTTGAAGCGTGATGTTGATCAGCGGATTGGCAATGAAGTTGAGGTGCGATCGCTTCAAAATCCCCATCAGCTTCAGCGCGTAGGCATCATTATAAGAGCCAAACGCCGTCGTATGGCTAGCTGTCACCTTAGCGCCCCATTCGCCACGAATCGCGCAGGCCGCGACCACTTCTAAAAAGCGCGAGTGCGGATCGTCAATTTCATCGCAGTGAATATCGATCAGCCGGTCGTACTGCTGCGCCAGCTCAAAAATTCTATGGACAGAGCGCACCCCGTCTTCTCGCGTCAGTTCGTAGTGAGGAATGCCGCCGACTGCATCTGCGCCTAGCCTCAAAGCTTCTTCCATGAGTGCTTCATTAGAGGCGGCTGCACCCGGCACATGAGCGTAAATCCCATCTTGAGGAAACGCCACTACCTGTAGCGTCATCCAATCTTTGACAGCTTCTTTCGCTTCCAACAAACCTTTTAGCGCCGTCAGCGTGGGCTCACTCACATCTGCATGGCTGCGCACGAACAACACGCCGTGGCTCGCCTGTTGTTTCAGCGCTTTAATGGCGCGCGTTTTGACATCTTCAATCGTTAGGCTGGCTTTGTGATCGCGCCAAATATCAATCCCTTCAAACAGCGTCCCACTCAGATTCCACCGAGGCTCGCCTGCGGTCAGCGCTGAGTCTAGGTGAATATGCGACTCCACAAACGGCGCGCTCACAAGCTGACCATTCACCTCTATTTCTATGGGTGCCGTTAGGGGAATGCTAGGGGCGATCGCCTCAATGCGACCGGATTGAATCGCAATATCTATCAGTTCTCCCTGTGGCCATTGCGCGAGCTGGCAGCGCCGTAGCAGCAACGTAGCATCCATAAGCAGGCCCTGTTCTATCAATCTTCAGTTTGCGAAGCTTGCACTATATAAAGCAAAACAGACTAATTCACCTAAATGAGGATAAGATTCGCATTAGTTAAGAATGTATCTCATCACGCCATCAGCGGTGTTTCACGCAAGACATTCATGGAAATACAGCAGCGCATCAACCAACAACGTGTAAAACACATTGTCGATAGCTACCGCCTCACCGGTGATAAAGTCGATGCCTTCGATACCTATTTCAGTGAGCTTCTTAGCCAATATCCGCAGGGGTTGATTGAGCTTGCCCTAGTCGATACCCTCGCCAAAAGCTGGCTAACGGTGCCGATGCAAAAAGGGGTTCCGTTTTTAGCGATCGCCCATAACAGAATAAAACAGTGGCAGCAAGAAGAAGTCACTCGTTTAGCAGACATGCCTTTGAGCTATGATCTCACCCCTAGCCAGTTCTCACAGATCACCGGACTCGATCCTAGCCCCGCTTTTTGCTCACTGACCCAGCCAATAGCGCTCTCTACCCAGCCTGCCATAGAGTAGTCATCTTGCCGGGAACAGACCAGAGCCCATCAGCCGCTACAAGACAGCTCTGGCCACTGCCAATATCCCAATTACGGGCATACCCGCACGCGCCAACGTATCAGCAGCGCTGCGTGCGGTCGTTCCCGTCGTGTAAATATCGTCAATCAGTACTGCTGCCGGACGGCATTGACGCTGGCTTGGCGACGAATCCAGCATCCGATTTAACGACGGACCGACTTGAAACACCTGCGCTAAGTTTTGCTGACGGGCGCTCAGGCTCAGCTGATGCTGGGGCTGGGTTGCCTGCGTCCGGTTGAGCCCTGCTGCCAGCATTGGCAGGCCGCTGCTTTGGCAAAATGCCCGCGCGATCAGCTCAGCTTGGTTGTAGCCTCGCGTTGCCAGTCTGTCAGCATGTAGCGGAATCGGAACGGCGTAGAGACGCGGATAGCGAGTGGTGGGATGAGGCTGGTGATGCCACTGCTGACCGAGTGCACTGCCCAGCGGGATGGCCACATCAGGGCGATCGCTATACTTGATTGCCAAAATCGCCCGCTTCAAAGGGCCGCTGTAGATCCCTAACGCGCTGACTGGCAGAGGGTGTGATTCATTTCGATACCAGCCCTGGACTGAGCGGCCCCCTGCTGTCAGATCAGAAGAAAGCTGACGCTGACAGTCTGGGCAAAAGGTTTGGCTGGTAGGGCGATCGCACACCGGACAACCCTGCTGTAAAAACAAGCTCGTCCAGTTTTTTAGTCCCGTTTTACCCAGTCGTTGGGCAAGCTGAAGTCTACCCATAGCGCCACCAACTATTTTGCAATATATCAAAACTCAACGAGCCGAGGAGCCACTTTCAGACCGTTCATAACAAACACCACAGACTGCCAGCCCTGTGAAAACGTAGCCTAAGGACTCACTGTTTTAACCCGGCCATCTGGATACACTAAGCACATCACATCGTCACTGGCACTATCCATATTTTCGGCCTGGGATGATGAGCTAAAAGCAGATGATTCTTCAGGTAAACTGTTTCTAGATCCCTCGTTTTCAGAGTCATCGTTTGTAGATGCAGCAGACTGAAAAAATGTAGAAGATTTTAATAGTTTGGGTAAATGCATAGTGATTAAACTGCTCGTCAAATAAGGAAATTCAGGAATGTCGCTCCAGTATCTGCAACCTGGCAAGCATTCCACGAGCGTGTAAGTAGCCAACTTTTTAGGTATTTTCAGACACATTCAAAGGGATTATTAGGTGATGTCCACAGCCCGTTTATATTCAAGGCATTTGTGCGTTTTCTTACGCTGAGATATGAAAGCTTCTGCCTCAAAGGCGCTAGCAATCGCTAACGAAATTCAGCCAGTTGGCTGAGGCTATTGAAGAAACTAACCGTCACCGGCCACCATATGCCTTCATCAATGTTTATGTACGGTTCCTGTATACGATTAAGTTGTATAAACTTAAGTTAATTTTATATTTATTTTATATTTCAGATTTTTTTTCAATAAGAAATACAATGTCCTTGGCTAGAGAGCTGACTGCAAAATTACAAAATCGTTGTGGATCAACCTGGGCTGTCTGCCGGACTACGCCGAATAGCGTAGTTTGATTTGGCCTCCGTTCGCCTACTGTATATACTTTCTCCGGCAAAACCTTTGGGTGTAGAACTTCGCAGCTACGTTTATCTCGACAACCTTCAGCCCCAGCACGCCGCCTACATTGGTACGGTTTCGATTGGCTTTCTGCCTTTACCTGGCGACGCTTCACTTTGGATTGAAGTCTCCCCTGGCATTGAAATTAACCGTATTACTGATGTCGCGCTCAAATCAGCCGTCGTCCGGCCTGGGGTGCAGGTAGTTGAACGGCTCTACGGCGTTCTCGAAATTCACGGTAGCCAAGGTGAAGTCAAAGCAGCCGGTCGGGCTATATTAGGCTATCTGGGGCTGCAGCAGAGCGATTCGCTTAAGCCAGAGCTAATGTCTAATCAGGTGATTCGCAACCTTGATCCCCATCACGTCCAGCTGATCAACCGCACCCGCCGCGGTCAAATGATTTTGGCTGGAGAAACCCTTTACGTGATGGAGTGTCAGCCAGCTGCCTACGCCGCCCTAGCCGCGAACGAAGCCGAAAAAGCCGCCTTTATCAATATTCTGCAAATTTCTGCCATTGGTAGCTTTGGTAGGCTGTATCTAGGCGGCGCTGAACAGGATATCTTAGCGGCTGCTCGCGCGGTCGAATCAGAGCTAGCTGCCCTACCTGGCCGCCTAGATGACGACAACGACCCGGACGAGTAGCGATCGCATGGTGAGTACCCCCCGTATCCATCCTGACACTATCGACGATGTTCGCCAGCGAGCGGATATTGTCGATATCGTCTCCGAACAGGTCGTGCTCAAAAAGCAGGGCAAAGATTTTGTTGGCCTGTGTCCGTTCCACGACGACAAATCGCCAAGCTTTAGCGTCAGCCCAAGCAAGCAGTTCTACTACTGTTTTAGTTGCGGGGCCGGGGGCAATGCCTTCAAATTTTTAATGGAGCTAGGCCAGCGCTCCTTTGCCGACGTGGTGCTTGACTTGGCCCGCCGCTACCAGGTACCGGTCAAGACCACAGAACCGGCTCAGCAGCAGGCCCTTCAGCGTAAGCTCAGTCTGCGCGAACAGCTCTACGAAATTGTGGCGATCGCCGCCAAATTCTATGAGCACGCGCTGTATCAGCCAGACGGCCAGCAGGCGCTCAGCTATTTGCGCGCTCAGCGAAAGCTCAGCGATGAAACCATCAAGCATTTTCAGATAGGCTACGCCCCAGAGGGGTGGCAAACGCTCTATGGCTACTTGGTCGAGCAAAAGCGCTATCCGGTGAACTTGGTTGAGCAGGCAGGGCTGATTGTGCCGCGTAAAGGCGGCGACGGTCATTACGATCGATTTCGCGATCGCATTATTGTCCCCATTCACGATGTGCAAACCCGACTGATTGGCTTTGGCGGCAGAGGGCTCACCGCTGATGCGAAGCCGAAGTATCTCAATTCGCCTGAGACCGAGCTATTTGACAAGGGCAAGACACTATACGGGCTTGATAAAGCAAAAGGGGCCATTGCTAAACGCGATCACGCCATCGTCGTAGAAGGCTATTTCGATGTCATTGCCCTGCACGCAGCTGGCATTACCAACGCAGTCGCCGCCCTCGGCACCGCCCTCAGTGCCAACCAGGTCAAGCTGCTGCTGCGCTATACCGAATCCAAGCAAATTATTTTTAACTTTGACGCCGACGCAGCGGGTGTTAAGGCCGCAGATCGCGCCATTGGTGAAGTCGCAGAGATGGCCTATCGCGGTGATGTGCAGCTCCGCGTGCTCAATATCCCAGAGGGCAAAGATCCCGACGACTACCTTCGCCTCCACACCGCCGAAGAATATGTCGCCTTAGCAGATGCCGCTCCCCTTTGGCTCGACTGGCAGATCCATCAAATCGTGTGCGATCGCGATCTCAAACAGGCCGATCAGTTCCAGCAGACCTCTAATGCCATCGTCGGCCTGCTCAGCGACATTGCCAATGCCGATACCCGCACTCACTACATCCGCCATTGCGCGGAAATCTTCAGTCAAGGGGATGCTCGAATTGTGCCGCTGCTGGCCGAAAATCTCTTGGCTCAAGTTCGCCGCAAGCGCCGCACGCCAGCAGGCGATCGCCAACCCAAAGCCAACGATGTCAAAGTTCTCAACCGCAGCTTTCTAGAAGAGGCCGAAGCGGCGCTGTTGCGGATTTATATCCATAGCCCTGAGCATCGCCAAACCATTGTTGACGGCTTAGAGATGCGAGATCTGGGTTTTAACTTTTCTCACCACCGAGCCCTTTGGCGGACGCTATGCGAGCTTGTCCAGATAGAAGCTGAGCCTGGACTGCCTGAAGAAACCGGACTGCCTGAAACCGGACTGCTAGAAACGCTGCGAAATTTCTCCGCTGAATCAACCGGTCCGCTCTCCTTGGTGCATCACCTCCTGTATTTGGAGGAAAAAACCCAGCTAGACGTGCTGCGTGAGCCGTTGGTGATTCGAGCGGCGATCGCCTGCCTAGAAAAAAACATGTGCGAAAAGCGCTATCGCCTGCTGCTAAACCTTTGGGCTGACAGCGACTTTACGGCCTCGCCCGAAAAGCACAGCGAATATCAAAAGCAAATCATCGCCGAAAAGCATCGAATCGCCGAACTCGAAGAAGAGCGCAGCGTAGACTTTGCCGATCTCGCCAGCGTTCCATGGGTACAGTAAGCCTGCTATGGCCACTCCGCCGCACAACCAAAACTTGGGCAACTACGGCGAGCAGCTAGTCTGCCAATGGCTGACTTACAAAAGCTGCACTGTCATCCACCGGCAGTGGCACAGCCGCTTCGGTGAAATCGATCTCATTGCCAGAGGCCACAGCGGGGAAGGGCCTCTGCGCTGCGAAATGCTGGCCTTTATTGAAGTCAAAACCCGCAGCCAGGGCAATTGGGACGCAAATGGGCTGCTGTCGATTACCCGCTCAAAGCAAAAAAAACTACGAACGACAGCCCGATACTTCCTGGTCCGCCACCCGCACCTCTCGGACCTGCCCTGCCGCTTCGATATCGCCCTTGTCAGCTGTCACACCGGAGCGCTATCTGGTCTTACTGACAGCCCCTTTCATTTGCAAATTCCCAACAGTCAGCAGTACCTAAAACTACAAACCTACATTCGCGACGCCTTCTAAGGCTACTTCTAGCGCTAATAGCTTTCGGGATCTCAACTATGCCAGCGTCTCAGGGCAATAGCCGAGCCCGGTCACGAACTGCTCACGAAACTCCTCAATTTCCTTGCGATCCGGTTTCCCGTGTGAAACCACCGCCACCTGATAGCGCCGCATCACATCGACAGCCGACTGACCCATCTCCAGTCCCCACATCGCCATCCTGACGCGAATACCTGGCTCATAGGCCGTCCCAATCTCGTTTAAAAAAGCCAGAAAATTCTGCTGAGCCAGCACCGTGGCGCTGTCATGTAGCTTCACCTTTACTATCCAGCCATTAATTTGGTGAACAACCGTCATAAACTCCAGCGGCAGCTGCGTTACGCACAGCAAACGTTCAACCACACGCAACGTCAAACTTGCATTCGTCAGGTAGTAGATGTATTCCATCGTCCAGTTTTTTGTGGGTGATACAGTCTCAGTATTTTTATCTATAATTTCTAGCGGTCTATAATCTTTAGCCGTTAAGGGGACGGTGGTAACCTTCTAATAGCTGCTTTGCCACCTTAGCTGCTTTGCCCCCTCAACGGCTGCAAGTGTAAAAATTTAAGATGCACAATCAACGCGCCTATGCTTGCGTTAATCACTCATGCTCATCAAATAATCTCACTCCATTATGGATCAGTGTTCTGATAAATTCTCATCTGCTCCCATCGATGAGCCTAACTTAACCGCGAATGTGGCCATCAACGATGGAACGACAGCCACAGTTGAGCAGGCTACCCAATTACCGGCCCAAGCAGATCATCAGCTTGCCGCCTACGACTACGGGCTACCTGAGGATCTAATTGCGCAAAATCCGGCTGTCCCGAGAGACAGCGCTAGATGTCTGGTTGTAGATAGCCTGAACACTCACCAGCACCGGCACTTCCGCGATTTGGTCGATCTGCTTTTGCCAGGTGATCTCTTAGTTCTCAATAACACGCGAGTCATTCCTGCCAGGCTGTTAGGTCAAAAGCAAACCGATCACAAACAGCCCGGTGCGGCTGTTGAGGTTTTACTAATAGAGCCGATTTCAGACGATCGGTGGCTAGCGTTGGTAAAGCCGGGTCGGCGGCTACAGCCCGGCAGCAAAATTGCGTTTGGCCATCTGGAGAGTTCACCAGAAAATCCGCTAGAAACCTCAATCCGAACGCCGCTAATGACCGCGTTTGTAGAAGCGCGTGAGAAACAGACCAATGGCCGTATCTTGCGACTGGTATCGCAGTGCGATCGCTCTATCGAAACGCTGATCCATCAGCTGGGCCAAGTACCGCTGCCACCCTACATCACGCATTCTGAAGCATTGCCAGAGCAATATCAGACCGTTTTTGCCCATCGGCAAGGGGCGATCGCTGCGCCCACCGCCGGATTGCATTTCACTGAACGTCTGCTAAGTCAGCTCACTGCCAAAGGCATTGAAACGACAGAAGTTACCCTGCATGTCGGCATTGGTACCTTTCGTCCGGTCGAAGCAACCGACATTGAAACGCATCAAATGCATCAAGAGCGGATCGAAGTGCCTGCCAGCACCGTCGAAAAAATTCGACAAGCCAAAGCTAGCGGCGGGCGAGTTATTGCAGTTGGAACGACGTCCACTCGGGCGCTAGAAGGTGCAGCCGCCGCCTGCGGAGACCTTCAGCCCTACAGCGGCAAAACAGAACTCTTCATTTATCCTGGCTATCAGTGGCAGGTGATCGACGGGCTGATCACGAACTTTCATCTGCCAGGCTCTAGCCTATTAATGATGGTGAGCGCCTTGATGGGGCGGCAGCGGCTAATGGAGATCTATGCAGAGGCGATCGCCCATCAATACCGCTTCTACTCCTTCGGCGACGCCATGCTGATCTTGCCAGAAGCCACCATCATCCCATAGCCCCCCCGCTGGCTGAGCGTAGTCGTTCGCGAAGCGTCGCCGCAGGCGTTAGCCACAATCCAGCCAACTCACCCCGTGAAAAAGCCTCCAAACAAAAAGCCCCCCGAACATGCTTCCGAAGAAACAGTGCGGGGGGCTCTCTATTGACTTATCCAATCAAGGAGTAATCGCTGTGACTACGCCGCGATGGAGGGCGCCGTGAGCGCTACAGGTGCAGCCTCACCAGCCGCCAAG
>JBAUIB010000371.1:0-12835 GCA_049680585.1 Phormidesmis sp.
ATTGAATCGTCTGTCGATCCTGAGCGCGTGACGTTAGCAGCGGTTGAAAGTAACATAGTGCGCTGCCCAAACCCAGACGTTGCCGAGCAAATGATCGAGCGCATCGACCAGATTCGCAAGGAAGGCGACTCGATTGGCGGCGTCGTCGAGTGCGTCGCTAGAAACGTCCCCAAAGGCTTAGGCGCGCCCGTATTCGACAAGCTCAGCGCTGATCTGGCCAAAGGGGCCATGTCGCTGCCCGCCACCAAGGGGTTTGAAATGGGCTCAGGGTTTGCGGGGACCTATCTCACCGGCAGCCAGCATAACGATGAAATGTATCGCGGCGAAGACGGCACCTTTCGCAATCGTACCAACCGCGCAGGCGGCACCCAAGGCGGCATCTCCAACGGTGAAAACATCATCATTCGGGTAGCCTTTAAGCCGACGGCCACCATTCGCAAAGCCCAAAAAACGGTTGACAATACGGGGCAAGAAACGACTTTAGCCGGCAAAGGTCGCCATGATCCTTGTGTGCTTCCGCGAGCGGTGCCGATGGTAGAAGCGATGGTTGCTTTGGTCTTGTGCGATCATCTGCTGCGTCAGCAGGCGCAGTGCGGCACGCTGTAGGCAGGCGGCTCAGTGAGGACAGCAAGGAAACACATCATGAGTAAGCGCATCAATTGGGAACCAGGTCACCTGTGGCAAAAGCTTAAGGCCCAAAGTGAGCATGGCCTCAAAACAGGCGCATTAGAGCCTATAGACACCGACGCGGAGTACATAGACACTGGCAATGTTCGATTTGTTGTGCGGGTTTTAGCCAATCTTGTTCGTAAGGAAAAGGCGATCGCTCAGCAAGGAAACACTCGCCCTGCCAACCCGTTTTTGCCGTATGACACAGATCTCTATGTCACGGATATCTCAGAGACCCATCTCTGCCTGCTCAACAAGTTTAACGTTGTCGATCATCACTTTTTGATTGTAACTCGCGCCTTTGAACCCCAGGAAAACTGGCTGACACTAGCAGATTTTGAAGCGCTGGCTCGGTGCCTGGCAGAAGTAGACGGGTTAGGCTTTTTTAACGGTGGCGTGCTCGCGGGCTCTAGTCAGCCCCATAAACACTTGCAGGTAGTGCCACATATAGAAGAAGAGAGTATAGAACGCTCTGATACTTCAGCCGATCTTTTAATAGAAGCTGCGATCGCCTCAGCAATAGAAAAAGAAGAGGGGATCTGGCGATCGCCGACACTGCCGCTCCGCCATGCGATTGTCAAATTTAGCGCCATAGACAACAACACAAGCGATCATATTCAGATAGCTCAGCGACTGCTGAGGGACTATCAAAAACTGCTCAGCGCTGTTGGGATTGCGAGTGCAGCCAACTGGAAAGGCCCTCAAACGGCTGCTTACAATCTTCTGTGCAGCCGACGATGGATGATGGTGGTCGCTCGCAGTCAGGAAAAGTATGCTGGCATCTCTATCAACTCTTTAGGATTTGCGGGGTCTCTTTTAGTGAAAGACCGAGAAACCCTATGCAGGCTAAAAGAGATTGGTCCCCTGAAGCTTCTTCAAAAGGTCAGCTATGAGATCTCTACAACAGGAACGTCGGTTTCCGCTCAGTAATGTTGTTATCTGATGAGCAGCTCAACAGTTTTGCTCATCACGGTCTGTCATCATACCTTTTCTTTTAGCGCTGTTCTTTAGCGCTGTTCTTTAGCGCCAATCTTCTGGTATCGAGAATTCTACTAGCCAAGTGCAGCGGCATCTTCGCCACATTCATCTACTAAGTAGCAGAGCGCTCTAAACCGTAGCATGGTGAGCTGCTCATAGAGTGGATTGAGCTTACACATTGGAGGAATATGAGCAATCGTGCGACCAAAGAGACTAAGCTCTCTTTCAAAGGGGCACTGCGCAGGGATTAATGAAACGATGCGATGTGCTCTTTTGGGATCTTGAACAGGCAGCGCTTCGATGCGACGCTTGACTGGATTGAGAATGTCCAGTTTCTTTTGGTTGTTGGAGAGGAAAGAATCCATAACGGCAGAGTTTTGAGTAACTCAGAAAGTGTAGTGACGAAAAAACAACTTTACTTTATTTGTTAAATAACATACCCACGATAGCAAGGTAACTGCTCAGGGTTAAGCGCTATTTAAACCAACCTACAAACTTAGAGCGGTTTGGCTGAAGCTCTGATGAAGGCGATCCGTTCAGGAGTACTCATCGGAAGCGCTAACCTCTCGGCGGCCTTTCGGCTGGTCTGTAGACTTAACTATATACAACCCAATACTCGGGAATATGCAGGGTAGATAAGTTACCTATTTTGTCCCTGTCTAAACTATTTATTGAGGTTGCCTCAGTGGTGCTACTGAATCAAAGGGCCTATTGGCAAAATGTGCGTAGCGGTGAGATATAGGAGCTTTCTATAGCTATACATTAGCTAGGCCGTATCCTACTTGATAGTCGGTAGGGGGTATGTTTGCTAAGCGTCATAGTCAGATGCGGTTTTAAAGGCGAGAACAAATGGGTAAAGTCGCTATTTTATTGGTTGTCCGCTGACTATGGTAGCCGCGCACAGCTCCATTTGCGGGTTCACAGCAAACATTCTGGAACAAATTATGCGAGATTCACATACGCTTAATGCAGCCTGATTAAAAAAGTAACTGTAGGGCTGATCGCTAGCTTGGGCTGGGTCAGCGCGTTAGCGCCCGTAACAACCATAAACCCCCCATAGAGTTTTCTCCATGAGGGGTCAATCGTCTATTGGAAGTACCTATACTCGACTATCGCATCGTGACAAATTCCTCAGCCGCGCTGGGGTGAACCCCAACAGTTGCATCAAAGTCGGCTTTGGTCGCACCCATTTTGACGGCGATCGCCACCCCCTGAATAATCTCTGCGGCGGCATCGCCGACCATATGTGCCCCTAAAACTTTGTCACTTCCGGTATGCACAATCAGCTTCATTAAGGTCTTCTCGTCTTTGTTAGGCAGGGTGTAGTACATCGAGCGAAAGCGCGAGCGAAAGACGTGGATATTATCTTCACCGTATTTCTCAATGGCCTCTTCTTCGGTGATCCCCACACTGGCAGCTTCTGGCGTAGTGAACACTGCTGAGGGTACGGCTTCGTAGCTCATAGTCCGCGGATTACCGCCGTAGATCGTGTCCGCTAGCGCGCGGCCCTCGTTGATGGCAACCGGCGTCAGGTTGATTCTATCGGTGCAGTCGCCAATCGCGTAGATGCTAGGCTCTGCAGTTTGTCCGTGCTGATCGACAGCGATCGCGCCTTTATCAGAGACTTCTACAGCCGTATTTTCTAGCCCTAGGCCCTCTAGCTTTGGCTCGCGCCCGGTCGCGGCCAAATTCACCGCATCGGTCACAATCGTATGATCGTCATTGCCGTCGTTAATCGTGACATTCACACCCTCATCCGTTTTTTCAACGCTGACGACCTTTGCGTGATTGAAAATCTTGATGCCCTGCTTCACCATCGCCTCATGCAGCTCATTGCGCAAATCTTGATCAAAACCGCTCAGAATTTGCGCTTTGCGAATCACCATCGTCACTTCAGTGCCGAGACCATGCATCACACAGGCAAACTCACAGCCAATGTAGCCGCCGCCCAGAATAACCATGCGCTTGGGCTGCTCACTCAGCTCAAACATGCCATCTGAGGTAATCGCATGCTCTAGCCCCGGAATATCTGGCTTCACTGGCTTACCGCCGACCGCGACTAGAATCCGCTCAGCGGTGACTTTTTCATCCCCCACTTCTAGGGTGTGAGCATCTAGCAGCTTGGCATGCACCGGAAATACTTTGACTTCGGCGTTATCTACCATGCGCTGATAGATACCGTTGAGCCGCTTCACCTCGTTATTCACATCGGTGATCATCTGGTTCCAGTCAAAGCTGCGGGCTTCCATATCCCAGCCGTAGCCTGCCGCTTCCGACAGGTACTTAGGAAAGCGCGAGGCGTATACCATCAGCTTTTTCGGCACACAGCCTCGGTTTACACAGGTGCCACCTAGGCGATCGCTCTCAGCCACGGCTACTTTGGCCCCATAAGAAGCCGCTCGCCGCGCTGTGGCAATCCCACCCGAGCCACCGCCAATTACAAACAGATCAAAATCGTAAGCCATAGTTTGCTCCCGCCTAAACAATGTCGTCAACCGTTGTCAATATCAATAAGCTAGTCAAAATAAAAATCAGTCAGAATATATGAATTGAGCTAATAAAACCAACAACCGCACGTCCTACACAAACGATCATAAAGGAACTCATCAGGCGATCCCTCTTGATCTGGGAAAATAGATGGGGAAAAAGCGATCGCAAAATCCCTCTCCTCAAAACAAGTCCCCAGAACGAGGGCTTTCAGGAGAGGGATCCGCAATCAAGCGTTAAGGCGCACCAGCAAACCCCTAAGCGGTCTGTGCAGCCTCTACCTTGTTGAAGTGGGCTTCGAGATCGTCAGAACCACCAATCAAGCGACCATCGATAAAGACCTGAGGCGTTGTGCCCGCACCCGACACCGCATAGAGCGACTTAGTCGTGATACCGTCACCGAGCTCAACCTCTTCATAGGTCATATTGTGAGCGTCCAGCAAATCTCTTGCCTTGGCGCAATAGGGGCAGCCCGGCTTGCTGAGCAAGAAGACGCGGTGCGGCTTACCCGCTTTTTCATTGATGTAGTTGAGCATGGTCTCGGCATCGGATACCTCAAACGGGTCGCCAGGCACCTCAGGCTCAATAAACATCTTCTCAACCGTGCCGTCTTTTACCAGCATAGAATAGCGCCAAGAGCGCTTGCCGAAGCCCAGGTCTTCTTTATCGACCAGCATGCCCATACCATCGGTAAACTCGCCATTCCCATCAGGAATGACCGTGATGTTATCAGCCTCTTGGTCCTTTGCCCAAGCATTCATCACGAAGGTGTCATTGACAGACATACAGAGGATGTCGTCAACGCCATTTTGCTTCAGCAAGCTAGCGTACTCGTTGTAGCCTGGCAAGTGAGTAGTAGAGCAGGTCGGTGTAAATGCCCCCGGCAGCGAAAAGACAGCGACAGTCTTGCCTTTAAACAGCTCGTCAGTCGTTACCTCTACCCATTCGTCATTTTGACGCGTTCGAAACGTTACCGAAGGAACCTTTTGACCCTCACGATTTTCTAATGCCATAAAATAAAATCTCCTCAATAGGTCGCTCAGCAGTCGCGCTGCCAGCTTTTTACTTAACAGATTAAATCATACTCGTTATGAGTACGCTTATCAAGCCAAGTAAGAGAAAATAGCCTAAATCTATCCAAAGATATAGACATTAAGCCGCCACAAAGCTCGGCACCCTAATACAGCCATCAATATAGCGCTAGAAGCCAAGCTGAAGCCTATTTCCAACGGGCTTCTAAAGAGCAATGTGAAAAATCTTCAGTCATATTATCCCGGCAAGAACTGATCAGACCACAGCCCTTTCGCTTCCAACCATTCGCGGTTAAATATTTTGGACTGATAGCGTGAGCCGC
The DNA here is from genome assembly GCA_049680585.1 of Phormidesmis sp. Lineage (GTDB taxonomy): Bacteria > Cyanobacteriota > Cyanobacteriia > Phormidesmidales > Phormidesmidaceae > Phormidesmis. Next base: position 5,489 of record JBAUIB010000371.1, read on the forward strand.
CATCGCACAAGACGGTCACAATCGTATGGCCCGGCCCCATTTCTTTTGCTAGGGCGACAGCCGCACCCACGTTAATCCCAACAGAGCCGCCCATAAATAGCCCCTCTTTATACAGCAGCTGATAGATTACCCGCAGCGCTTCGTGATCGTCAATTTGAATGGCATCGTCAATGGGCGCACCTTCCATATTTCCAGTCACGCGGCTATTGCCAATCCCTTCAGTGATAGAGTTTCCCTCCGGCTTGATTTCGCCTGTTTTCACATAGCTATAGAGACCGCTCCCCATCGGATCGGCGACGACGCAGCGCAGGTCGGGATTTTTCTCTTTAAAGAACATGGCAACGCCTGCGTAAGTGCCGCCCGTGCCTGTCGCCGCTGTCCAGCCATCGACCTTCCCGTCGGTTTGCCTCCAGATCTCCGGCGCAGTGGTGGCATAGTGGGCGTCGCGATTGGCCAGGTTCTCAAACTGGTTGGCCCAAATGGCGTTATCTAGCTCATCGGCCAAACGACCCGATACTTTGACGTAGTTATTGTCATCTTTGTAAGGCACAGCAGGCACTGTCCGCACATCTGCGCCTAGCGTTCGTAGCAGATCAATTTTTTCTTGAGACTGCGTTTCTGGAATGATGATGACGCATTTGTAACCTTTGGCATTACAAATGTGCGTCAGGCCAATGCCTGTATTGCCTGCTGTTCCTTCGACGACGGTTCCACCGGGTTTGAGTTGGCCTGCTTTCTCGGCTTGCTCAATTATAAAAAGGGCCGCCCTGTCTTTGACAGATCCACCGGGATTGAGAAATTCTGCCTTGCCTAAAATTTCACAGCCGGTTTCCTCACTAAAGCTATTTAGCCGAATCAGGGGCGTGTTGCCAACAGTGCCTACAAATCCCGATTTAATATCCATCGCTCCATGCGCTCGCGTGCCTTTTATCCCTTTTATCGTAGTCGGTCATGGTGATGAGAGGTTAGCCAGATTGCAGTCTCAACTACAGCCAGTGCGGCCTTAGATAGGCTAGATTTGAGGATTCGTTGACTTAACAGGGTTCTACGATGACATCAGCGCGATTTTCTAGGAGAGAGGCTGCGCCAACGCCTCGGCATAAGCATATTGTCTTAACCTCACATCCAGGAAACTTCAGCCAAAAACCGTTGACCGTGCAGTGGGGACACCCCGACCCCAATCAGCGAGGACCGATTATTGCGACGCTAGGAAATCGGGCAAATCGAAATGCCATTGGGACGCATTCGGGTGGCTACGCGGTGTATCGGGCGTTGGCGATCGCCAGCGGCTCCCTAGATCATGACCATCGCGCCGACCTTACAAATACCGCGCCGACGGTTTCTATCGGACCCCATCCTAACTGGGCGAACCCTGAGAAGATTGTCTCGCTCGATCCGTGGGGAGCCCTCGATACCAATTTATTTGCGGAGCTGAGAGGGGAAGGGTACGACATTCGCCCGTCTATTGCCATTACCAAAGCTCATATCAATATCCCAGAGTTGCAGGAAGCGGTTGCTCAGGGCCGACTGAAAATAGACGGCACCGTCATGAACGCGCGAGGCGAGCTGGTGGTGACCAAAGCCGCCGTCGAGCCGGTTTGGTATCTGCCGGGAATTGCGCAGCGATTTGGCGTGCTAGAAAGTGACCTGCGCCGCACCCTGTTTGAACAGACCGGCGGGATGTTTCCAGAACTGGTAACACGACCTGATTTACAGGTGTTTCTGCCGCCGATTGGAGGACTGACGGTCTACATTTTGGGTGATCCGGCGGCGATTACCGATCCTGATCGCCCGTTGGCTGTGCGCATTCATGACGAGTGCAATGGCTCGGATGTGTTTGGCTCGGATATTTGTACCTGCCGTCCGTATCTGGTGCATGGCATTGAGGTGGCGGTGCAGACGGCGCAAGCAGGCGGTGCTGGAGTGATTATCTATGCGCGCAAAGAAGGCAGAGCACTGGGAGAAGTGACAAAGTTTTTGGTGTATAACGCCCGTAAACGTCAGGAAGGGGGCGATCGCGCCGACACCTACTTCACTCGAACGGAGTGCGTAGCGGGCGTGCAAGACATGCGCTTCCAAGAGCTGATGCCGGATGTAATGCACTGGCTAGGCATCACTCGCATCGATCAATTTGTCTCCATGAGCAACCTAAAATACGACGCAGTTGTTCAATCTGGCATCGAAATTGTAGAGCGAGTCTCAATTCCTGAAGACCTGATTCCAGCAGATGCTCAAGTGGAAATGAACGCGAAGAAAGCGGCAGGCTATTTTACAGAAGGTGCGGTGCCTGATGAAAGTGCCTTAGAACAAACCATCGGTCGCCAGTATGGGAGCATGGAATGACTTGTCTAAAAAAAGAACAAGAACAGCGAGAAAAACAAGATTTAATTGCCTATCTACGCCAGCCACAGGCCATTCGCGATCGCGCTCAAAAGCTGTTCAATCTCTGCTGCCAAGGCGAACTTGAACATTTTTCTTGCGATCTCTCTAAGCTGGATGCGGTAGCCGCCTATGTGGTCGAAACGACCCAACAGCTTTATCCCCATTTCGACGTGCCGTTTCACAGTCGCTGGCGTCATTTTGATGCGGGCGGCGTGGACCGGCTGGCAAGGCTAAATCAGCGGCTGCAGGAGAGGTTGCTGGCGGCAGGCGCTGGGCTGGAAATAGGGCTAGAGATGGCGCGATCGCACATCGATCTGGTCATCGTCAGCGTTTTACTAGACGCAGGCGCGGGCAGTCAATGGCGCTACCAAGACAGCGCGGTTCCGAAAACATTAACCCGCTCAGAAGGGCTCGCCGTGGCCAGCCTGCGCGCGTTTGAGCAGGGGCTTTTTTCATCCGATCCAAACTCGCCGTACCGGGTCGATGCAGAGGGCCTTCAGCAGCTCACACCAGAGGCGCTAGCCCATGCCTTTCAAGTCAGTGCCGACAATCCACTGGTCGGACTTTCAGGTCGTTTGCAGCTATTGAAACAGTTAGGAGGAGTCCTCGCCAGTCAGCCCGCCCGCTTTGGTCAGCAACCCGCTAGAATCGGCAATTTGTTGGATAATTGGATAGCGCGATATGGAACGACGCTAGAGGCCAGCACGCTACTGAGCGAAATACTAGAAAGCTTGGGCTCAATTTGGCCGGGACGGGTGATGGTCTCAGGCGTCAACTTGGGTGACGTATGGCCTCACCCGGCTTTAGAACAGACAAGCTCAGACCAGACAAGCTCAGACCAGACAAAATTAGGCAACAATCTCGTGCCGTTTCACAAGCTCTCTCAGTGGCTGAGCTATTCGCTAGTTGAGCCGCTGACGGCAGCAGGGATAAAAGTGACTCATCTAAACGCTCTAACCGGGCTAGCCGAGTATCGCAACGGTGGGCTGTGTGTGGATCTAGGTTTGCTAATGCCCAAGCATGCAGCCGTGACAAGTGAATTGCATTTGCCTAGCTCGCCGCTGGTGGTGGAATGGAGGGCCCTAACGGTAGTGATGTTGGATTTGATCGGCGATCGCGTCCGCCACCTACTCAACAAAACGCCTGAAGATCTCCCATTAATAAAAGTGCTAGAAGGGGGAACTTGGGCAGCTGGGCGGCGAATTGCCAAGCAGTCACGGCCGGCAACGGGTGCCCCTCCTATTACAGTTCAAAGTGACGGCACGCTCTTTTAGTGGACAACTAATGGACAACTTAACAACCTGCATCGAGCATCCGCTGATTCAGCACAAGCTGACGCTGATGCGACAAAAAGACACCAGCACCGCTAAGTTTCGCCAGCTGTTAGAAGAAATCAGTATGCTGCTCGCGTACGAGGTTACTCGTGATTTACCTGTAGAAAAAGTCTCTATCGAAACGCCTTTTGCTACGATGGATGCGCCGATGCTGCTGGGGAAAAAGCTGGTGCTGATTTCCATCATGCGAGCGGGACAAGGCATTTTAGACGGTATTTTGAAGCTGATACCGTCGGCTAGAGTGGGCCATATTGGGCTATACCGCGATCCGAGAACGTTGGTGCCGGTAGAGTATTACTTCAAAGTGCCTAACGATGTGCATGAGCGAGAAATGCTGATTGTTGATCCGATGATAGCGACCGGGAATTCAGCGATCGCTGCCGTCCACCGGCTCAAAGAAACTCAGCCTCGCTCGATCAAGTTTCTTTGCCTGTTAGCTGCCCCTGAAGGGCTTGCGAGCTTTCGCGAAGAGCACCCCGACGTGCCTGTTTTTGCCGCCGCAATTGATGACAAGCTGAATGAACACGGCTATATTTTACCGGGATTGGGCGATGCGGGCGATCGCATGTTTGGCACTCAATAATTGTCTACAGATAGCCAATTACCTGGCGAAACCTGCTGCGGCTGAAGCGTAATCCGATTGTGGTTATAGCGATCACCGTTCCTCGACTACGGCGACGTCTCAGGCTGTCCAATCCTCGGTTACTAGTCCCGTGACCTTATCAAAATCTCGACGATTGCGGGTTAACAAAATTAACTTTCGGGACAGCGCAATTGCCGCAATCCGCGCATCCATCTTTGCCAGTTGCATTCGCTGTGGCTGCAGTTGATCAAACATTGCAGCTGCGTTCCTATCAAACGAAACAAGAGGTAACGCTTTGAAGTCACTGATCAGCCGCCCCATCATTTCGTAACCTCTCACGACGTCGGTCAGATTTCGAGCGCGATTAATGTAGGTGTGGCTGCCAAGCATTTGTTCATGAAAGGTCACTGCCGATACGGTGAAGTCTGATAGCGGATACTGAGCCATGCGGATTGAAAGACATCTGTAATCCTCCCCTAATTGCCGCTGAAGAATACTGAGATGATCTGTATCTAACAAATATTTCATCCCTCGCTTTGCGTTTCTAGAAGAGACTTATCCTCTTGGCGAATTGCTCGCCCATAGTAAAGTACATCTTCAAAGGCAGGTTCGTCTTTGAAAGACCCTGTAATATGTTGCAGCCAATTTTTCGGTTGAGTAGTCGTAACTTGCTGTTGTAGCTCAGCGATCGCGGCTTCTACTACGGCCAGTCGTTTTTCTAAAAGGGCGTCGGTTGCCATTCGAGTTTCCTATGATACGCCGATGTGTTTTCTGCCCTATAATAAGCCGTTTTAGTGCCGGGCTGAAGGCTTACAATAAGGCTTTCTCTATGTATGTTCGCCAATAATGATGTAGCCGAGCTAGCTCAGCAGATGATCGCCCAGCGGCAGGAGACGGGCTGGCGGCGAGCGGTAGATGACAGCTTGCTGATTACCTGGCGAAATCTGCTGCGGCTGAAGCGCAATCCAATTGTGATTGTGGCGATCGCAATCTTCCCGATGGTCTTTCTCCTCGGCTTTTGGATCGTTGGTCAAAAGCTAATGGCCGCCCAAGGCGTGAACTACATTCAGTACTTGGTGCCGATTATTAACTTGCAGGCGCTGTTTTTCTCCGGGCTGGGCTCGGCCATTATGCTGGCCAAAGACATTGAAACCGGGATGATGGAGCGCTGCCGGGCGATGCCGATTTCGCGGGTGGCGGTGGTCGCAGGTCTCGTGCTGGCCTACATGGTGAGAGGACTGCTGGCAACGATTGTGCTGCTTTTGGTAGCTTACGGACTGGGCTTTCGCTTTCAGGGCAATCTGCTCCATAGCCTGGGATATCTCATTCTGGTGATTACCTTTACCGGCACCTGCATTACTGGCTACAGCATTCTGGCGCTCAAACTCCGAAATTCGGCGCTGGTGGATGCGGTGGCCATCATTCCCTACACGCCGCTATTGCTGCTCAGCAATGGGTTTAGCCCGACGGAAAATTTTCCGAGTTGGCTACAGCCAGTGGTACGCTATCAGCCGGTGAGTGTGACCTGTGATGCGCTGCGATCGCTCGCAGAAGGAGCCACTTCTAGCTTCCCACTATTTTTGGCTAGCCTCGCTTGGCTGTTTGGGCTGCTCGTTCTCTTCGGATTTTTGGCCGTACGACAGTACAAGAGGCTATAGAAAAAATGTCAGAAAGTTTTGATGCTAAGCGCTTTGATCCGGCGGCTGTGGCGACGATGGTCGCTGCGCGGCGAGAGGGGGGACTGGGGCGGACGCTCCACGATATCTCGATTGTGGCCTGGCGTAACATTTTGCTAGAAGTGCGATCGCCCGCCTCGCTACTGGTCTCTACCGCCTTTACCGTCTCTCTACTATGCGTATTTACAGCTAGCTTTGCCCAAGTCGTTGCTCCCGGCGAAAGCTACAGCCGCTACGCCCAGTTTTTGCTCCCCTTCACGACTGTGCAGGGCCTGCTGTTTAACACTGTCAATATCAGCAACTTTTTCTATACCGATCTAGAAAACGGGATGGATATCCGGCTGAGGGCGATGCCGATTGCTCGGCTCTCAGCGGTGGGCGGTCGGCTGATCTCTTCAGGGGCAAGGCTGCTATTTCAGGTCGTTGGAATTGTGCTAGCGGGCTATCTGCTAGGCTTTCGCTTTCAGGGCGGGCTGTGGGAAACGCTGGGCTTTTTCCTGCTGCCCGTCGTCTTCACTCTATCGGTGGCACTGATAGGGTTTTATGTGGCCGTCGGTGCCAAGTCGTCTGAAGCCGTTTCTGCTGTCATGAATCCCTGGATTTTACCGCTGACGTTTTTGAGCATTGGCTATGTCCCTAAAGAAGGCTTTCCTGACTGGGCGCAGGGCATTGTCAGCCACAATCCAGTTTCTGTCCTATCTGAAGCGATGAGGGCATTAGCCAATGGTGAGCAGGCGCTCTGGCCCATCGTGATTACCTTAGGGTGGAGTCTGGTCCTCATGATCACTTTCGGATGGTTGACATTACGGTCCTATCAGCAAAGGATCTAGACTAGAGAAAGCATCAGACTCTTCCAAAACTACAAAGGTGTATGTCCCAACACTACGACGTTATTATCATTGGCACAGGCGCTGGTGGCGGCACGTTAGCGCATAGATTAGCCCCCAGCGGTAAAAAGATATTGGTGCTAGAGCGAGGCGCTTTTTTGCCCAAAGAGAAAGCAAACTGGAGTACAGATGCCGTATTCCGCGATGGTCGCTATCAGACCAACGAAACCTGGGCTGACCTTGAAGGCAACGACATTCATCCCGGCATCGGATACTGGGTCGGGGGCAATACCAAAGTATACGGTGGAGCCCTGTTTCGACTACGAGAAAAAGACTTTGATGAAGTGCAGCTGCAAGAGGGCATCTCGCCTGCATGGCCGCTGAAATACAACGACTTTGCGCCTTACTACGATCAGGCAGAATCGCTGTACCAGGTTCACGGTAAGCAAGGCGACGATCCTACCGAACCGCCGCGCCAGCAAGACTATCTCTTTCCACCTGTCAGCCACGAGCCTCGGATTGCCTGGGTTGGCAAAGCCCTACAA
>JBAUIB010000372.1:0-4756 GCA_049680585.1 Phormidesmis sp.
ACGCACCGCTTTCAGATCGAGAAAACATAACAAAGCTTAAACCCACTAGCCGAATTCGACTGAGCGATCCCGAAGGTTTTCTAATGTCTAACCAGGTGATTGTCGATGCTTTTAATGCCATAGAAGCGCCCAGAAACCGCTCGAGAATTGATGAATTATGAGCGACGAACAATGTGTCAGTCCATCTGCTCGCCATTTGTCGTCCAGCAATCCGTTGCGCATCCTTGAAGTTAGGCTCCCCGCTTTGCAGTAAGATAGGCCCTCTGTGCAAGAATCAGCTGGTTAACATCGGCTGTGCAATACCAACACTCTTTTATCACTTCATCTTCCGCTAACCCATGCCCAAGGTACTCGTTTCAGATCCCATCGACCAAGTTGGAATAGACATTCTCTCTCAGGTCGCCAGCGTAGATGTCAAAACTAAGCTGCCGCTGGAAGAATTAATCGCCATTATTCCAGAGTACGACGCGCTGATGATTCGCTCTGGGACCAAAGTGACCAAAGAGGTGTTAGAAGCGGGCAGCAATCTCAAAATTATTGGTCGCGCGGGCGTTGGCGTAGACAATGTCGATGTGCCCTGGGCGACCCGCCGTGGCATTGTCGTGGTCAACTCTCCTGAGGGTAACACCATTGCCGCTGCCGAGCATGCACTGGCGATGATGCTCTCGATGTCTCGCTATATTCCAGCGGCAAATCAGTCGATGAAGGCGGGCGACTGGAACCGCAAAGCCTTTACTGGCGTGGAGGTGTATAAGAAGACGCTCGGTGTCGTGGGACTCGGTAAAATTGGCTCTCATGTGGCGACCGTCGCTCGCGCGATGGGGATGAATTTGCTGGCGTTTGATCCGTTTATTTCGAGCGATCGCGCTGAAGAACTGGGCTGTCGCCTAGTCGAAATGGACCTACTGCTGAGCGAGTCAGACTATATCACTCTCCACATTCCGAAAACCAAAGAAACCGCCAATCTCGTCAACGCCGACTCACTGGCCAAGATGAAGCCCACTGCCCGCATCATTAACTGCGCGCGCGGCGGCATCATTGACGAAGCGGCCTTGGCCCAAGCGCTCAAAGACGGTGTCATTGCAGGCGCAGCGCTAGATGTATACGCTCAAGAGCCCTTAGGCGATTCTCCTTTGCGCTCAGTTGATAAGGCTTTGGTGCTCACCCCTCACTTAGGTGCTTCCACGGCTGAAGCTCAGGTCAATGTCGCGGTCGATGTCGCCGAGCAAATTCGAGATGTGCTGCTGGGCCTGCCCGCCCGCTCAGCGGTCAATATTCCCGGACTGCGCCCTGACATGCTCGAAAAGCTGCGCCCCTATCTCAAACTGGCTGAAACGCTGGGCAACTTTGTCGGTCAGCTCGCGGGCGGGCGGATTGAAGAACTTAACATTCGCTTGCAGGGCGAGCTGGCTGTAAACGATACCAAGCCCATCGTCATCGCCGCCCTCAAGGGCCTACTTTCGAACGCACTGCAAGAGCGAGTCAACTACGTTAACGCGTCTATCGAGGCTAAGGAGCGAGGTATCCGCGTCGTCGAAACGCGAGATACTACCGCCGAAGACTATACCGGCTCGCTTTATCTATCGGCCAAAGGCTCTTTGGGCGAGCACTCGGTGACGGGCGTGTTGCTCGGTGGCAGCGAAGTGCGCATTATCGACATGGATAATTTCCCTATCAACGTACCGCCCACCAAGTACATGCTCTTTACCCTGCACCGTGATATGCCCGGTATTATCGGCAAAATTGGCTCTTTGCTAGGCAGCTTCAATGTCAATATTGCCAGCATGCAGGTGGGCCGCAAGATCGTTCGCGGCGATGCGGTGATGGTTTTGAGCATTGACGATCCGCTACCGGAAGGCATTTTGAGTGAGATCAAAAAAGAGCCTGGGATCCGCGATGCCTACACCGTGGCGCTATAAGTCAGACTGTTTGAACCAACCGATCAGATTGTCATGTCATCAGATCTTCAATCCACTCTTCAGCCAGCCAGTCAGTGGTGGGAAGTGACTGTTAGCTGTCCGCTGGCGCTGGAAGACAGTGTCTACTGGGCATTTGATCAGCTCGGCAGCAAAGGCACGGCTAGCCAAAGCCGAGATGATCGTCGCCTTGTTTCTGCCTATTTTCCTCAGCTTCAGTTCCAGCCTGCCGATTTTGAGCAGTTTCAGGTATCTTTGCTGAGCACTCTGGCGAGTTCGTCAAGTGAGGGGGATAGCGCGATTCAAATTAGCTGGCAGCTCATCGAGGAAGAGGACTGGGCCAAAAGCTGGAAACGGCATTGGCAGTCAGAGGAAGTGGGCGATCGCCTCCTCATCAATCCCGCTTGGATGAAGCCGCCGGTCACCGAGCGCACCATTCTCACCCTCGATCCAGGCAGCGCCTTTGGCACTGGTGCCCATGCCACTACTCAGCTCTGCCTCGAAGCCCTAGAGCGGCAAGACTTGATCGACGCCACCCTTGCCGATATCGGCTGCGGCTCCGGCATTCTCTCGATTGTCTCGCTGCTCTATGGAGCGCGCAAAGTCTACGCTGCCGATGTCGATCCGCTGGCGATTAGCTCTACTCACGCTAATGCTGCGGCCAATGGCATCGCGGTCAATGCTGCGGCCATTGGCATAGACGAGACGCAGCTACAAGTTCAGCTGGGCAGTTTGCCAGAGATCATCAGCAGGGCTCAGCAGACAGCAGATCTGCCGATTGACGGCATCGTTTGCAATATTCTGTCAGAAATTATCGTGGGACTGATTATTCCTCGGCTAAGTGAACTCGCCGGGCCCAATACGTGGGGCGTTTTGAGCGGCGTTCTCACCAGCAAAGCGGCTTGGGTAGAAGAGCATCTTATCGCCCACGGCTGGCAGGTGACCGGTATGGCTTACAAAGATGAGTGGTGCGCGATGACTATTAGCCGAACAGGACTATGAACGACACCGCAAGCTTTCTACTCAAGGTCTTTTTACTTTCGGCGCTTTTGAGCCTATTGATTAAGTATGGCGGCCCGCTGCTGCCGATTGCTGCGCCCTATACAGCCGGGCTGAACGGGCTGGTCACGCTGATCATTGTGCTTCCGAGTGTTGTAATTGGCGTAGCCCTTCTAATCGCCACAAAATCTTGACCCTCAACAAACGTTAGCCAGCCATTTCTCCGATGCCTACTGACTAGGAACGCTGCCCATGCGCACGATTGCCGAGATCAACGACAAGATCCGCCAGGGGAAAGCCACCGTTTGGACCATCACCGACGCCAAAACTCTCATCGCGGATATGGGCGTGAGCCAAGCCGCCAAAGCGGTCGATGTGATCACTACCGGCACGTTTGAGCCGATGGAAGGCTCCGGGGCGATGATCAACTTGGGCCATACTGATCCGCCGATTAAAATTAGCGAGTGTCATTTAGATGGTGTGCTGGCCTACGCAGGCTTTGGCGCGGTCGATCTCTACATTGGCGCGGGGCAAATGGCGGTGCCGAGTCGAGATGGCGAGGCCGATGAGCGCGGCGGGGGCCATGTGATTTCTGACTTGGTTGCCGATCAGCCGGTGACGCTGACAGCGACCGGTCAGGTGAATGACTGCTATCCTCGCGCTAGTTTGGATACGACGATTACGCGCGATCGCATTAATCAGTTCTACCTATTCAATCCGCGCAACCTGTATCAAAACTTTATTGTGGGCGTCAATGGCGGCGATCGCCCCCTTGCTACCTACCTTGGCCCCCTTCAACCTCGGCTCGGCAACGCCGTCTACGCCAACAGCGGTGCCCTTTCTCCTCTGCTCAATGACCCCAACCTGCAAACCATCGGCATCGGAACCCGCATTTTGCTTGGCGGCGGCGAGGGCTACATTGCCTGGGAAGGGACTCAGCACTTCCCCCTCCAGCGCCGCCTACCTAACCACACCCCCATTGGTCCTGCTGCCACCGTTGCCCTAATCGGCGATGCCAAGCGAATGAATGCGAGCTGGGTGAGAGGCTGCTACTTCAAAGGCTATGGCCCTTCTATGATGCTGGGCGTTGGCGTGCCAATTCCGGTTGTCAGCGAAGAAGTGGTTGCCCGCTGCGCCATTCGCGATGAAGACTTGGTGGCCCCGGTGATCGATTTTTCGATTCCTCGACGGGTACGCCCTACCTTTGGGCTAGTCAGCTACGCCCAGCTCAAGTCTGGAAAGCTCACGCTCGATGGCAAATCTGTGCGCACTGCGCCGCTTTCTAGCCTATATCTCGCTCAGCAAGTTGCGCTGGATCTCAAGCAGCGTATTGATGACAGTGAGTTTGAGTTGACTGAGGCGATCGCCCCACTTCCCAAAGACACCCGCTTCTTGCCTCAAGACAGCTGGGGACCTCAGTTGGACATCAGATAAAAAGATAGCGCGTAGTATCCATGCCGTGAGCCTCAGTCAGTCGATGCCTCAGGCGTTTCTGGCTGAGCAATCTTCCCAGTTGCCGCAGTCTCAGTCGCTGTAGTCTCTGCTGCTGGCGACTTCTCAATGGCCGGACTCTCAGCGGCCGGACTCTGGGCAACCGGCTTCTCATCTGGCGGCTCTTGAGAAATTGGCTTTTCCTCTACAGGCGGCTGCTCAACGGCTGGGCTCTGGACAACCGGCTCGTCAGAGGTAACTTTGGGCTTGGGCTTAGGCTTGGGAGCACTGCCAGTGCGAGGCTTACCGCTTGCACGCTTACGGCTACCGCCATCTCTGCGAGCATCTTTAGACTTTTTCTTCGGTGGGACAACGGCAATGGACGTGCCCTCTTTAAGAACGAGCTGACC
>JBAUIB010000373.1:0-1937 GCA_049680585.1 Phormidesmis sp.
TAGCGCTGTTGGCCATTCGCCAGCGGGTCAGCCGACCGGTTGCGACGATTGTCATCCTCAACAATATCTTCAACATTGTCGGCAGCATTGTCGTGGGTCGCATGGCGGCCACACTGTTTGACAATACCGGCATCGGCATTTTTTCAGCGGCGCTGACCTTTGCGATTATTTTGTTTGCCGAAATTCTCCCCAAAACAATCGGAGAGCGCTACGCCGAGATGATTGGGGTCGCTGTAGCGATTCCGGTGCGCGGTGCGACAGTGGTTTTCACCCCTTTAATTTGGCTATTAGAGCATATCACCGCACCACTGACCAAAGGCACCAGACGCCCCGTTACCGACGAGTCAGAAATTAAGCTGCTGACTATCTTGGGCTATCAGGAAGGTCTGATCGAAGACGACGAGGTAGAGATGATCGACCGGGTCTTTCGCCTCAATGATCTCAAATCTGCAGACATCATGACGCCTCGAGTGGCGATTACTTTTCTCCCTGGTGAGGCCATTTTACGGGAGATCCAAGATGACATTATCAAGTCTCAGCACACCCGAATTTTGGTGATCGACGGCGATCTCGATCATGTGATCGGGGTGGTACTCAAAGCCGAGCTGCTAGCGGCAATCGTGCAGGGAAAAGGAGATGCCCCGATCAAGAGCCTGATGCGCCAAGTACACTATGTGCCTGATACCGAACGCACTGACCGGCTGATCAAAACCTTTCAGTCGCTGCGGGAGCATTTGATGGTCGTTGTTGATGAGTATGGCGGGGTTTCAGGCGTGGTGACCTTAGAAGACACCCTGGAAGTCCTGACTGGCGAGATTGTCGATGAGACAGATCGCAATGTCGATTTGCAGGCATTGGCCCGCCAAAGGCAGAAGCGCATTCTCCGGCGCAGTGGCTTTCGTCAGGTGAAGCGTCCGCCAGAGGCATTACCACAACGGGAGTCGTCGCAAAGATGAAGTCTTTTGTTACCCCGAGCGCTAAAGACATCCTGCTGCTCTTGGGTTGGACGGGGTTGCTGCTAGCCTGTAGCTTGACGCACACCAGCCTGATGGCCCATGACGAGGGTAACTATGCGGCGGAAAGTCGATTTATGCTGAGCTCGGGATCATGGCTGGCGCGGCAGTGGTGGGGAGATCCGACCTATTCGCATGGCATTTTGCTGAACTGGCTGATGCTAGCAGGCTACAAGCTTTTTGGTGTGAGTGATCGCATTGCCCGCTGGCCCAGTATCGCTGCCTGTCTGTCTGCCGTCGTCCTCACCTATGACATTGCCAAGACCCTCTGCGCCAGCCAGCGCTGGCCCTACGCCAAATATGCTCGCCGGTTGGGAGTGCTGTCGGGCCTGCTGCTGATGGTATTTTCTCTATGGGCGCAGTATGGCCATCTGGCGACACAGGATATGCTGCTTGTGAGCATTGAGCTGCTAGGCATTTGGGCGCTGTTGAAGTCTGAGGCTAATACTGAAGTCGCCCCTGAAGTCGCCTCTGAAAGGGCAATCGGCAATCGGCGTCGTATCGGCTTTGGCTTTTTAGCTGGGCTGAGTCTGGGGCTAGGCTTTTTAGTCAAAACGTTTATGATTGCGCTGCCAGCGGTGGCCCTGCTCCCCTACTTGATACTGCACCATCGCCGTCACCGCCATCTGACTAATCCAGGTCTATATGCGGGGATCGTGACCGGGCTAGGAATGGTTGCCCTGTGGCTATGGCTGAGCGTGGCTAAGTATGGCCCATTTGTCTTCGAGTCGATGTTCGGCAAACTAGGTGAGCTGAATGAGGAGTCTTTTCATGCTGACGGTGGACCGTTTTACTACCTATGGAATATTCCTGTGAATGCCCTGCCTTGGTCAGTGTTTGCCCTGATCGGGGCGGTGATGATGCTATCTCGTCTGCTCGGCAGAAGCCAGGCCGGTAAGCAGTCATCTCTACATCCTTTTTATC
>JBAUIB010000374.1:0-1756 GCA_049680585.1 Phormidesmis sp.
TCTGAGGATTACGACCGTCCCGCGCCTTCCGCTCACGGGGCTCAAAACTGCCGAAGCCGACGAGCGAAACCTTGCTGCCGCTGGCCACGGCTTCCATGATGGCTTCAACCGTCGCCGTCACAATCGCATCGGCATCCCTTTTCGATACCTCAGCTTTTTCTGCAACCGCATCGACCAATTCAGCTTTGTTCATGAGTGAGCGCTATAGCAACAGAGCAGTTGTATCATAGGCGTGAGTAGAACGCAAGTACTATTCGACTGACTGCTGGATTGAGCAATTCTGATTACTGAACTTAGGTTGTGTTTACCACCGAATCTATTAGCGGTTGATACAGCTGCTCACATCTATCATTGAATCTGGGCGACGGAAGGTCTCTGCTCACCTGCGACCGTGGAGGAAAGAAAGCGCTGCGGCCCGGCTCACTGCCCTCATGCTCCTTTCTACTGAACCTCTTATTGAACCGAAATCCCACAGAGCGAGGCAACTATGACAATGCGAATGATTGAACTTCCCTCTGGGCAGACTATTCCCAGTTTAGGTATGGGCAGCTGGAAGATGGGCGAAAGCAATAAGCATCTTCAGCGCGAAATAGAGGCGCTGCGCTATGGACTAGAGCGAGGACTCTCTCTGATTGATACTGCTGAGATGTACGCAGAAGGCGGGGCGGAAGAAGTGATTGCCCGCGCGATCGCTGGTCGTCGCTCAGCGGTCTTTTTGGTTAGCAAAGTGTATCCGCATAACGCTTCACTGAAAGGGGTGATGGCTGCCTGCGAACGCAGCCTCAAACGGTTGAACACAGACTATCTCGACCTTTACCTGCTGCACTGGCGCAGTTCTGTACCGCTGGCCGAAACTTTAGAAGCCTTTCAAAGGCTACAGCAAGCGGGCAAAATTCGTGACTATGGGGTGAGCAACTTCGATGTCGAGGATATGGAAGAAGCCGTTCACTTGGATGGGGGAAAGGCGATCGCCACCAACCAGATACTCTACAACCTGACGCGCAGAGGCGTTGAGCGGAATTTGCTGCCCTGGTGTCGGCGTCGGGGGATGCCGATCATGGCCTACTCTCCGATTGAGCAGGGACGGTTGCTGAACAACCGGGTACTTCAGGCGATAGCGCAAGCGCGAGACGTGACACCGGCTCAGATAGCGATCGCCTGGCTACTGCATCAGGACGATGTGATTGTCATTCCCAAGTCCAGCCGCATAGAGCATATAGAGGAGAACTACGCGGCTCTGAATTTGACATTAGCTCCTGAAGAACTAGCGACTTTGGATACCGCATTTCCAGCACCCGCTCGAACGGTGCCGCTAGAAATGCTCTGACGCTTGGAAATGCGATCGCCCATCTGATAGCTTGTATGGCTAACGTCTATGCTGCGCTCATCCGATAGGTACTTCGTGCTCCGCGATGCCAGTCACCGGCACGAACACCACCTGAGAGGACATTTGAAACACGGTTACGGGCCTTCAGGTATTGCGCTTTCGGCATATCTTCCTGGAAGAGTGCTTCCATCACTTCTGCAATTTTGAAGTCTTTCTCGGGCTGTGTCTCTAGTATCAGCCTGACCGCATCTGGAATGGATTCATTCTTCACCCCTGGGCGGGTGTACTTCTGCCACGATGCAGCCCGGCCGTCCTTCTTCTTGGCAGTTGCTTTTTTGGGGGTAGTTTTTTTCTTAGCGATCGCTTTCTTTGAAGCGGCTTTCTTCGGCGTTGCTGCCTTTTTCTTAGCTGGCTGAGGGGCTTCTGATA
>JBAUIB010000375.1:0-13917 GCA_049680585.1 Phormidesmis sp.
GTTGACAATCATTTGAGTGGCCACTTCTAGCGCTGTAAACTGTGTTCCTGGCGGTGATACTTGCATTTCCCCAGAGCCTTCGGCGACCTGAGTCGGCTGGATCGCGATGGTCTGATCAAGCTCAATGCGGCCTGCATCGACTGCTTCAAAGAAGGCCAGTAAGATGGGCAGCTTGATGGTACTAGCGGCAGCGATAGTGTCTTGACCGGCTACATCGACATAGTCTCCTGTATCAACGTCTATATAAAAGATCTTAGGCGTGAGTTCGGGGTAGGTATTCGGCAGCGTTTCAAATTCTGCGGTGAGCGGCGCTAGCGACTGATTGAGTGCGACGGGAAAGGAAGGAGAGGGCTTAGCACTAGGCGCTAAGACTGACTCCGTTCTGGCAGGGCTGCTGGCTTCGTTGCTGGGCCTAATTGCGAGCAGCGTTCCGCCGATAGCCGCAATCCCTAGTCCAGCGACGACCAAGCGACTGAGATACAGCAGCGGCAGGGGCATTTTGAGCGATCGCCGTGAGTTTCGCCGACGGCCGACGCTATTGCGGCTCGGACTATGGTTACTTGGCTTGTGAGTACTCGGACTATGGGCCGGTATCCGACTAGTCGTGCTACTCCCAGAGTGAGTATGAATCTGAGAGACTCGTGATTTTGGCGACGAACGCCCCACTGCTCTGAGAGATTTCCCGGTGGATCTACTGGGCGTTTTATGAGACGTCTGATTGGCGGTTTTGTGGGGTGTTTGAGGGGGCGTTCCCTCAGCTGTTTCACCCGTTGCTCTGGCGATAGGCTTTCTGGTAGAGGCAATTTTGAGATTTGTTTGGCTACCTGTGCTGCTAGCCCGACGACGTTCGCGGCGACGGCGGCTACTTGAAGACGAAGCCCCTAGCTTCGATGGGTCAGACTTTAACAGATCAGGTTTTGACGCTTGGGGCCTAGATTGATTAAGACGTCCGCCGTTGAGTCGCTGGCGGCGGTTTGACGCGCTGCTACCATTCAAGCCTTGGCCACTAGGATTGTTGCGCGAGTCTTTGGCATCTGTCATGACTAAAGCTGTCCTTTATCTATATCTGACTCTGAATCTGACTCTTCTACATTGGCCGAAGAACTTGACTCTGATAGCGCCCATTCCACCTGTCTGAGGATGCCTCGCAGTAAGGCGACTTCACTGGAGGTGGGAGAAGCTTTGTGCAGTAACTGTCTGAACTTGCGCATACGGCTAGCGGCTGTATGAGGATATAGGTATTCCACCTTCAGCAAGACGGATTCTAAATGCTGATAATACCCTTCTAATTCGTTAATTTTGGCTGTATTGAGCGGGGCTGTCTCTAGCGAATGCGTATCGGGTGAGCATACATTTGATAACCGATCATTTAGCGAATCTGTATTAAAGACTTTAGATTCCGTCTGTTTAGCAGATAGAGGGGAGCTTCGTAAAGCCTTTTTGTCGTTTTGTTGTAACGCCTCGGCGTGATCAGAGGCGCTAGAGAGGCGCTCGGCTCTCTGCAATTCGTAGCAGCAGATAGCAACGGCCTGAGCTAAGTTAAGCGCACTGTAGTTTGGATGAGTGGGTATTTTGATAAATTGCTGAGCGTAGGTGAGCTCCTCATTGCTGAGGCCGCGATCTTCTGGGCCAAAGATTAATGCTGTATCGCGGTTCTTGAAGTGCAATAGATCGGGCAGGGCAATGTCGGGTGGAGTCAGCGGCGCATGGAAGCCACGAGATCGAGCAGTGGTAGCGATCGCCCGATAGCAGCCATTCAATGCCTCTGGAATAGTGCTGACCTGTCTAGCCATTTGGAGTACATCTTTAGCATGGACGGCCATTTGTAGCGCTTCTGAATCGAGCGGATCGCACTGTGGACTGACCAATACCAGCTGAGAGAGGCCAAAATTTTTCATCACCCGCGCAATCGAGCCGACATTCAGCGGGCCAGCGGGTGATACTAGGACAATCCGTACAGCCGCTAACGGTGATTGCGACAGGGCAGGCTGAGACATTGCTGAGACACTTATATATAAAGTCTGTAGCGTAACATCTGTGTCAATCTACGACTCTCATTCTATGGCTCGTCAACGCGCAAAATCCGATCTGCCCTCTAAAGTTTGTCCGGTGTGTGGCAGGGCATTTACCTGGCGCAAGAAGTGGGAAACGTGCTGGGATGAAGTGAAATATTGCTCAGAACGCTGTCGCCGTCGCCGCCGTCAGGCCGAGGGTAAGTGCTAAATCTGGGAATTTTGGGAATTCACGATAGCTGTGGATCTATCGGCAGCAGCGAAGGGATAGAAGGGTCGTTGAAATCAGCGATCGCAGCAGTTGCGCCAGCGCTGATGAGTTTTTTGGCCGAGTGGGTGGTGGTGACGCCAATCGTGTTGATGCCTGCGCCAGTCGCTGAGCGAATTCCCGAGGGAGAGTCTTCGAAGGCTATGGCCTCAGTCGCCTGAATGCCCAACTGCTCCAGCGCCGTTTGATAGGGCAGCGGATCAGGCTTACCTTTTGCTAGTTCGTCTCCTAAAATGACGGGGTCGAAGCGCTCCGCTAGGCCCAGCTCACTGAGCATAAAGGTCGCGTTTTCCGGCGGGGCATTAGTGACGACCGCCGCCGCCAAGTCCTGACTATGGATTTGTGCTAGGAGGGGCAGTAAACCGGGTAGCGGGGTGATCTTACCTTTGGCGATCGCCCGAAACGTCGTTTCTTTTTCGCCGCTGAACGCTTCTCTAGCAGCCAGTGAGAGCCGTGGCAAAAAGTCAGCCAAAATCGCCGCGTTTTGGCGGCCACTGATTTTTTTGCGATAGATCGCCTTGTCGATGGAGATGCCTCTCAGCGCAAACATTTCTTGAAACACCCGAAAGTGAACTTTATCACTGTTAGTTAAGGTGCCATCGAGATCGAAAATAACGGCTTTGAGCATATAGTGAGGGCTTGAAGGACAAAGGGAGGGGGCAATGTTGTCAGGGCAGGTGCAATAAACCCTCACCATTGTGGGACTAGATGCCATGCTAGTCTAGTTAGTCTGATACGTTTTAACTAGAAGCTGTTATTTTTGCACAGGCTATCTTTGCACTGTGAAAATAATGCTAGTTCTACGGGGAAAGTTCGGTGAAAAACCGGCGCTGTCCCGCAACTGTGAGGGTCTCTAGCCGATGATGGTTTTGGCCTAAGTCAGAATGCCCGTGCGTTTTCAGTTTCCTCTATCACATCTGCGCGGTACAGATTGAGAGTAACCATGATTAGACGTAATCGTAAAAACAGCGCTGGACGCTATTCTAAACGCTATTCCAGCCTCAAATTTCCTATCGGTCGGTTCGCAGCGGTCAGTGGCCTGGTGACCTCGGCTTTGCTAATCGCGCTCCCAGCGATGGCCCACCATCCTTTTGGTAGCATGGCTCCTGATAGCTTTTACGAAGGGGTAGTTTCGGGGTTGGGCCATCCGGTGATCGGACTAGATCATCTGGCTTTTGTGATTGCACTTGGCCTATTGGCGGCTGTTCTGCGCCGTGGGGTGATGGTGCCTATTGCCTTTTTGCTCAGTGCCCTAGTTGGCACAGGCTTGCATTTGGCTGAGTTGACCTTGCCAGCAGCTGAGCTAGTGATCTCGGGATCTGTTCTGTTGTCGGGTGCTTTGGTGGCAAGCGATCGCTCAGAAGACAGTTCAAAAAACAATCTCGTCAGCAGGCTATCAAGCCCATCCGTTGTGATTCTCTTAGCCGCTTTAGCCGGGCTCTTTCATGGCTATGCGTATGGTGAAGCGGTTATCGGTGCAGAGCCCACACCATTGATGGCCTATTTGCTCGGGCTGACGGTGGTGCAAGGGGCGATCGCCTATACTGCGTGCTTTCTAGTTAAGCGATCGCTCAGTCACAATCGCTCAGGCGGACTCGCGTTGGTTCGGCAAGCAGGGTTTGTGATCTGTGGTGCGGGCGGCGCTTTTTTAGGTGGTCTGTTGGTTTGAGTCCGGTTCGACGATTCACCCATAATAGTAATGATTAAAATCCATGAGTAAACTACCTGTCACAGTTGTTACGGGATTTTTAGGTGCGGGTAAAACAACCCTGCTGCGCAACTTGTTGCAGAACAACCAAGGCCGTCGTATTGCTGTAATTGTTAATGAATTTGGTGAAGTCGGCATTGACGGTGAACTGTTGCGTGACTGCCAAGTTTGCGCTGAAGCTGAGACAGCAGTCCCAAACAACAGCTCAAACAACAATATTTTAGAACTCACCAATGGCTGCTTGTGCTGTACGGTACAGGAAGAATTTTTACCGACTATGCAGGCGCTAATAGAGCGACGCGCTCAGCTAGACTGCGTTGTGATTGAAACATCGGGTTTAGCCTTGCCAAAGCCGTTAGTGCAAGCCTTCCGCTGGCCCGAAATTCGCACAAGCGCGACCGTAGATGGCGTGATTACTGTTGTAGACAGCGCGGCGCTAGCGAAAGGAGAGTTAGTTGGCGATCTCGATGCCTTAGAAGCCCAACGGCAGGCTGACGACAGCCTAGATCACGAAACGCCTATCGAAGAACTGTTTGAAGATCAGCTTGGCTGCGCGGATATGGTGCTGCTGACGAAGGTGGATCAAATTAACCCCGATGAGTTGACGAAGGTAAAAAACTGGCTAGCGAGTGAGCTAGCTGACGGCGTAAAGGTATTGCCTTGTCGAAATGGTGAACTGAGCCCAGATATCTTGTTGGGCTTTAACGCCGCTGTAGAAGACAATCTTGATAGTCGCCATAGTCATCACGATCATGAAGCGGAGCACGAGCATGATGATGACATCGGCTCTGTTGCGATCACGCTCGATCAAGCATTTGAGCCTGAGGTGTTGGTGCAGACGCTAACAGAGCTGGTTAACAGCCAGGAAATTTATCGCATCAAAGGATTTGTAGCGGTACCCGGAAAGCCTATGCGGCTAGTGCTAAATGGTGTGGGGAGCCGGTTTGACTATTTTTATGATCGCCCCTGGCGCACTGATGAGCTGCGTCAAACAAAGCTGATTGTCATCGGTCATGAGCTAGAGCCAGCGGCCATTCGAGCAGCGATTGTATAGATTGTATAGAGGGGCTCAATAGCCCAGTGATTAGCCGTATGTATTTCAGCGTACATCCCCAAACGCAATCCCAATTTGATTGAGAGCTGATCGTGGGATAGTAATGGGGCAAAAGCGTCAGCTCGCAGAGATCTATGCCGAAAATTACTCACCTTATCTATGATTTTGACGGGCTTTTGTTGGATACAGAGCCAATATATTGCCAGGTAAACGAGCTGATCGCGCAGCGCTATGGCAAGCAGTTTACGCGATCGCTGCACCGTAAAATCATGGGGCGTCAGGCGCTGGACTGTGCGCAAATATTAGTGCAAGATTTGAATTTGCCGCTAACGGCGGCGGAGCATTTGCAGGCGCGAGATGAGCTAATTTTTGACCTGCTGCCAGCGGCTAACCCGATGCCAGGGGCGCTGGCGCTGACGCGGCGATTTCATCAGTTGGGGGTGCCTCAGGCGATCGCTACCAGTTCTGCTGAAATCACGTTCAACCTAAAAACGCAGAATCATCAGGCATGGCTAGCTATCTTTGAGGTGATTGTGCTGGGCAGTGATCCGTCGGTAAAGCAGAGTAAGCCTGCACCGGATAGCTTTTTGGTGGCTGCGCAACGGCTCGGCGCAGACCCGCAGCGGTGCTTGGTGCTGGAAGATTCACCGGCTGGGGTAAAAGCGGCGAAGGCAGCGGGGATGTCGGTGGTGGCGGTACCGGCTGAGTATATGGCGCGATCACTCTACAGTGAAGCGGACGAAATCATCACCGAGCTAGCTGAGTTTGAGCCAATGCGATGGCAGCTACCTGAAATCTGATTCAGCTCTTAGAGAAAGCGATCAATGAATTATTTGCTTTTGACTTTCTATCCTTGAATACCAACAATCACGCAACCTAAGATAGCAAATGCCTCTATATCAAATTGCAAGCAGAAACAACGAAGCACGCTACCTTTTCGGATGTAAAAGGTCAGCAATTTGAATGGGACTATGATGAAAAGTTATACTCGCTAAGTGCCGTTTGTCGGCGCATTTGTGAAGAGTTCGGTGGTGATTTAGGCTCTGGTTCATTTGCCGGACCAGATTACTGGGCTATCGAAGGTGAAGACATTTCATTAGCCGAACGCGCCAGATTACTGTATTTAGAAGGGCAAGACAGTACTCAGGAAGCAAGCGTAGTAAAGTCAATTGAGTAAAGTCGTCGAGCTTTTTTCCCCTGTAGCTTGTGTCAGTAGACAGCGCTCAGAAGATCTAGCCTTTAGTTTGAGCAATTAGCAAGATACGATGAGCCGACTTGGCTTTGTGCAACCGCGTGACAAAAGTATATTTAGATACCAGTGCTTACAATCGCCCATTTGATGATCAAAGCCAGCCAAAAATTTTCTTGGAGTCGCAGGCCGTTGTGATCATTTTGCAAATGGTTGAGACAAGAACGGTTGCTTTGATCGGGTCCTCAGTCCTGGAGTACGAAAACAGCAGAAATCCCTATCCTATGAAGCAAGAAGCTATGAATCGCTATCTTCAGATGGCTTCATCAAGGCAAACAGTAGACGAAGCCATCTGCCAGAGAGCCACGCAACTGGAGCATAATGGACTCAAAGCGGTTGATGCATTGCATATTGCTTGTGCCGAGAGGATCGGTAGTGACTATTTTGTGACCTGCGACAAACGACTGATTAATCGATGCTCGAGCTTGACGTTGAAAGTGATGAATCCAGTCGATTTTATATTGGAGATGAACAACAATGATTGAAGTGAAGAGTGAGCAGCAGGTTTTACAGGAAGGGTTACAGATTTTATTGGCAAACATGGAGCCATCAAAGGTTGCTCGATTTTGGGCCGCGTGCAACTTTGGTGATGGAGATTACTTAAAGCTGAAAGATGAGCTTTTTGGCCAAGAGTCCTTAGCAAGCTTGTATCCTAAGGTTTTAGAATTTCAGGAATCCACAGAATCCACAAAGGGCGAAGCCCAATAACGCGCTATAGCAACGAGCGGACACATGCGAAGGAGCGTCTCTTGAAGGACATAAGATTAAGATTAGCTGAGATAGTCTTGCAGTGCTTTAACGCTTAGCTCGGTTTCTTTGAGTGCGCTGACGGCAGCGAGGGTGGCTTTAGCCCCGGCAATGGTGGTGATAATCGGGATTTTATAGTCGAGGGCGGTGCGACGGATGACACGATCATCTTCCTGAGCGGCTTCACCAATTGGCGAGTTAATAATCAGCTGGATTTCTTGGTTCTTGAGGGCATCGCCAACGTGAGGGCGACCTTCATGGATTTTGAGCACGGGTGTCACCGCGATACCTTCTGCTGCCAGGGCGCTGTGAGTGCCGCTAGTGGCCACCAGCTTGAAGCCAAGATCAACAAAGCCTTTGGCAATCGGAATGACAGCCGCTTTATCACGGTTGTTAACAGAGATAAATACAGTACCCGCTTCGGGCAGATACTGACTGGCGGCGAGTTCGGCTTTGGCATAGGCTTGCCCAAAGTTGGCGTCTATGCCCATGACTTCGCCAGTCGAGCGCATTTCAGGGCCGAGCAGAATGTCGGTGCCAGGAAACTTGTTGAAGGGGAAGACGGCTTCTTTTACAGAGGTATGAGAGGGAATAATCTCCTTGGTAAAGCCGAGTTCGGCTAAGGTTTGGCCGGCCATGATGCGCACTGCAAGCTTGGCAAGCGGCGCACCGGTTGCTTTGGAGACGAAGGGCACGGTACGAGAAGCGCGGGGGTTGGCTTCGATGATATAGACCTGATCGCCTTGAATTGCGTACTGGATGTTCATCAGACCCACAACTTTAAGGCGTTTGGCAAGCTTGTAGGTCCAGTCGCGAATGGTGGTCAGTGCCGCTTCAGAGAGGGAAATGGTGGGTAAAGAGCAGGCGGAATCACCTGAGTGAATACCGGCTTGCTCAATATGTTCCATGATGCCGCCAATGACGGCTTGACCCGTGCGATCGCACAGCGCATCCACATCCACTTCCACCGCATTCTCTAAGAACTTGTCGATCAAAATCGGATGATCCGGCTCAACCTGCACCGCCGTCGTCATATAGCGCTCTAGATCCGCGTCAGAATAGACAATTTCCATTGCCCGTCCACCTAATACATAGCTTGGCCGCACGACTACGGGATAGTCGATGTTTCGAGCGATTTCGAGCGATTCACCGTAGCTGCGAGCTAGACCATTGGGTGGTTGGCGAATGTCTAGCTCGCGCAGAATCTGCTCAAAGCGCTCTCTATCTTCCGCGGCGTCAATCGCATCGGGCGAGGTGCCCCAGATCTGAGTTTTGAGAGGATTCTCGGAAGGGTTTTCAGCTTCTGTATCGGCCACTTGTTGTAAATAAGCCTGAAGCGGTACGGCTAGCTTTAGAGGGGTCTGTCCGCCAAACTGAATGATGACACCATCCGGGTTTTCAGCTTCGATGATGTTGAGCACATCTTCTTTGGTTAGCGGCTCAAAATAGAGGCGATCGCTCGTATCGTAATCGGTTGAAACCGTCTCAGGATTTGAGTTGACCATAATGGTCTCATAGTCTTCTGCCTGAAGCGCGAACGACGCATGACAGCAGCAGTAGTCAAACTCAATGCCTTGGCCAATCCGGTTTGGCCCGCCGCCTAAAATCATTACCTTGCGGCGATCAGACGGTAGCACCTCACTCTCTTCTTCGTACGTAGAGTAGTAGTAAGGCGTAAACGATTCAAACTCAGCAGCGCAAGTGTCTACCATTTTGTAGACGGGAACAACACCGAGAGACTTGCGATACTCACGAACGGTGTCTTCGGTCGTTTTAGCAGCAAAGGCAATTTGCCTATCGCTAAAGCCCTCTTGCTTAATCGCCAGCATTTGAGCTTTGCTCATATCAGGCAGCGGCATGCGCTTGATGAATTTTTCGATGGTGAGCAGCGCTTTGAATTTGTCTAAAAACCAGGGGTCAATTGCCGTCAGCTCGTAGATTTCCTCGACATCGAGGCCGAGCTGCATGGCGTGGCGAATCGCAAAAATGCGTTCAGGGTGGGGTCGCCGCAGATCGCTGCGAACTTGCGAGATCGTTGGCAGCTTTTCAGGGCCGTCGCAGCCCCAGCCCGCTCTGCCGGTTTCGAGCGATCGCAATGCCTTTTGAAACGACTCATTAAAAGTGCGGCCAATCGCCATCGCCTCGCCCACCGACTTCATTTGTGTGGTCAGCGTAGACGATGAGCCTGGAAACTTCTCAAAGGCAAAGCGAGGCACTTTGGTCACCACATAGTCAATTGTGGGCTCAAAGCTGGCCGGGGTTTTTTGCGTGATATCGTTCGAGATTTCGTTGAGGCGATAGCCGACAGCCAGCTTAGCGGCAAATTTTGCAATGGGAAACCCGGTTGCCTTAGAGGCTAAAGCCGAACTGCGAGAGACGCGAGGGTTCATCTCAATTACAATAAACTCGCCATTTTCAGGGTTCACTGAAAACTGAATGTTCGATCCTCCTGTCTCTACCCCAATCTCACGAATGATCTTTACAGAGGCATCGCGAAGGCGCTGATATTCTTTGTCTGTCAGCGTTTGAGCCGGTGCTACGGTAATCGAATCGCCCGTATGTACCCCCATTGGATCGATATTTTCAATCGAACAAATGATCACCACATTGTCGGCTAGATCGCGCATCACCTCCAGCTCATACTCTTTCCAACCCAAAAGAGATTGTTCAATCAAAATTTGGGAAACTGGGCTGGCCTCTAGACCCGAGCGAGAAATTGTCTCAAACTCTTCTTTGTTATAGGCAATGCCGCCACCGCTGCCGCCCATCGTAAAGGCCGGACGAATAATCAGCGGATAGCTGCCAATTTCTTTTGCGATAGTCTGCGCTTCGTCCATCGTTTCGGCCAACCCCGACGGGCAAACGCCGACGCCGATTTTGATCATGGCCTCTTTAAACAGCTTGCGATCTTCGGCTTTTTGAATGGCTTCAAGATTAGCGCCAATCAGCTCGACATTATGCTCGTCAAGCACGCCGCTGATAGCGAGATCCACCGCCAAATTGAGCGCCGTTTGCCCCCCCATCGTCGGCAGCAGCGCATCCGGTTTCTCTTTGGCAATAATCTGCTCCAGTATGGGCGCAGTCAGCGGCTCAATATAGGTGCGATTTGCCGTTTCCGGGTCCGTCATAATCGTCGCTGGATTGGAATTTACCAGCACGACCTCGTAGCCTTCTTCCCGCAGGGCTTTACAGGCTTGCGTGCCCGAATAGTCAAACTCACAGGCTTGACCAATCACAATTGGACCCGAGCCAATCAGCATTATTTTTTTGAGGTCGTTTCGACGGGGCATATAAAACTAAGCTCAATAAATCCAAATCATTTTAGAGGGTTTTCGGATTGTTTTAGGTTCACTAGCTGCTTTTTGCCAGGAGGGAAGACAAGCTGACTGACGTAAGATGATAAAAATTCCTAATAGAATATCTGCGGAAAGAGGCCGGTTACGCACTAAACTGAAGAAGTCCTTAGTAGTAATTATTATCAACAACGAATGATTTTTAAGAACATACGCCCAACCAGACGGCGGCTGTGGGGCCTAGCGCTGCTGGTATCGGTGGGGATTGTCGCCTGTCAGAGCCCATCAGATTCCGAGGCGGATCAGGCGTCAGGGACGGGTGGCGATAGTACTGAGCAGGTCGTAAACCTATATTCGGCGCGTCACTACGACATTGATGTCCAGCTTTATGACCAGTTCACTGCTGAGACCGGTATTCAGGTAAACGTGTTGGAAGGCAGCCCAGACGAGCTGATTGAGCGCATTCAAAGTGAAGGAGCGCAGAGCCCGGCGGATGTGTTTATTGCGGTGGATGCCGGTCGGCTATGGCGAGCCCAAGAAGCGGGGATATTTCAGCCAGTAGACAGTGAGGTGCTCAATACTAAAGTGCCTGAAAATTTGCGATCGCCCGATAGCGAATGGTTCGGCCTCACCTCACGGGCCCGAGTACTGGTGTACAACACAGCCAACGTCCAGCCCGACGAGCTCTCAACGTACGAAGATCTCGCCGATCCCAAATGGCGCGGCAAAGTGTGTGTCCGTAGCTCTGGCAATGTGTATAACCAGTCGCTATTGGGATCGATGGTCGAGTCCATCGGCGCTGAGGCCACTGAAGAATGGGCCAAAGGGCTAGTGGCCAATTTTGCTCGTCAGCCAGAGGGCGGCGATGTTGACCAGATCAAGGCAGTGGCGGCAGGCCAGTGTGATGTCGCGATTGTGAACCATTACTATTGGGCGCGGTTGTCAAAGTCTGAAGACGAGCAGGACCAAGCCGCGATCGCCCAGACGGCTGTATTTTTCCCTAATCAAGAGGACCGGGGAACGCATGTGAACATCAGCGGTATGGGGTTAGTCAAAACAGCGCCGCATCCTGAAAACGGGATCGCCTTTATGGAGTTTTTGCTTACCCCAGAAGCGCAGAAGGTATTTGCAGAAGGGAATAACGAATATCCAGTCGTGACGGGTATAGCGCTAGAGCCAATCGTGGCTGAGCTGGGCGAGTTCAAAGTCGATGACACGAATGTGACCGCCTATGGCCGGAACAATCCTCAGGTCAATGAGATTGTTGATCGAGCCGGGTGGCAGTAGCTTCGACTCCGCTCAGCTACCAGATACAGATGGGTAGAAGGCTGAGCGGAGCCGAAGCCTGCCGTGAGTGAGGTTTCTCTATGATATTCACCATTCCTAAGCTGCTCTCATCGCTAGCGGTGGAAAACTTGCGATCGCAGCTAGAAAAATCCGAGCTAGTAGATGGCAGCGTCACGGCAGGCTGGCACGCCAAAGCCGTCAAGCACAACCAGCAGCTAGACAGCCAGCAGCCCATCACTGCCGAACTGATAGAGCAGGTGCGGCAAGCGATCTTGGCCCATCCCTTGTTCCAAGTCGCCGTGCGGCCTCGGCAGATTCATACCGTGCGTTTCAACCGCTACAGTGATGGTATGGCCTATGGGCGTCATACCGACAATGCGCTCATGAATGGATTTCGCTCAGATCTCTCGTTTACACTGTTTTTGTCTGAGTTAACGCAGTATCAGGGGGGAGAACTGGTTATAGAGGAGTCTGATAGTGAACAGGTTTACCGGCTTCCGGCGGGCTCGATGCTGGTGTACCCATCTTCAAGTTTGCACCGGGTGAATCCGGTTGTTAGCGGAGTGCGATGGGCAGCTGTAGGCTGGGTGCAAAGCCAGATTCGCAATGGCGCTCAGCGGGAAATATTGTTTGAGCTAGATACGGCTAGGCGATCGCTCTTTGCGCAGCACGGCAAAACCAACGAGTTTGACCTAATTACGAAAAGTCTGAACAATCTAATGAGGCAATGGGTTGAATAGCAGTGACTAAATTGTCTTTAATGAGAATTACTCTACAGAGGCAGGTGACGTATAGTATGAGAAGCCATTATTGAAACTGATATGCAATAGTTGACGTGCGCAGTTCTTTCTATCAGCATTATTCACACGGACTTGCGTTTCTGTGCTTCTGTCTCTAAATTCTGTCTCTAAATTGAATTTATCTTATCGATTCTGCCTCTAATTCTGAGGCTACGTCTATGTCGTCTCCATATCCCATTCTCTCCTGTCAGCAGCTTACCAAGCGGTTTGGGATGACCGCTGCCCCCGCCGTTGATCAAGTCAGCTTCGACTTAAATGAGGGTGAGCTAATGGGGCTGCTAGGGCCCTCGGGCTGCGGTAAAACGACGCTGCTAAGATTGCTTGCCGGATTTGAGACGCCAGAGGCGGGAGATGTTAGCCTGGCACGGCAGCGAGTGTGTGGCAGCGGGCATTGGATTGCGCCCGAGCATCGTCGGGTGGGCGTCGTCTTTCAGGACTATGCGCTGTTCCCTCATTTGAGCGTTGTGGAGAATGTTTCGTTTGGGCTGAAGTCGCTGTCACGACGCGGGGAACTGCCCAAAGAGAAAATTCGCGTGCTGGCGGTTGAGGCGATCGCACTTGTCGGCTTGTCTGGGATGGAGAAGCGCTATCCGCATGAGCTCTCAGGCGGACAGCAGCAGCGAGTAGCCTTAGCGAGGGCCTTGGCACCTAGACCGCCTTTGATTTTGCTAGATGAGCCGTTTAGCAACTTAGATGTGCAAGTGCGGCTGTATTTACGCCAAGAGGTGCGCGATATTTTGAAAAATGTTGGGGCTTCAGGAATTTTTGTAACGCACGATCAAGAAGAAGCACTAGCGATCTCAGACAAAGTTGCAGTGATGCAAAACGGTCAGCTAGCGCAGCTCGATACTCCGGAAGGAATTTATCAAAACCCGGCCTCGCAGTTCGTTGCAGAATTTGTCACACAGGCAAACTTTCTCCCGGCAACAAAGCATGGCAGCCATTGGCAGACGGAACTAGGTTTGCTCTCACAAATACCGACAGCAAGCGGAGCGCAGAGCGACCTGATGATTTTGCAGGAGGATTTGAGAGTCAATCTCGATGAAGCGGGTAAGCTACTCGTCAAAGGGCGGCAATTTTTGGGACGAGAGTATCAATACGCTCTACTGCTGCCATCTTCTCGGCTGCTGCGGGTCAGGACGCCAGCTAGCCAGCGCTTGGCGATTGGTGATCGGGTGAGCGTTGAGGTCAACTGCGAGCGAGTAAGGGTTTTCCCAAAGGAAAAGTCATTTCTTGAGTACTCGTCTGTTGGTGGGGTATCGGTTTAGCCTCAGCCTACTTTCCAAGCATGCCAAAAGCGAACAACTCCGCTCAAGCTTCAATTCCCTACCGATTTGAACGCAACCCCCAAGCACAACAAAAAGCCCCCCGCACATGCTTCCGAAGAAACAGTGCGGGGGGCTCTCTATTGACTTATCCAATCAAGGAGTAATCGCTGTGACTACGCCGCGATGGAGGGCGCCGTGAGCGCTACAGGTGCAGCCTCACCAGCCGCCAAG
>JBAUIB010000376.1:0-2016 GCA_049680585.1 Phormidesmis sp.
ATCAATCCCGCAAAGATAGAGAGAATACTCAACAAAACCGTGAGCCCCGCAAACGCCAGCATCGGCTCAGAAACTTCAGCCTGATACAGCGAGGTCAGCCCAATCAAACCCACAGCCAGCGTTCTTAACCAGTGACGCTGCTGCCGTCGGGAAATCTCTTGAAAATAAGGATCTATCTCCACCACATACAGCACCGACAGGCCAAACGCCAAACTCACCCATAGGCCGTTCAACAGCCCTTGCCCCTCGATATAGCGCAACAGCGCCCAATCAAACAAGAAAACGCTCAAGTAGCTAATTCGCGCTTGGCCAAACTGCTTCGCCATCCAGGCATAAAAAGCCGCGATCACCAGCAAGCTTTGCGTGGGCACATAGCCTAGCGTAATGCTCAGCGTCAGCATCGGTAGCCACAGGCCCAGCCGCCGCCAAGGATTTCCCGGCCAGCCCCACCGCTCCCACGGTGCTCGATAGAACACAAAGCCAATCGCGCAGGCAATCAGTCCGCCCCAGGTTAACAGTACTGAGCGATCAAAAAACCAGGCAAACCGGTCGTAGGCAACGCACAGCAACGCTTCGAGTAAGCCCAGCGTAGTCCACTCGGCATATCCCAAGCCTGGCAGCTGAGATGTCCATCGGCGGTTGCCAGCGGCTAATGCATAGGCCGCGAGTAACAGCGATGTCGCAGTCCAAATGGCGATGCCTTGAGGCTGGCTCATCCCTGCGAACACCCCCACCACCGCAGCCGCCACTACGCCCAAACTGCCTAAGGCCCAATGCGCATGCGCCATCCAGCGTAGTCCTATGAGCGGGATGCTTAAATAGCGGGTGAGCCAGGTACTTGTGCACCTTTCGATCAGCGCGATCGCCAGTGCCAACGCCGCCAGCAGCGTCAAGCCATCTCCCGGCTGACCACCACTCGCCTGCAATAGCCGATAAATCAGTAGCTCGTAAGCCCCCACAGAAAAGCCCACTAAGCCCGCATAGCTCAACACTCTCAGAGAGGTTTGAGAGGTTTGGCGGCGACCGACGCCTAGGAAAATAGCAGCGGCCGCCATCGTGTAAAATCCGCTGTTGGCGAGAAAAAGAGAGTGGCCCAACAGCGAACCAAGCAAGGCATAGGCAACCGGAATGCCGTGCCAGCTAGGTCGATAGCTGGACTGCTGGTTGGTCTGCTGGTTATCTGGACTTCTGTTTTGCCGCTGCCTTCTGTTTACCAACAGATCGCCGATGATGAGAGAAATTGCGCCTAATATGAGAGTCGCGATCGCCACTCCCTCAACCCCAATCTCTCGCAGTGCCAGCCCTATCGTCACCGCAATCTGCGCGGCCCAAGCCAAACTCCAGTAGCGCCACTCAGCCGGCCGATGCCCAGAGTTTCGAGATCGAATGGACGCAATCTGCGCCGCCATTAAGACCACGCTCGCCGCTAGTATGTAGCGGATAAATCTGTCGTCACCGCTGGTCAGGCCAATACCCATGGGACCGTTTTCTTGCACAGCAATCCCAGCGGCGGCGGTGCCTACAGTTAGCAAGCCCACCATCAGCCCAGCCGCCCAACCGTTGGCAGCTCGCTGATAAAGCGCCATCCAGCGACCTGAGCGCCGCGCTAACCCGCCCGCCAACAGCCACAGCGCCCCAATCTCCACGGCCCAAAATATCATTAGCCGACCCGGTTCAGCGGCAGGCAGCTCTACTAGGCCATACCACAGACTGCAGGTCACGCAAGCCACACCAGAGCCGACTGTGAACAAAGCTGCAATTTGATGTTGCCACTGTCGGCTTTGGATCAGCATACAGAGCGTGCCGACTGCAAAACTAGCGATCGCCACTGGCCAACTGGTCAACCACGGCGTCTGCAATAGCAGGGCCACCAGCGTAAATTTTGCCAGATGCTGAGGCCATAACGCCCGCCGAGAGAGAGTCAGAGCCGTGAGCGTCACCGGAGCCACTAGGCCAATCCAGCTAAAATGATCGCCCCAGTTCTCATACAGCCTCGTGTACAGCAGCCAATAGCTC
>JBAUIB010000377.1:0-5094 GCA_049680585.1 Phormidesmis sp.
ACATGGCCTATTCGGCAATGGCAGGCAACCCACTATTAATTAATCTAGAAACGCTACAAGCCGCTGGACTCCTGAACGCAGATGATCTCAAGCTGACGACGGCGTTTGCTGAAAGGGCTGTCCACTATGACGCGGTTGGCCGGTTCAAGCTCGCTCAGCTGCGCAGAGCGGCGGATCGCTTCAAAGATATCGCCTCTCAAGAAACCCAGCAGGCATTTGACCAGTTTCGCCGTGATACCGCCGACTGGCTAGAAGACTACGCCCTTTTCATGGCGCTCAAAAATGCCAATGAGGGACTGCCTTGGTCACAGTGGGAGAGATCGCTGGTTCTGCGCGATACGGATGCGCTCAATCGCGCCAGAGTGGACTTTGCCGCCGAGATTTTCTTCCATGAGTACATGCAGTTTGAATTCTACCGGCAGTGGTCGGGGGTGAAGGCATATGCTAATGCTCGCGGCATCCAAATTGTGGGCGATATGCCGATTTATGTGGCGCATGACAGCGCTGATGTGTGGGCTAACCCTGAGAACTTCATGCTCAAAGAGGACAACCTAGAGCCAGCGCTGATGGCAGGGGTACCGCCAGATTACTTTAGTGCAACCGGTCAGCTGTGGGGCAATCCTATTTACAACTGGGAAAAGATCGAGGAAAGTGGCTTTAGCTGGTGGCTTCAGCGTATTCGCGCACTCCTCTCACAGGTCGATATTATTCGCATTGATCACTTCAGGGCGTTTGCGGCCTATTGGGCGGTGCCCGCCGGGGAAGAAACGGCAATTAACGGTCAGTGGGTTGACGCACCGGGCGAATCTTTTTTTGAAACGATAGAGGCGAAGCTAGGCCGACTCCCTTTTTTGGCTGAAGATTTGGGGCTGATCGATGAGGCTGTGGAGAATTTGCGCGATCGCTTTGAATTTCCCGGCATGAAAATTCTTCAGTTTGCCTTTGGCGGCGATCATACTAATCCTTATTTGCCGTTTAACGTCAGCGAAAACTTCATGATCTACACCGGCACCCACGACAACGACACCACGGTTGGCTGGTGGTTTAATCAAGCTTCGGACTATGAAAAGCAGCGCCTAGCCGCCTATGTCGGGGCCTTTAGTCCCGATGCGGTTCACTGGGCCTTAATTCGGCTGGCGTTTGGGACCACGGCCAAGCAGGCAGTGGTGCCCTTTCAAGATTTGATGGGCTTAGGCAGCGAGGCCCGGATGAATACGCCGGGTGTTGGCGAAGGCAACTGGGAGTGGCGATATTCGGCAACAATGCTCACTCCGACCCTATGTGAGCAGCTCAAGCAGCTCACCGAGCTGTATGGGCGCGCGCGCGATCAGCAGTGGTAGGTCCCTGCTGACTAACCAAATCTTCTGACCGAACCTTCTGACCGAACCTTCTAGACGGCGATGCTTTGCTAGGCTTAGATCACCGAAGAAATAGACAAGATCATAGAAGAAGTTTGATTAGGAAGGAGGCTACCTATGGCTGCAACTGACTTCAAAGATTACTACGCCATTTTGGGGGTCAGTAAGACGGCGGGTGCCGATGAGATTAAGCGTTCCTTTCGCAAACTAGCGCGCAAATATCACCCAGATGTCAACCCTGACAACAAAGCGGCTGAAGCCAAGTTTAAAGAAGTCAGCGAAGCCTACGAGGTGCTTTCCGACGGGGACAAGCGTAAAAAATACGATCAGTTTGGCCAGTATTGGCAGCAGGCGAGTCGAGCAGGCGCAGGCACGCCCGGTGGCCCCAGTGGATTTGGCGGCGGCGCGGCGGGCTTTGACTTTGGCGCTTACGGTAGCTTTGATGAGTTTATCAATGAGCTGCTCGGTCGGATGGGCGGCGGTTCGACGGGTGGGCGATCGCGCTCCTATGGCTATCAAACGAAAACGGGAGCTAGCGGGTTCAATACCGACGGATTTGGCAGCAGCGGCTTTGGCTTCGATCCGAGAACGGCGAGTCGCACTAGTAGCCGACCAGCCTCCGGCAGAAGTCCTTTTGACCAAGAAGCGACCCTTAAGCTAAGCCTGTCCGATGCTTTTCGGGGGGCCCAAAAGCGCTTTACGATTGGCAGCGAATCAATCAGCGTGCGTATCCCGGCGGGCGTAAAGCCGGGCAGCAAAATTCGCCTCAAGGGCAAGGGTGCGCTAAATCCTCAAACTCAGCAGCGCGGCGATGTCTATCTGAGCGTCGAGCTTTTACCGCATGGATTTTTTCAGTTTGAGGGCAAGAACTTAGTGTGCGAAGTGCCAATCACGCCCGATGAAGCGGTGCTAGGGGCCAAAATATCGGTCCCTACGCCTGATGGCAAGGTGACAGTCAGCGTACCGGCGGGTGTGAAATCTGGTCAGTCGCTCCGACTACGGGGTAAAGGCTGGCCGAACAAAAAAGGAACAGAGCGCAGCGATCAGCTGGTGAAAGTGGTGATCACGCCTCCTAAAGATTTGAGTGCCCAAGAGCGATCGCTCTATGAGCAAATCCGCGACAGCCGATCGAGCGATCCGAGAGCTGAGATTGCCAGCAACCAACTGTAACCGCGTTGAATCAATCGCGTCTGCTCTATGTTAACCACTCACCGACCAAAGCGCCTTTATACCCTTAGATAGCATTTCTATTTCAGCCCGTTTGATATTCTTAAGGCTCAGTGAATCACTCTCAGTCAAGACTTCTGATGGCTGAGAGCTGAAGACTTTGAACTCGGAACAACAGGTGGGGCATATGCAAGTTGGTGCAAGCTTTGGTGTGGGCGCGGATGGCTGTAGCTTTACGGTGTGGGCACCGCAAATGGATACGGTTGCCGTTGAGATTGTGGGAGATGAGGCGCGCTCCTTACCGATGAAACGCGATCAGCGAGGGTACTGGCATGCGAACGCGCCCGAGCTGCCTGCGGGCACTCAATATAAGTATCAAATAGACGGCCCGCAAACGGATGGCATTGAGTCTTGGCCTGACCCCGCTTCGAGATTTCAGCCGGAGGGGGTTCACGGTCCCTCAGCAGTGATTGATCACAGCGAGTATGACTGGCAGGATCATCACTGGCAGGGCATCCGCCTGATTGACTACATTATCTATGAGCTGCACGTCGGCACGTTTACAGATGAAGGAACATTTGAAGGGGCGATCGCCCGCTTAGACGATCTCGTAGAGCTCGGTGTGAGCGCGATTGAGATTATGCCTGTGGCGCAGTTTCCGGGCGATCGCAACTGGGGCTACGACGGCGTGTATCCCTTTGCCGTACAAAACTCTTACGGAGGACCCAACGGCCTAAAAAAACTGGTAGATGCCTGTCATACTCGCGGCTTAGCGGTGATCATGGATGTGGTGTACAACCACTTTGGTCCGGAGGGCAACTACACCGGAAAATTCGGCCCCTACACGACTGATCGCTATCGCACGCCCTGGGGCAATGCCATCAACTTTGACGATGCTTACAGCGACGGCGTTCGTGAGTACTTCATAGAAAATGCCATCAGCTGGCTGCGGGACTATCACATTGACGCGCTGCGCCTAGATGCGGTTCATGCCATTTTCGACTTTGGTGCTCGACATTTCTTGCAGGCGCTCGCCGAAGCGGTGAAGGTATTTGCTGATAGCCGGGTGCAGCCAGCCTACCTGATTGCCGAAAGCGATCTCAACGATCCCAGGCTGGTGCGCCCCGTTGCCCAAGGCGGCTACCAGCTAGATGCGCAGTGGAGCGATGACTTCCACCATGCGCTTCACACTCGCCTAACCGGAGAAGTCATCGGCTACTACAGCGACTTTACCAGTCTAGGCACGCTGGCCTCTGCTATTCAAGATCGCTTTGTCTACGTTGGGCAGTACTCGCCGTTTCGCCGTCGTGATCATGGTAGTCCGGCAACAGATTTACCCTCTGATAGGTTTGTGATCTGTAGCCAAAACCACGATCAGATAGGCAACCGCATGCTGGGCGATCGCTTCTCAGCGCTAATTTCATTCGAGGCTCAAAAATTAGCGGTGGGCCTTACCCTGCTTTTACCCTACATTCCGCTGCTGTTTATGGGCGAAGAATATGGTGAAAATGCGCCCTTTTTGTATTTTGTTGATCACGGCGATGAAAACCTAATTGCCGCTGTTCGAGCCGGGAGAAAAGAAGAATTTCTTGCTTTCCACAGCGAAGGCGCTCCCCCCGATCCGGCTAGCATAGACACCTTCAAAGCCTCTACCCTAAACTGGCCAACTGAGCAAGCAGAGGAAAAACCTATCGCCACCTCGGTCAAAGGGACGATGCTTGAAGACGGTAACAGCCCCGCTCAGCAGATGATTCTCCGTAAGTTTTATCAGCGGCTAATCGAAGTGCGAAAACAATGCAAAATCATGGTGCCCGCTCAGTATGAAGATATTGTCGCTGAGCACACCAACGACTTGCTCTACTACCGTCGAAAGACGCCTAACGGTGATTTGCTCTGTGTGATGAATTTTGGTGAGCGAACACTTGAAGTTGAGCTACCCTTAGGCAAGCAAACCTGGCAGAAGCAGATCAGTTCTGCCGATGCCGAGTGGGCAGCCGGCAGCAGTGCCACCGATCAGCAACTGCCTGAAATCCTGAGTGCAAAGGCGACGCCAACTTTGTCTATGCCATCATTGAGCATTGCGCTCTATCGGGCAGATCCAGCAGATAGTTAAGTATCCATCATTTAAAGAAGGCGCAGACAAGCGCTTCTTTAGACTCGTTTCTTTTTTTCTCTCCTCACTCCTTCGCCTCTTTTCCCCATGCGTATCCCTGTTGCTACCTATCGCCTACAGTTCAACCCCGATTTTGGCTTCAACCAGGCCAAAGAGATTGTTGATTATCTCGACCGGCTCGGCATTTCTGACGTTTACGCATCACCTATATTCAAAGCTCGCAGTGGCTCACAGCATGGTTACGATGTTGTTGATCAAAACCAGATAAATCCCGAGCTTGGGGGCAGGGGAGATTTTGACGGGCTGATTGAAGAGCTGCAAGAACGGGGCATGGGGTGGCTGCAAGATATTGTCCCTAACCATATGGCCTACGACGGACAAAACCAGTACCTGATGGATGTCTTAGAACACGGTCTTGACTCACAGTACGCGGACTATTTTGATATTGAATGGGAG
>JBAUIB010000378.1:0-17666 GCA_049680585.1 Phormidesmis sp.
ATCTACAGCCGCATGGGTGGGTTGGATCTGATGAACCACAGCATGTCGCCAGACTCACCGTCTGTTCAGGTGGCCTATGCACCCGATCCGGTGACAGGAGAGATGTCTCTACTGAGCAATGCGGGTATGGGTATCATGCCGGGTATGGAAGGCGAACCTGTGCTGTCGGTCGATGTTAAAGGTTTGCAGTATGCCTTTATCTTTACCTACCCTAATGGCATCGTAGATGGCGAACTGCACGTTCCGATAAACGAGCCGGTAGAGCTTAATCTCAACGCGCAAGATGTCCTTCATGCCTTCTGGCTACCGGAGTTCCGCATTAAGCAGGATATGATCCCTGGGCAGGAAACTAAGCTGGTTTTCAACGCAATCAGAGAGGGGACTTATCCGGTTGTCTGCGCTGAGCTGTGTGGCCCTTATCACGGCGGCATGCGCACTCAGCTGATTGTGCATTCTGCTGATGACTACACTGCTTGGGTTGATAGTCGGGTGACGGCGATGAAGGCGGGTGATACGACAGTCGCTAATTTGCCGAAGCCCCCTGCTGAGCGGACGACGGCTGAGTATCTCGAAAATTTTGTTGAGCCGATGAAGTTGGCGATCGCGCCCGAGCACCTGTCTCATCTGTCTCATTCAGCCAGCGGGGCTCTACCGGCTCAGCACCAGCATCCAACTGATTTGGCAACCCTCAACTAATGGCCCAACTCATGGGTCGAGTTCCATCAGTCAACCTCTCATGACCTTTCGCCAACTAACGTTCCATCTGACGAAGATTCAACTGACTTAGAGCGTGCAATGACAACAACTTCAGAGGCTCCCACGCCCACTAAAGAGATCCCGATGCTCTTAGGCAATGAGCGCAAGTGGACTGACTACTTCACCTTCTGTACCGATCATAAAGTTATCGGCATTCAATACTTAGTAACCGCCTTCTTCTTTTATCTAGTAGGCGGCGCGCTCGCGACCGTGATGCGCACTGAGCTAGCAACTCCTGCGCCCGACATTGTCACGCCGGATGTGTACAACGGCATGCTGACGCTTCACGGCACCGTCATGCTGTTTTTATGGATTGTCCCGGCGGGAGCTGGCTTGGCCAACTACCTGATCCCTTTGATGATTGGGGCTAGGGACATGGCTTTCCCGAGACTGAATGCGATCGCCTTTTGGCTGATCCCACCCTCTGGTCTAATGCTCATCAGCAGTTTTTTCTTTGAGCCCCCTCAAGCTGGTTGGACATCCTATCCACCGCTGAGCTTGACCACAGGTGCGCTGGGCGAGGGCATCTGGATTATGAGCATTCTGGTGGGTGGAACCGCCTCTATTTTGGGCGGGCTGAACTTTTTGGTCACCATTTTGAAGATGCGCGTGCCCAGTATGACGCTAACTGACATGCCGCTCTTTTGCTGGGCGATGATTGCCACCTCTCTGCTGATTTTGATCAGTACGCCAGTGTTGGCAGGGGCACTGATTTTACTAGCATTTGACTTATTGGCAGGGACCGCGTTCTTTAACCCTACTGGGGGCGGTAACCCGGTCGTTTACCAGCATATGTTCTGGTTTTACTCCCATCCGGCGGTGTATATCTTTGTGCTGCCTTTGTTTGGCGCGATTAGCGAAGTGGTTTCAGTGCATGCGCGCAAACCTATTTTTGGCTATCGAGCTATTGCCTACTCCTCTATCGTCATTAGCTTTTTGGGCCTGATTGTCTGGGCACACCACATGTTTACCAGCGGCACCCCGCCTTGGCTACGCATGTTTTTCATGATTACGACAATGGTCATCGCTGTCCCGACAGGAATTAAGGTTTTTGGCTGGGTGGCCACACTCTGGCGTGGCAAGATCGCCTTTACCAGCGCAATGCTGTTTGCCTTTGGCTTCATCTCGCTGTTTTTGATTGGCGGTATCAGTGGCGTCATGCTGGCAGCGGTGCCTTTTGACATTCATGTCCACGACACGTACTTTGTCGTGGCCCACTTTCACTATGTGCTATTTGGAGCTTCGGTTTTCGGCGTCTTCATGTCGGTATACCACTGGTTCCCTAAAATGACCGGGCGCATGATGAATGAGTTTTGGGGCCGTGTCCATTTCGCTCTCACCTTTGTCGGCATGAATCTCACCTTTATGCCAATGCATGAGCTGGGCCTGATGGGCATGAACCGCCGCATTGCGCTTTACGACCCGCAGTTTACTGATCTCAATGTATTGGCCACCATGGGCTCATACATCATGGCGGTTTCGACCATTCCATTTTTAATCAACGCGGCTTGGAGCTGGCGCTATGGACCAAAAGCACCTGCGAATCCTTGGCGGGCGCTGACGCTAGAGTGGCAGACGCTTTCTCCCCCGCACATTGAAAACTTTGAAGAGCTGCCTGAGTTGAAATCTGGACCTTATGATTATGGTCTTGGCTACATTGCTGAAGAAGATCCGCCAGAGCTGTACGAGCACGCTGTCCCGGCCCCAGCTACTTAGCTTTCTGCTTTCTTCCACTCCGATCCTTTCCGTGGGCTGAGCGTAGCCGAAGTCCAACCCAACCGATCTCTTACCCCTTTCCACTATGCAAGGTTCTATCGATACTGCCCAGGGCACAATCAATATCGCCCAAGAAGGGGCGGCTAGCCATCACGAAGAGCATCCTGACCATCGTATGTTTGGAGTTTTGGTGTTTTTATGTGCTGAGAGCATGCTCTTTATGGGTCTGTTCATTGCCTACGTGACTTTTCGGCTAGTCGCGGTAGAGTGGCCGCCTGCAGGCACGCCAGAGCTGGAGCTTCTGTTGCCTGGCATTAACTCTTTGATTTTGATCTCCAGTAGCTTTGTCATTCACAAAGCCGATACCGCCGTTAAAAATAACAACGTCAGCGGTGTCAAAACCTGGTTCGCGATTACCATTCTCATGGGCACCATCTTCTTGCTAGGTCAAGGCTATGAATACGCCCACCTAGAGTTTGGCTTGCGCGACAATTTGTTTGCTAGCACCTTTTACGTGTTGACGGGTTTCCACGGGCTGCACGTTTTTGTCGGGCTGCTGCTGATGGTTGCTGTCTTGTGGCGGGCTCGTCAGCCGGAGCATTACTCCAGTGAAAGCCACTTTGGGATTGAAGCGGTAGAGCTGTATTGGCACTTTGTGGATGTGATTTGGATTATTCTCTTTATTCTGCTGTATCTCTGGTAGGCTAGCGAGCTTGGTAGGCGCATATTAAGAGAAAACTTTTGGGGATGCACGGGCTGTGTGTCCCTTTTTTGTATGAGTGGCTCATTAAACCTGTACCACCGATTCAATCCAATCTATGTACTTTGAAACGCGGGTGTAATATTCCCATACACCGTAGCGGCCCTCACTGAGAGTGCCTAACGATGTATCTGCATCTTGGCCGGAACTGATGCCTGCGATCACCCACCCAGCTTCCGTTTCTAACAGCGCTGGCCCGCCCCTGTCTCCTGGCCCAGACATGCCTTCTAGTTCTGTGGTGTGAGGTGGCGCATCAAACTGAAACAAGAGCCACTGCTCGTCTACTTTCTCAACTCGGTTAGTGGCGACTCGCATTTTTCCATCTATCTGATCAGGTCCGGTTAATCCGGTCCCATAGTCGCCCCTTCCCAAAAAAGTCACCGTTTTTTGCAATTCATCTGTTTGCTTATAAAGCGGCAGCGGTGTTACTTTTGCGACGGGCTGATTGAGCTGAATGAGGGCAATATCGTTTTTCACCTGTGCCATCACATCCCTATGGAAATGGGGATGGAGGGCTATTTGCTGAATTGTGTAGGGAGTTTTGTCAAACTCAATGGCTTTGTCAAGAGATAGTTCTGCCGCCACATGAGCCGCTGTCAAAATCCAGTCTGGGCGAATGAGCGTGCCCATGCCATCGCAGCGATCG
This sequence comes from Phormidesmis sp., assembly GCA_049680585.1. Lineage (GTDB taxonomy): Bacteria > Cyanobacteriota > Cyanobacteriia > Phormidesmidales > Phormidesmidaceae > Phormidesmis. Next base: position 3,879 of record JBAUIB010000378.1, read on the forward strand.
CAAAACTCCGGGCCCGGCTCAATCTCAGCAAGAAGATTGGGCTTCAGCATTCGATCAATATTGTCGTAAGCCGCAAACACCTCTTCTAAAGCGCTATCAACTGCCACCACCGCCGGAAATCGCTCTGGCCTAACAAGATAACGCTCCGGGTCAATATCGTGGCGAATAATCATTTGGCTAAACCGAAACAGGCTTGCACATCAATGACACAGTCGGGAAATGCTAAAAAACTCGTAGACTGTTGAGTCTTTAGGATTGTTTGTCTTTGATAGCCGTTGGCTTGGGGGTCTCTAAAAACATGGAGTTGTTGAGCTTTTACGTTAACCACCCAATAGTCAGTAATGCCAGACGCTGCATAGAGATCTGCCTTAGTGCTTAAATCTCTCTCTATAGTAGAATCGGCAATCTCAATAATTACAAAAATTTCATTAGAGGCGGGGTGATGATCGTCGTAAAAGTTAGGATTTGGGTAGACGACAGCAATATCAGGTTCTGGCTCTGAGTAGATATCTAGCTGTACGGGATCTTGCAAACGGACAAGCACTTTGTCTCCTAAGAGGCTCTCTATCAGCTTTTCTATCCGTTTGCAAAGTGCGCTGTGAGCAAAGCCTTTTGGCATTTTCTGTACGATTTGTCCGGCAATTAGCTCTATCTGTTCATCCGCCACCAAAATGCCGACTTCTGCCATGCGGTGATATTCAGCTGTGGTAATCAGCCGTAAATCAGTTGGGGAAAGGATAGTTGCAGTCATAGTTATATTGGTGGACACCAGATTTGACAATAACTTTGAGCCGTGCTTTAAATAGGGTACTCAAAAGCGAAAAAAGTTTGACTGTAAGAAGCCTGACTACCTACTACCTACCCGTTAGCTCGACTTTACCCATGCTAAGCTGTTCTTCGCTAAGGGCTAGCTATCATAATTTTGGTGATTTATAGACTGTTTGTCCGACTGAGGTGATGTCTTTTGCAACATCCTTAGCAACAGACGCAATCCTTCATTAACGGCACCCGCATCCGGGAAATATGCTGCTACGTCAGGATCTAGTTGAACAGTCGCAGCTGCTCGTTTGCGTCCTTGCCCCCGTGCGACAACTGGCATCTGAGTAAAGTCGTACTCAAGGCGTAGGTCATCATCCATTTCAAAGATCTGACTCATAAGCTTTACGTTCCTTGCGAGTAACTAAGCGGGCACTAATCAATCGGATTGCTTCTGCACGGTCAGTGTAGGCGACAACTAGCAACCTTCCTTTGGCTGATTCTCCCATGATAATGAAACGCCGTTCCTGAAGGGAATGTTCCGGATCGGCAAATGCCAAGAATAGTGGATCGTCAAACACAGAAGTAGCTTCATCAAAAGACACATCGTGCTTGTTGAGGTTGCTAATGGCCTTCTTTTCGTCCCAATCAAACCGCGTAATTCATTTAATCAATAGCACAAGCAGCTTAGGAATAAGCTTGGAAAGCTAAACTAATGCTCAAAAACACTGTTGTATTGCTTCAAGTCCAACTCCACAAACATGGGCAGGCAAGTCAAACATCGTTTTACTAACTCCCACCGCTCTTCTCGCTTTAGCATATCTGTGAGCTTATTGCGCAAGGAATGCAGGTAGCGCACGTCATTGGCGGCGTAGCTGAGCTGTTCTTCGCTAAGTGCGCCTACATTTCCCCAGTCTGAGCTTTGCTGAGACTTGTCGAGCTCAATGCCTTCTAGCTCTTTGACCAATGCTTTAAGGCCATGACTGGGGCTGTAGGTACGAGCGATTTTGCTGGCGATTTTGGTGCAGAATACGGGCGTAGTGACGATGCCTAAGTGGTGCTGTAAGGTGGCCAGATCAAAGCGGGCAAAGTGGAAAATTTTGGTGATGGTGGCATCTTCTAGCAACTGCTTGAGATGAGGGGCGTCGCGCTGACCGCGCTCTATGCGGATGGCTGAGACGTAGCCGCTCGGGTCGCTAAGCTGGATCAGGCAGAGGCGATCGCGCAACGGATTTAGTCCCATTGTCTCAGTATCCACAGCAATGGCTTCTGCCTGCTGATAGCGTGCCAGCAATGCGGGCGATAAATCGCGATCGCAAACCTCAAAATTCTCCACCCAACCCTCTCCAACGTAAATAAACAACAATTTGCAGGGCGTACGATTTGTGTACCCTAACAGTAAACAGGTAGCCGTCACGCCAATCAGTCGAACGCCAATTAGTCAAACTTCAGAGCTTTTGCCACGGTCTGCACATCCTTGTCGCCACGCCCCGAACAGTTGATCACCACTTTCTCATTGGTCAACGTCGGACACAACGTTTCTAAATACGCGAACGCATGGGCCGTCTCCAGAGCTGGAATAATGCCCTCTAGCCGTGATACCCGCTGAAACGCCTCTAGCGCTTGGGCATCTGTGACGCTGTAGTACTCCGCTCGGCCCAAATCTTTGAAATAGCTGTGCTCAGGCCCGACGCCCGGATAGTCAAGCCCCGCACTGATAGAATGCGCTTCGGTAACTTGGCCTTCGCTGTCCTGCAATAGGTAGCTCATCGCACCGTGCAGCACGCCTACCCGGCCCTTGGTCAGCGTCGCTGCATGCTTGTCCGTATCTGCCCCTTCTCCAGCCGCCTCAATGCCAATCATGCGAATCTCGGGCTCGCCGACAAACTCATGAAATAGCCCCATCGCATTGGAGCCGCCGCCGACGCAGGCCAGCAAGATATCTGGCGTGCCGTTCCACTTTTCTAAGCATTGCGATCGCGTCTCTTGGCCAATTACCCCATGAAAATCGCGCACCATCATTGGATATGGATGCGGCCCGGCTACCGAGCCCAAAATGTAGTGGGTACTTTCTACATTCGTCACCCAGTCACGAATCGCCTCAGATGTCGCATCTTTGAGCGTGCCACTGCCCGCACTCACAGGGCTTACCGTCGCTCCCATTAGCCGCATACGAAACACATTCAGCGCCTGCCGCTGCATGTCCTCCACACCCATATAAATCACACAGTCCAAGCCAAAGCGAGCGCAGACCGTCGCGGTTGCCACCCCATGCTGGCCCGCGCCCGTTTCGGCAATGATCCGCTGTTTGCCCATGCGCTTAGCGAGCAGCACCTGACCTAGGGCGTTATTGATTTTGTGCGCGCCTGTGTGGTTGAGATCTTCGCGCTTGAGATAGATCTGAGGGCCGCTGCCGTCAGATTTGGCATAGTGCTGGGTCAATCGCTCGGCAAAATATAGCGGATTTGCCCGACCCACATAGTCTTTGAGCAGTCCGTTGAGTTCTGCTTGAAAGTCTGCGGCTTCGCGATAGCGATAATATGCCTCTTCCAACTCTTTCAGCGCCGGCATGAGCGTTTCGGGCACATACTTACCGCCAAAGCGTCCAAAGCGTCCTAGCTTATCGGGGCGCGCCTCTAGAGACAGTGCTGAGTTGTCAGCTTCGCTATGGGCAGTTTTACTAACAGATAAAGGAGTTACAGTCACAGCGCCTACCTATTTTGAGAAGTTCCCCATTATATATAGTGGCGTCCGTAGGCGCAGCCTTCTCTCTAGAGGCTGCATCTGCACACCGCTATAAAATATAAAATATAGTAGTAGCCAGCGTTGGCGCTATTCATCCGCTGGTGCGCCACTTTGCCGTCAGAATACAAGGGTTTCAGCTCATGACAGCGACTGTTCCCAACGCCACTGCCAACAGCCTTGCGGACACCACCTCCCGCCCCGTTATCACTTGGCCTATTTTGCCGGATGACTTTGTCTTGCCGGATGCTCCTGTGGAAAATGAAGCTCAGCCCTTGCTCGCCGCCGCCCTCACTCAAGCGTTAGCGAACCAAACTGAGTTAACCGAAGATGCGCTCATCGTTTCTAATTTTGCGTTGTGTGCGAGTGTGGATGGTCGCATTATTTGCAAAGCGCCTGACTGGATGTACGTCGCGCCTGTTTCGCCAGCTGATCGCATTCGTCGTAGCTACACGCCGCATACTGAAGGTGTGATTCCACCAGTAGTGATGGAGTTTTTGTCAGAGAGTGACTGCGGCGAGTATTCTATTCAGCTCAAGCTGAAGCTCAGGCCGCACAAGAACGTGCGCTCAAAGCCGAAGCTGAGAACGCGGCTCTGCTGGCAAAGCTCGAAGCGGCTGGTTTGGAATAATGCTTAGATAAGCATCTACTCAAGCGGATTGTGAATAGTTTTTACGCTCGATAGCATCGCTTTGGGATATTTGCTTACCTTGGGCTTGAGGTAGTTATTACAAGGACTTATGGCACAGCTTCTCTCGGGCGATATTGGCGGGACTAAGACGATTTTGCGGTTGGCGCAGGTGAATGACGAAGAGGCGCAACGCTGTGCTAGCCACGAAGTCAAGATAGATACGCTGTTTGAGGCTCGCTATCCGAGCGCTGACTACCCTGAGTTTGTGCCGATGGTGAAGGCGTTTTTTGCGGCGGCGGGGCAGCAGGTGCCTGTGGTGAAACCGAATTCGGCCTGCTTTGCGATCGCGGGTCCGGTCGTTAATAACACCTCGCAGCTAACCAACCTCTCTTGGTTCTTGCGGGGAGAGTTTTTGAGTGGGGCGCTAGATATTGAGAATGTTCAGCTAATTAACGACTTTGAGGCAATTGGCTATGGCGTGCTGGGTTTGCAGCCTGACGATATCTATGAGCTACAAGCCGGACAGCCAAACAAAAATTCACCGATGGCTGTACTAGGGGCCGGTACCGGTTTGGGACAGGGCTTTTTGCTGCCTTGCGGGGGAGAATACGCCATTTTCCCATCGGAGGGCGGGCATGTAGACTTTGCGCCACAGTCAGAGCTAGAGTTTCAATTGCGCAAGTATCTGATTGAAAAACACTGCATTTCTAGGGTCTCAGAAGAGCGAGTCGTGTCAGGAATGGGGATTATTTCTATCTATCAGTTTTTGCGCGATCGCCAGTATGCCAGCGAATCCGATAAAATCGGTCAAATCATGGACGTGTGGGAGCGCAAAGCGGGCCAGCGCAGCGAACTTGAAGATCCAGCAGCGGTGATTTCGAGAGCAGCCACCGATAAGAGCGATTTGCTCTCTCAAAAAACGATGGAAATTTTTATTCGCGCCTATGGCTCAGAAGCTGGCAATATTTCGCTGAAGTTTTTACCGCGAGGCGGACTGTACATTGCAGGCGGGGTCACGGCCAAAAATTTAGCGTTGATCACAGGCGGCGAGTTCATGTCTGCCTTTCTCAGTAAGGGAAGAGTCAGTCATTTGCTCGATGAGGTGCCTGTACGTGTGGTGCTCAATCAGCAGGTTGGGCTGATCGGTGCGACGATCAAGGCATCACGCAACTACAAAGAAAAGTTGGGTGGAAACGATGAATAATGAATCCAGAGTAATCAAGTCACAGCAGACACATGGCCGGACATAGTAAATGGGCTAACATCAAGCGACAAAAAGCTCGCGTGGATGCAGTCAGAGGCAAGGTCTTTGCCAAGCTCTCTCGCGAGATTATTGTGGCGGCTCGGCAGGGCGGCGGCGATCCCGATGGTAATTTTCAGCTGCGTACGGCGATTGATAAGGCAAAGGCAGCGGGCTTTCCCAATGACAATATTGATCGGGCGATCGCCAAAGGCTGTGGCAGTTTAGCCGGCGAGGGCGATTTTGAGGCGATTCGCTACGAAGGCTATGGCCCAGGTGGTGTAGCAGTGCTAATCGAAGCGCTGACAGACAATCGCAATCGGGCGGCAGCGGATCTGCGATCTGCGTTTGGCAAAAACGGTGGCAACCTTGGTGAAACCGGCTGCGTAGGCTGGATGTTTGATCAAAAAGGGGTTGTCACGCTAGCCGGTGAAATCGAAGAAGAAGATCTGCTTGAAGATGCTTTAGAAGCAGGCGCGCAATCGTACGAATTAGTGGATGAAATCGACGAAGATACGCCTGGTGCAGAAGTGTTTTGCGATGTGCCCAGCCTAGAGAGCGTCAGCAATACGCTCAAAGCCAAAGCCTACGACGTGCGCGAGGTCGATATGCGCTGGATTCCGGCGAATACCGTCACGGTAGAAGATCCGGATCTGGCGATTTCGCTACTCAAGATGATAGAGGCGCTAGAAGAGTCAGACGATGTGCAGTCGGTGACGGCTAACTTTGACATGAGTGAGGATGTGATGGCGGCAGCGATCGCCTAGAAATTGACCGCAATATCCTGACCCGCTAAAGACTACCCTTTTTTGGCCGTCGTCTTTTTAGCTGTACTTTTTTGGGTTGTCCCCTTCTTGGCTGTTGCCTTTTTGGCTGTACTTTTCTTGGCTGTACTCTTTTTTGCTGTACTCTTTTTAGCGGTCCCTTTCTTGGCTGTTTTTTTAGCAGCGCCGCCTTTTTCTGCCAGTAGTGCGATCGCCTCCTCTAGTTCTACCTCTTCAGGCTTCTTGCCCTCCGGCACCGAAACATTGACCTTGCCATGCTTGATATAGGGGCCATACGGACCATCGTAAACATTTACTGGCTCGTCATCTGCCGGGTGTTTGCCAATCTCATGAATGGGCGTAGCGGCTTTGCGGCCCCGACCCGCCTTAGGCTGAGCGAGAAGCTCTAGCGCCCGCTCTAAGGTAATGGTTAGGACATCGTCGTCTCCTTTGATAGAGCGATAGTCGTCCTTGCCGTCTTCTTTGCCTTTGCTATGAACGACATAGGGACCAAAGCGACCCAGGCTGGCTTTGATATTGTTGCCGGTCTCTGGATGAACGCCTAAAAGGCGAGGCAGCGAGAGCAGTCCGACGGCCATCTCCCGTGTTACATCTTCGGCTTTCACGCCTTTGGGCAGTGAAGTTCGCTTGGGCTTTTTATTCTCTTCGGTCACATCACCGAGCTGCACATAAGGGCCATAGCGACCGATTAGCAAATACATTGGTTCACCCGTCTCGGGGTGCAAATCAATTTTCTCAGGCCCTTCTGTTTTTTGCTTGAGCAGCACTTCTACCTGCTCATCGTCAAGATCCGCCGGGCTCACGCCATCCGGGATCGAAGCTCTGACCGTTTCGTCGGCTTGCTCTAGCTCTACGTAAGCGCCGTATTTACCAATGCGCACTTTGGCGAGCAAATCATCCAGATCAACAGTGCGCGCTTCGCTGGGATCAATATTGTCTTGCTGCTGCTCAACTTGGTTTGCGAGGCCCTCGTCTCCGCCATAGAACTTTTTGAGATAAGGCAGCCATTCGGCATGGCCAGTGGAGATTTCATCAAGGGTCTGCTCCATGTTGGCCGTGAAGTGGACATCGACAAGATCGGGGAAGTTTTTTTCTAGTAATTCAGTGACGGCAAAGGCCGTAAAGGTCGGCACAAGGCTATTGCCAATCAGCTCTGCGTAGCGCCGAGCGACGATGGTGCTGATTACCGTGGCGTAAGTGCTCGGGCGACCGATGCCTTCTTTTTCCAAGGTTTTGACCAGGGAAGCTTCTGTGTAGCGAGCAGGCGGCTGCGTTTCGTGGCCAATGGCCTCTAAACCAGCGCAGTCAATCGCATCGCCTTTTTTCATCGCCGGTAGGACAATTTCTTGGCTTTCAATAGCCTCATCGGGATTGTCCGAGCCTTCTACATAAGCGCGAAAGAAGCCGGGAAAATCAATGCGCTTGCCAGTTGCTTTAAAGATGGCATCGTCAACTTCGAGCTGAACGGTGATATTCGTCTGGCGAGCCTCGGCCATCTGCGTGGCCACGGTGCGCTTCCAAATCAGGTCATATAGCTTCAGTTCGCGTTCTTTGAGCGCAGTGTCTTGGGGCGTACGGAACACCTCGCCGGAGGGGCGGATGGCCTCGTGGGCCTCCTGTGCGCCCTTGCTTTTGGTTGAGAACTGGCGGGGTTTTGGGCTGAGATAATCTTTGCCGTATTTGCTCTCGACACAGCTACGGGCAGCGGCGATCGCCTGCTTAGACAAACTCGTCGAGTCTGTTCGCATGTAGGTAATAAAGCCCTTTTCGTACAGCCCTTGAGCTGTGCGCATGGTGTCGCGAGCAGACAGTCCTAGCTTACGGTTGGCTTCCTGCTGAAGGGTCGAGGTAGTAAATGGCGGCGCGGGCTTGCGGGTATTGGGTCGCTCTTCGAGATTAGAAACACTCCAGGCGCTAGATTCTAGTCGAGTTTGCAGCGATCGCGCTTCTGCTTCATCGAGCAATAGGACATTGCGTCCCGCTTTTACCTGACCGGTAGACTCGTCAAAGTCACTGCCGTTAGCCACACGAGTCCCACCGACCGAGGCAAGCTTGGCCTCGAAAGGCGTCTTGCTTTTGAGCAAAGCCGCTTTGAGATCCCAGTAAGCTCCTTTCCTAAACGCGCGTCTAGCCCGCTCCCGATCAACCAATAGCCGGACTGATACAGACTGGACGCGGCCCGCCGACAGGCCAAAGGCAATTTTCTTCCACAGCAGTGGCGATACGGTGTAGCCTACTAAGCGATCTAAAATGCGGCGCGTTTCCTGAGCATGAACGAGCTTATCGTCGATGCTGCGACAGTTAGAAAGCGCTGACTGAATGGCTTCTTTGGTAATTTCGTGAAAGACCATGCGCTTGGTTGGGACTTTAGGCTTCAGCACCTGCAAAAGGTGCCAGCTAATGCTTTCGCCTTCGCGGTCTTCGTCAGTTGCTAGAACCAGCTCGTCAGCCCCTTTGAGCGCGTCTTTAAGGGTTTTGACGACCTTCTTTTTATCCTGGGGGATCACATACAGCGGTTCGAAGTTAGCCTCTGTATTCACGCCAATTTGAGCCCACTTTTCCTTTTTGACCTTAGTCGGAATTTCCTTGGCCGACTTAGGCAAATCGCGGATATGGCCCATAGAAGCTTCTACCCGATAGCCTTTGGGCAGGTAGTTGCGAATAGTCTTGGCCTTGGTGGGGGACTCAACAATGACGAGCGTAGACATACGACTATGGCGTTTTAACTGAGGTTGACAAAGGATGAAAGCGACGGGGTAGGACTGCTTACTTAAACTTAGGTTTGTTAGCAGCATTCCCAGGAAGGGGGAATAGGCGCTCCGCGTATCAAGTCACCGCCTCCTCTTATATATACAGCTATATACAGCGATAGAACAAAAGGGGCCAATTCGTCTACCCTGCATTATTTCTCTAGATTGGATTTTTAGATTGAGTTTGAGCGTAGGTAGATAGAGTCTGGTAGGGTAGCGCCAACCCATCGCTCACCCAGCTTCTAACGCTGGTACTAAACGCTAGCTTTTGTTGTAGCGCTGTTTGTGAGGATCCGTCTACTAATTTTTTTAGTGATTGCCGGCAAAGGGCTGCTCAAGCATCGTTTCTCCAGCCCTCTTTTTCAAAAATATCTGCTCAGACGGTGGGATTAACAGAAGATACACGGTAAGCTTTCAAGTGGAAAACATTATCTGGCTTCTTTCACTAGGCCATTGTCAATGGATTTTGCCAATATCGCCGCTCAGCTAAATGCTGGCATCATTTTGCCGGAAGGGATCGTGATAATCACGATCATGGCAATTATTATTACGGACATTATCGGCGGCAGGGGGGTTACGCGCTGGCTGCCTTATGTGGCGATCGCAGGTCTTCTGATCGCGATATCCGATCTCGTTCTCCAGTGGGGCGCAGCCAATCCCATTGCCTTTTTAGGCGCGTTTAACGGCGACGATTTGAGCATTGTCTTTCGCGGCATTATCGCCCTATCGACGGTGGTCACCATCCCGATGTGCATTCGCTACATTGAGCGATCAGGGACTGCACTGGCGGAGTTTTTAACCATTTTGCTGACGGCCACGCTGGGCGGCATGTTTCTCTCTGGAGCCGATGAGCTCGTCACTATATTTGTGTCCTTAGAGACGCTGAGTATTTCGTCCTATCTGCTGACGGGCTACATGAAGCGTGACCCACGCTCTAACGAAGCCGCGCTGAAGTATTTACTAATCGGCGCGGCGAGTGCGGCGATTTTTCTATACGGCATGTCCTTGCTGTACGGCCTATCAGGCGGCGAGACCAACCTCAGCCTAATTGCCACTCGAATTGCCGCTGACAACGCAGTCGCGCCCATTGGCTTAATCATTGCGCTGGTCTTTGTGATTGCGGGTATCGCCTTTAAGGTGGCGGCTGTGCCCTTTCACCAGTGGACACCAGATGTATACGAGGGATCGCCTACACCGGTCGTGGCCTTTTTGTCGGTCGGCTCCAAGACAGCAGGCTTCGCGCTGGCAATTCGGCTGCTGCTAACGGCCTTTCCGATGGTGGCAGAACAGTGGCGGTTCGTCTTTGCCGCGCTGGCGATTTTGAGTATGCTGCTGGGCAATGTGGTCGCCCTCGCGCAGACAAGTATGAAGCGGCTGTTGGCCTACTCCTCAATTGGTCAAGCCGGCATTGTGATGATTGGCTTTATCATTGGCACCGACGCAGGCTACTCCAGCTTAGTGTTTTACCTGTTTATCTACCTGTTTATGAACTTGGGCGCCTTTACCTGCGTGATTTTGTTCTCGCTGCGTACGGGCACCGACCAGATTAGCGAGTACAGCGGCCTGTATCAAAAAGATCCGCTGCTGACGCTTTGTCTCAGCATTTGTTTGCTCTCTTTAGGCGGGATTCCCCCCCTGTCAGGCTTCTTCGGCAAAATTTACATCTTTTGGGCGGGTTGGCAGGCCGGAGCCTATACCCTGGTGCTCATCGGTCTGATTACAAGTGTGATCTCTATCTATTACTACATTCGTGTCGTGAAAATGATGGTGGTCAAAGAGCCTCAGGAAATGTCTGATGCAGTGAAAGCCTACACCACGAATGACTGGTCGCTACCAGGTATGCGATCTTTGCAGGTGGGCTTAGTGCTAGCGGTGGTCGTAACGGCCCTTTCGGGCGTACTCGCCAATCCGCTGCTGACGCTAGCCAATAGCTCAGTGGCGCGCACGCCGCTGCTCCAGCGCTCGGTACTGATCCGCAATGCGGAGCTTGCCAATCAGCTAGGCATAAAGCAGCTGAGCATGAAGCAGCCGGCATCTGATGTAGCTCTTTCTAAGACCGCTGAAGGCCGTTAGTACCTACGTTGATCGCCGTTATTTCAAGCTATCAGACCGTACTCGAGATCATCTTCGTGACTGCTGCGCTTAGCGAGTATGTTTTTGACGTGCTTTTTTACCGTGTTTAGGCTGATCCAGAGTGTGGTGGAAATTTCGTTGTAGTCTGCGCCGCGCAGCCGCAGCTGCCAAACTTCGGTCTCTCGTTTAGTGAGGCCGAACAGCGCCGCGTCTGACAGGGCTCGGTTGCGGACAGTTTGCTGGCAATCTTCCAAGACGATGAGCAGATAGGGCGTTTGCGAGAAATGAATGTTTTGCACACGCACCCGAACGGTGCCGAGCTTTGGCAGGATAATTTCGGCGTCTATGCTTGTTTTATAGAGAGACAGGATGTCTGGAGCGGTGAGGGCAGACTGACAAATCCGCCAAATTTCGGCAGGGAGCTGAGTATCTTTTGCGTTTAGGATGTCGCAGATGTGCTGGGCAGGCGCGTTGATTTTTTCGATGTTACCAGTCTGGTTAGTGATAATAAAGCCGTCTTGTAGCCCTTCCATCGCAGCACGGAGGATACTGAAGTCGGGGGTATTTTGGGGACGATCAGAGTTCATTTTTCTTAGAAACGCTGTATATCGATCTATCAGAGGTTGACTCCGTAATTCTGCGCTAGCGCTCTATGCTGTGGATCTCAAATGATACAAACCTTTTTCCCTTCTAGGCGCTATAACTATTGTCAGTAAAGGCGTATAAGCGTTTTCTAGTGACTGAGATAAAGGTCAAAGCAGTATGAAGTTGCATGAAGCTAAGTTTGGAAATGCAGCGTTTCCCGGATGCGTTTGGGAAACGCTATATTCAGCGGCCAGCGTATCCGGGTTTGCCTCTGGTCTACCTATTTACTGATGGTCACACTGGTGGCACGGGCGGCAGATCTGGAACGTTGTCCATCTGCTCTAAGCTACTGCTCCTGAACTCGGTTTGTTCTAAAAAGCGCAGCGTCTCTTGATACATCGGTTTCCAGTAGCTGTTGCTCATATTTTGGCTTTTCTCTAGGGGGTCAACCATAGGGTGGGGCACTAAGGCCGCGCTAGGAAACGTGTAAAGGTAGTGATTATCGTACTTTTGAGTTGACGGGTCGTGGCCTAACGACTGCGCAAAGCGTTGGCTGGTTTGAATGTCAGCCGCATCTTCATTTTCAGTCAAAATCATCAGGGTTGGCTGAGGACGCAGGGCTGCGATGTTGTCACGGCTCTGCACAAATGCGCCAAACCGATTAGCAGCGGTAAAGCAGCCCAGCGGAAACTTCAATTCATCCCACCCTACCTCTCGGATATCGAGCGGGCCAGCTAGATTGACGTAGCGCTCGCGGGTTTCGCCATAGACCTCTAGTAGCGGCGCATAGGCGACCATCTTGGCTACTCGCTGCGGATTTTGAGCGCCCAGGGTTAGCGCGACGGCGCCGCCTACCGATAGGCCCACTGTGTAAATTGGTCCTGGCATGGCAGCTAGCTCGGCCAGCCGAGCTTGAGCATCGCTTAGGTAGGCCAAGTGTGACGAGACAAAATAGCGCTCAAAGTCGGGGTCATTGTCTCGCTCAATGGCCGCTACGATGTCGCCTAGTCGAGGCTCTAGCTGGCGCAGGCGAGCCATTAACCCGGCCATTTGCACAGGGGAGGGAGAGACTGTGCCTGCGCTGCTGAGATCGGACAGGTTGGCAAAATAGTTTTGTAGGACGGGGTCGGCGCTGACTTTTTCTCGCAGGGGAATCAAGATTTCGGGTTTGAGGTCAACCTGTGGCCAGTAACGGTCAGGGATGTGATAGGCATGGCCTGCTAGGGCGGCTTGATACACATTAAAGCCGTTGCTAAATAGGTAGTCAGCCAGATACGACATTTGGTGTGGCCTAGCGCTGAACCCGTGGAATATTAGGACCGTGCCTTTAATTGGGGTGTTGGCCTCATGAAAAAGCCTGTAGGGAAACGCCCCCTCCCGGCGGTCGGGGTTACTAGCGATGATGTGAATATAGGCATCAATGCGCTGCTGGGTCTGCTGAAGCTGATCTTCAGTAGGTGTAATAGAGGTGTTTTGCAGAGTAACCATAGACATAGGGGGGTGTGAATTGGATTTGAGCTACGCCAGAAGATGGAAATTGTCTCATCCATATTTCTACAACGGCGCCCACTTAAGTTCCAATAGGGCAGGGCAAAAGCGGTGAGTTTCGTAACAGCTCAGCCAGCAGAGAGAAATTTCGATAGTGTCTGATTTTTTTAGAGCGATCGCCGCAGTAAGCTGATTGATTCGTCGGGCGCAGGCGCAATCACCAGTGGCGTTTCTATGGTTAGTACGGGTGTCCACAGGCCGGTTTCGGCGTAGTGCAAGCTGTGTAGCAAGTGAATGGTCTGTCGTACGGCGGCGGGATGTCCCAGTAAGATGTGCCGGATTGAGTATCGGGGGGAAGTGGCTATGGGCGTAGGGCTTGCCGCTACCGGCTGAGTCTGAGTGTTAGCAGCAGCAAAAGTTTGGCCGCCTGTGGAAGGCTGCTGAGGCATCAAAGCTGTCGTTTTCATGGTTTTTTCGAGCGTTTTCCTAGAACGTTAAGGGAGGAAAACCCAGAAAAACCTAGCCCCCCCAACTTGCCATAAGTCAGGGGGGCTGTGATGATAACCACAACCTCTCTCACTGGTGAACTCAGTGTCAGGGGCTAGCTGCTAGTGTTGGTGCCTGCCAACGCTAGTAGCGGCTAAATTTTTCGAGGCGTTGGGGCGATCGCTCCGCTTTTGGCAGGTGATCACCGTAGCAGCTAGCGTATCAGTATGCTTTCAAAAGCGTCAACTATTT
>JBAUIB010000379.1:0-1739 GCA_049680585.1 Phormidesmis sp.
GAGCATTTGAAGCTGGCCGACTGGCGAACATCGGAATATGACAAACAGGAGAGCTAAAACCGCTCATGGCAAAACCCGATCCGATTCCACAGTTCATCGAAATCAGACCAAACACACAGAAGGCGGCTGGGGCTATTGGCAAACCTCAAGCACCTGAGCTGGATTGGATTGACCAGTTCTTGAGCGATCGCGAGATTCGACCCAACACCAAACGTGCTTACTTACGTCATCTACGACAGTTCCAGGCTTGGCTAGAGTGCAAACCCTGGGCCGATGTGACAGAGAACGACCTTGTTCGCTACAAGCGCTATCTCAAAAGCAAGCCAGGAAGAACAGCCGATAGCAAAGGACTTTCCCCCGCCAGCATCAATCAAGCCTTAGCCACCCTGCAAAGCTTTTTCAAGTGGCTAGCGACCAAACGCTATATCGAGCGCAATCCGACGCTGACGATTGAAAGAATCAAGTCTGACCCGATGGAAGTCAAGGATATCGATGTTTCGATTGTGCATCGACTCGCTGAGGGCTTAGCGTTTAGAGGCGACCTTTATGTCAGAGACACCGCTATCTTCGAGCTGCTCAAGCATGGCCTGCGAGCAGAAGAAGTGAGCAAGCTAAACGTCGGTGACTATGGTGATCTCACTGTCCGCATAGCAGACGCCAAGTGGGGCAGCGATGGCACGGTGCCGCTTGCGCCTGAAGCTTGTCAGGCGATAGAGAGCTATCTGGGCTGGTGCGTCCAGCGGGGATTAGATACTTCGGCAGCTGCGCCGCTATTCAAGAGTTTGTCTAATCGCAGCTATGGCAAGCGCATGGCTTATAGAGGCATCTACAACCTGATCCGAGACCTGAGCGAGATTGCGGGATTAGAAGAGCCGATTCATCCGCATCAGCTGCGGCATACGTTTGGCACGCAGATGCTGCTCGAAGGGATAGACCCTGAGTTTGTGCGCAACTTGATGCGGATAAAGTCGCCGCAGGTATTTGAGCGCTACACCAAGCGAGCGCTGGATGAGAAGTCGCATGATAGGTTCAGAGAAACGATTAAACGCTCGTCATCGGGTCTGTTCGGAAAAGGGTGAGCGCGAAGTGTTGCCCAAGAGTGGCTAACTCTCTTCGCAGTGTCTGGAGTACTTGGGAGAAGTTCCTTCCCATCTGTACGCGCCTCTTTAGTATCATCTGCGAAGAGCCTTGTGGAACTTTACGGCATTGAACCTCTCTTCTCCAGCGATATGGCTGGGGGCAATGCGGCTACCCCCGGCTATCAGATTTCACTGCTGATTCATCTCTGCAGCGTTGAGCTCAAACGTCTCATAGATTTTTATTCGTCAGCTTTTTATAGGGCTCGTATTCTCCAAATGGACGAGAAGGCGTTGACTCTGAGTTCGTGAAAAAATCTGATACAGATGTAAGAACGAGTAGACTCAACAAAGCACGGTGCTCATTTGCCTTCAGGTCTTTTGCACTAGAACTCGCAAGACCGTAAACGGATGTCAAGATGATAGCTCAGCTGAGATCGGTGAGGCCAAATTTTCGGCTGAGCATGAACTCCATGAGAGGGCCGGGCAACATTCTTTTGAGCCAAGGTAGCCAGAGACTCTTTTTCCCTAACCGAACACGTAGATCTAAAATTAGTGCCTTAGCGCCAGCGCCGAGCAATTGCTCTACACTTGAGCATCCCTCGCAAAGAGCGCAAGTCATGGCCACCGGACGTCAGAACCAGAATCGCACCGCCATCGTCT
>JBAUIB010000380.1:0-2329 GCA_049680585.1 Phormidesmis sp.
GATCGGCGTTCTGAAGCTGGGTAAATATGTCACGCTGATGCCCTACAACGTGGTCTCTGGCTTTATGTCAGGCATCGGGCTGATTTTGATCATTTTGCAGCTCGGGCCCATGCTCGGACAGGCAGCCCCCAAAGGAGGCGTGCTGGGCACTCTTCAAAACCTGCCAGAGCTGATAGCAGGCATTCAGCCGAGCGATGCGATTTTGGCCCTGCTCACGGTGCTGATGATCGTCTACTTCCCTAAAAACTTGAGAAAGTTTGCCCCGCCTCAGCTGGTAGCGATGATCGTTGGCACCATCCTGTCGCTGACAATATTCGGCACCGCAGAAAATATGCGCCGCATCGGCGAGATTCCGCTGGCGGTACCGACCCTGCATTTGCCCTTCTTCAGCGGCCCTCAGGTACGGCTGATGCTAATCGATGCAATCGTACTGGCAATGCTGGGCTGTATTGACGCGCTGCTCACTTCGGTCGTCGCTGACAGCTTGACACGCACTGAGCATGACTCTAATAAAGAGCTAGTCGGTCAAGGTATTGGCAATATTGCCTCTGGGCTATTCGGTGGGTTGCCTGGGGCAGGGGCGACAATGGGCACGGTCGTAAATATTAAAGCGGGGGGCCGGACAGCACTTTCCGGTCTGGTGCGGGCAGGGATTTTGGTGGTTGTGGTGCTGGGTGCTAGCAGCTTAACCCGCAATATTCCGCTTTCGGTGCTCGCAGGCATCATCATCAAAGTAGGGATTGATATCATTGACTGGGGCTTTTTGAAGCGCGCTCATCATATCTCCCGCAAGTCGGCGGCGATTATGTACGGGGTGATATTTCTGACGGTGTTTGTCGATTTGATGGTGGCGGTGGGCGTCGGCATTTTTGTGGCCAATATTATGACTATCGAAAAGCTCAGTCAGCTGCGCTCAGATAAGGGCGTGACCGCGATTACCGACAATGATGACCGAATTAGCCTCAGCGCTGAGGAACAGTCGCTGCTCGATCAAGGTAACGATAAGATTTTGCTCTTTAGCCTGAGTGGACCGATGATCTTTGGCGTGGCAAAGGCCATTTCCCGTCAGCGCGAAGCCGTCCAAAACTGCAAAGCGCTGGTTTTAGATCTGAGCGAAGTGCCGCATCTGGGGGTGACGACCTCACTCTCAATTGAGAATGCCATTCAAGAAGCGGTGGAAGGCGATCGCGTCATCTATATCGTCGGGGCGACTGGCCAAACCTATAAGCGGCTGACGAAGCTCGGCCTGCTTAACATCGTTCCGGCTGAGCACTTCCTAGAAAGTCGAACCGAAGCGCTACGGCAAGCTGTAAGGGCCGTTCAGCCCTATGCCTCGGTCGCCCCTGCTGGCTCAAAGGTGGGCGCAGCCGACTTAACCGCTATAGGCTCGAACGAATCCGTCAATCCGATCTAGCCCGCGCTCAATCGTATCGAGATCGGTGGCGTAGGAAATGCGAATCGTATCTTCTAAGCCAAAAGCCGCCCCTGGAATAGTAGCCACATGTTTTTCGGCTAGCAGCTTCTGGCAAAACGTCACCGAGTCAATTCCCACCTGGCTGATATCCACCATCAGGTAAAAAGCACCGTACGGCTTGACGTAGCTGAGTCCATCAATGCTATCGACCCGGCTCATAATGGCCTGTCGCCGTTTGGCAAAGGCGCTGCGCATGATTTCGATACTGTCAGTGGGTCCGCCGAGCGCGGCGATCGCTCCATACTGAGCAAACGTACACACATTCGAAGTCATATGGCTTTGCAGGGTGCTGGCCGCTTGAATAATTTCCGCAGGCGCAGCCAAATATCCCAGCCGCCAGCCTGTCATCGCATAAGCCTTGGCAAAGCCGTTGCTGACAATTGCGCGCTTAAATATTTCGGGCCCCGCCGCACCAATACTCAGATGCTCAGCCCCGTCGTAGAGAATTTTTTCGTAAATTTCGTCAGAGACCACCCAGATATCGGCTTCGACGACCACTGCAGCCAACGCCCTGATTTCATCGGGGGTATACACCATTCCGGTCGGGTTTGAAGGGGAGTTGAGCACGAACAACCGGGTGTTAGGCGTAATCGCCTGACGCAGCTGCTCAGCTGTTATTTTGTAATTATCTTGAGCCGTCGTCGGCACCACCACGGGCGTTCCGCCAGCTAGCCTAACCATTTCGGGATAGCTCACCCAGTAAGGCGCTGGAATAATCACCTCATCACCGGGCTCTATCATGGCCATCATCAGGTTGTACAGCGAGTGTTTACCGCCGTTGGTGACCATGACGTTTTCAGGGCCGTAGGCGAGCTGGTTGTCGGTTTGCAGTTTGTGGGCGATCGCCGCTCTTAG
>JBAUIB010000381.1:0-4440 GCA_049680585.1 Phormidesmis sp.
TGATGGCCTTTGCTGGTTTTGCTGTGCTTATGCGCTTTAGGGTGCTCACAGAAGGGGCATTCCATCCTTCAATGTCTCAATTCGGCACTTCAGTTTAGCAAAACCACTTTTCTTCGATGCACGACCCGCTCGTCTTCCGTCAGGCAGGTTGTTACCCTGCCCGCAGAACGAAATTGGCTTGTACGAGACTAGACCTTAGGAAATTAGACCGATCGAACAGGGCCGAGTGAGCGGCTGCTTGAGGTCTCTAGAGGGTCGGTGCGATCGCTCAGCAAACTCGAAATCAGCGATGCGGGCTGATGGTGATGCGGCCAAGCAAACGAATGACGAAAGGCCGCTGCCTGACAGGCCCGCAGCCCATCAAAGCCAATTACATCGTGCGTTAGCAGATTTTCATACTCAAACGGCAACCGCACATTGTGCAAGCCCGCATTATCCGTACAGATGGCAATATCTACCCCAGCGTCAAAACAGCGATCAAACACCGTCTTGAGCTGGCTGATTTCTTCGAGCGTGCCCGTTTGCAAATAGGTTGTTGGGCACACCTCTAAGCACTGACCTCGCGCCGCGACCTCTTTGAGCAGCTCTGGATAGTGCAACGGAATTTGGATGCCGTGGCCAATGCGCATGAGATAAGGCAGCAGTTCTGGATAGCAGCCGTCCTTAGTCTCGTACAGATGACCGGTGGTATTGAGCCCTAAGCTTTGGGCGTGAGTGTACAGCCGCTTCAGCTCATCTAGGTTGTAGGCGGCATCGCCCCCTGCCACATCAATTCCACAGACATACTCTGGGTACTGCGCCGCTAGCTCTAAGGTGGCTCGGTTGATTTCGTAAGGCAACCTAGAGTGCAAACATAAAATCTGCTTCGTCACGACCGGATATTCACTTTGATGGCTGGCACGACCCACCACCTCAATAATCTCAGCCATCGCATCAATTCGTTGAGCGGTGTCTAAGCGCTCAGGCGTGCGATAGAACGGGGTGTATCGCAATTCTAAATAAGCCAAGTTCTCGAAAATATACGCGCCTCGAATCAGCCGATAAATGAAGTAGGGCAGTGCTTCTTTTGTCTGTACGCTTTCTACTAGCGTGTGTAGCTGTAAATATTCTTCTAGCGTGTCTTTGGGCTGCGTGTAAAACCGTTCAAAGGCTGAATAATCTTCAAAGCGATCTGAAAGGTCTGGGCGGTTGCGTTCAAAATAACGCCACAGCACCCGAGGGACAACGGAGCCTCCCAAGTGCCGGTGCAGCTCTGCATACAAACTCATAGGGTTTACCTTCTTGTGGGGACAAGGCTAGAAAAAGAAAGGCCGGAAACATTGCTGAAGATAACTTTAGTAAATATTGACGAATAAATATTAAAGAAAAAGCTTAAATGTCCGGAAATGTAGTTACTCCTTTCTACACCATAACGGAAACTTTTGAGGAGAGGGTTGAGTGTCTTCCTGTCAGAATCTTTCGGTAAAATGTAAGGTCAATGGCAGCCAACAGAAGCCAACAATTATTGTTGACACTTTGATCGCAAGCTGGCGATAATAATTGTTTGTTTGAAATCTAGCGATTATACTCTCTTGGCTAACGTTATTGTTATCGGCGCTCAGTGGGGCGATGAAGGTAAAGGCAAAATCACCGATCTGCTCAGTAAGTCAGCAGATGTGGTGGTGCGCTATCAGGGCGGCGTCAATGCTGGCCATACCGTTGTCGTCAAAGATCAAACTTTCAAGCTACACCTGATTCCTTCGGGCATTCTTTACCCCGAGACTGAATGCATCATTGGCAATGGCACAGTCATCGATCCCAAAGAACTCATCGCTGAGTTAGACAAAGTAGAAGCGCTCAACGTCTCTTCTGACAATCTATTTATTTCTCAAAGTGCGCATGTGACGATGCCGTACCACCGCATGATTGACCAAGCGGAAGAAGAGCGGCGCGGCAACAAAAAAATTGGTACGACCAAGCGAGGCATTGGCCCTACTTACTCAGATAAGTCTGATCGCACGGGTATTCGCGTCATTGACTTGATGGATACGGATGGTTTTGCTGAGCAGCTGAAGTGGACAATTGACTACAAAAATGTAGTGCTCGAAAAGCTGTACGGCCTCAAGCCGCTCAATGCTGATGAGGTGCTAGAGGAATATGTGGCGTATGCGGATCGGCTGCGATCACACGTCACCGACAGCTCTTTGCAAATCTATAGCGCCGCCCTCCAAAAGAAAAACATCCTCTTTGAAGGCGCGCAAGGCACCCTGCTCGATCTTGACCACGGCACTTACCCTTACGTCACCTCATCGAATCCGGTATCTGGCGGGGCCTGCATCGGCTCCGGCATTGGCCCGACTACGATTGACCGGGTGATCGGCGTCGCTAAAGCCTACACCACTCGCGTTGGCGAAGGCCCCTTTCCCACTGAGCTAGACGATGAAGTCGGTAGCATGATCTGCGAAGTCGGCGCAGAATTTGGCACCACTACCGGCCGTCGCCGTCGCTGCGGCTGGTTTGACGGCGTCGTCAGTCGCTACGCGGTGCGCATTAATGGCCTTGACTGTCTGGCCATTACCAAGCTTGACGTGCTTGATGGCCTAGACGAAATTAAGGTGTGCGTCGCCTATGAGCTAGATGGCGATCGCTGTAGAGACTTACCTAGCAGCGCCCGTCAGTTTGCCCGGTGCAAGCCCATTTACGAAACCCTCCCTGGCTGGAAGACCTCCACTGAACACTGCCGCACGCTAAAAGACTTGCCCAAAGCTGCTTTGGACTATTTGGAGTTCCTCGCCAAGCTGACTGAAGCGCCGATTGCGATCGTTTCGTTAGGTGCTAGCCGTGATCAGACCATCATCGTTGAAGATCCAATTCACGGACCGAAGCGAGCACTGCTCGAAGAGCACACCAGTGCTTTTGGAAAATTTGCTTAGATCATAGAGTCTTTGACAAACAAAGCTAGGCTCCTGTAGTTATGCACTCAACGCCCTCTATCGGAGAACTCTATCAGCGGCTGGACTTAACAGCAGCAGAGATATCTGAGTTCTGTAGAAGGTGGCAAATCGTTGAGCTTTCTCTGTTTGGCTCCGTTCTACGAGATGACTTTCGCCCAACAGAGAACCAGCATAGCGATGTTGATTTGCTCTACGTTAGCGCTCCTGATGCTAGATATGGTTTCAAATTCTTCGACATGCGCGCCGAGCTATCCCAGTTGCTTAGCCGTCCAGTAGATCTTGTCAGTAAGCGAGGAATTGAGAACAGCCGTAACTTTCTCCGCCGTCAGGCCATTTTAGAATCCGCGCAGGTAATCTATGCAGAGGGATCGGCAGTCAATTCTTGACATCATCGTCTCGATAAATTTGATCCTCGAATATTCGCAGGACATAGATTGGAATGAAATCAGCACCAAAGACCAGGACGCCATCGTCCTATGATTCGTTGTGATTGGGGAAGCAACTAAGCGATTACTCAGTAGCGCTGCGCGATCACCATCCTCGAATTCCTTGGAAACAGATGGCTGGATTGAGAGATATCATCGTCCACGAGTATGACGGTATTGATTTAGACATTATTAGAGATGTCGTGGAACTTGAGCTGCCGAATATTCTGCCTCTGCTACAAGATTTGACAAGTGGCAGGTAATAAACACTGTCCATGTTTTTGACGTCATCGCTCGAAGGCTAAAACGGTGTGGATAGTAGCGCTATCGGACGTTAATTTGTTAGATCCGTGAAGAAATTGGGAAAGGGATAGGTGAAGCGGGCGGTGCCTCGCATAATGGAGCAAATGCTGTCCCTCGTTTACGCTCATGCTTAGGTTTCTACATCGCCTATGGTCTTGGATTCGGCAGCGCCTGTTTGGGCGGGCTTCGCAGCAGGCGGCACCCGCAGCAGTTCAGCGGCAGCTTAGCGATACGGACTATAAGAGCTGTTTGTTTGCGCTGATAGAAAAGGTTGAGGCGGGGGAGAGCTGGGCGACTTTGCAGGCGGTTTTGATTCAGCGGCGGATGAGTGCGGCGCAGTTGGCGGATTGGCTGGCAACGTTTAGCGAGCGGTGGCTAGTGGATGCACAGGCGCATCAGGTGTTGGCGGGGCAGCTACGGCAGTTGGGTGAGATGGCCGCGTTGCCTTTGGGGGCAGTGGCGGCGAAGGTGGGGCGACAGTTGCAGATAGAACGTCCCGCAGTTGCTGAAGAGGCTGCACCGCGGGATTTGATAGCTGATGAACAGCAGCAGATTATTGAGCAAATTCAAGCAGCGCTGAATGAGCGGAACAATGATGAAGCCTTGGCGATCGCCGACCGCTACGTACAGCAGCATTCTGAGGAGGCTTCTGCTTGGAACTTAAAAGGAAACTTGCTCAAAGCTTTAGATCGTTATGAGCAGGCGATTGAGAGCTATGACCAAGCGATCGCTCTTCAGCCTGATGATGTGGAAGCCTGGAATAATCGTGGCTTATCTCT
>JBAUIB010000382.1:0-4777 GCA_049680585.1 Phormidesmis sp.
TGGTGCAGAGTGGCAAGGACTTTGGTGAGCTGAACGATTCGCTCAGAGAGCAGTGCGGATTTACGGCTGATTATGACCGGATTGATTTGCCGCTGGCGAATATGGAGGTCAGGGCAAAGCTCTTAAAGACGTTGCAGTCTGATACGCCTACAGAGGTTGCAGGCAAGCGAGTGGAAAACTGTATTACGGTCGATGGCTATAAGCTGAATTTGGAAGATGACAGCTGGCTGCTGATTCGCTTTAGTGGCACGGAGCCTGTGCTACGGCTTTATTCTGAGGCGGGCTCGATTGAGAGAGTGCATGAGATTTTGGCTTGGGCCAAGGACTGGGCAAACTCAATTGGGTAAAGTGTATTCTCCGCCCCGTTCTAGCGCCTTTTGGTAGGATTGGCGGGCGTGAATGCGCGTGAGAAAGTCTTGGAGTTTAGGCCGATTGCCCATGTCATCGCCAGCGGCAGCGGCTTCTAGCGGAAAGCTGAGCTGAATGTCAGCAGCGGTAAATTCATCACCTGCAAACCACGGACTGCGCTCAAGCTCTGCTTCCATGTAGTCGAGATGGAGTGAAATTTGAGGGTTGATATACGAGCTGCTGGCCTGATTGACAATTGCGCTGGCTAACGGACGTAAAAAGAAAGGCGTTTTCTGCTCGACTTGACCAAATACTAGCTTCATCACTAGCGGTGGCATGGCCGAGCCATCGGCGTACTGCAGCCAATAGGTATAGCGCAAACGCGCTGGGGTATCTGCGGGCGGCATTAGGGTTCCGTTTCCATAGCGGCTGACTAAGTATTCAATAATCGCGCCAGATTCTGCTAGGGTTAGCGCTCCGTCAGTAATCACAGGGGACTTGCCCAGCGGGTGGACCTTACGCAGCGCGTCTGGGGCCAGCATGGTGTCGGGATTTCGCTCGTAGCGCTTGATGTCGTATTCTAGGCCCAGTTCTTCTAAGAGCCAGAGAATTCGCTGAGAGCGCGAGTTGTTCAAATGATGAACGGTAATCATGCTGCTGTTATCCTTTGGGGGCAAGTCATTATCTCATGGCGTAGTCGAACAGCAGCTTGCCAACAAGCGCGGTTGTGACGGCAATAAACAGCGGCTTGATGAGCTTTGTGCCTTTTTTTGTAGCAAAGGTGGCACCAAGAAAAGAGCCGATAATCACGCCTGCTGCGCCGCTGAGCCCTTTGTCGTACTGAATGCTGCCCGCAGCGGCGAAGGTGACAAGAGCGATCGCATTGGCAACAAAGTTCAAAACTTTAGTCGTGCCGGTCGCTCGCAAGAAGTCGAAGGGCCAAAGCGAGAGCAGTGCAAATACTAAGAAAATGCCGGTCCCCGGACCAAAAAATCCGTCATGAAAGCCAATCGCCGCACCCGCGCTAATGCTCAGGGCGATTTGTTTGAGAGACGCCTGTTTGAGAGAGACGCCTGTTTGAGCGGCGATCGCCACCGGCCTAGCACTGCCAAAACCGGGATTGAAAACCACAATCACAGTAATTGCGGTGATCAGTACAATCACGACAGGCTCAGCCCAAGCCGAGGGCAACCGATCAATACTGCGGCTGCCTAGATACGAGCCGAACGCCACGGGAAGCGTCATCAACGCGCAGACGCGCCAGTCTACCTGCTGGGACTGAGCGAACTTTGCAGAGCTGGTAAGTGCACCAAAGGTACCGCAGAGTTTATTGGTGGCGATCGCACTGCTCACTGGCAATCCGGTAAATAACAGTCCCGGCAGCATGATCAAACCACCGCCGCCAGCGATCGCATCGACAAAGCCTGCCACCAGCCCCACCCCAAAAATTAGCAGCAAAACCACGCGCCTTCTTCCTTTTGCTGGCGAGAAAGATGAAGAACGCAAAGCTCCACACCCAAGGGGCCTTATTGTAGCTTTTTGAGCACATCGCCCAGGATTTGAATGCCGCGCTGGGCGGCTGATGGCGGCAGCGCAAAGTTTAGCCGTAGAGCAGAATAGCCCTGTTGCGCCGGGAAAAAGGCTGAGCCTGCACAGACCAGCACCTTGCGAGCAGCGGCAGCGGCACTGACCGCTGATACCGACAGCGTATCGGGCAATTGAATCCAGAGGAATGTGCCGCCATCAGGCACCGTCCAACTCAGATTGTCCGGGAAGTGGGCCGCGAGCAGTTTGAGCGTGCAGTCACGGCGATCGCGGTGCAGTGCCTGGATCTGGTTCAGTCGGCGGCGATAGTGCCCTGAGGCTAAGTACTCCTTGACGATGGCTTGAGAGGCGTGAGAACTGTGAAAATCGTGGAGCAGCTTGCGCTCTGTTAAGGCGCTGGTCTCTTTGCCCGTGACGGCCATATAGCCCACGCGCAGGCCAGGCATGAGCGTTTTGGAAAAGGTGCCGAGGTAGATGACGCGATCGCGCCTGTCAAAAGCCTTAATCGGCGGCGGTGTAATATCGAAGCTCAACGGCTCATAGGCGTTGTCTTCAACAATCAAACAGTCGTACTGCTCAGCCAGCGACAACAGCTTTTGGCGATGGGCGACAGAAGTGGTAATGCCGGTCGGGTTGTGCAGTGTGCTGATGGTGTAAATCAGCTTGGGGCGATGACTCTTCAAGTACTGCTCTAGTAGCTCTAAGTTCATCCCCTCAGGCGTCATCGGGATGCCAATTACCTGCGCGCGCCGCTGTTGAAGAATTGAGAGAAAGCCATGATAGCTGGGTGCTTCAACGACAACCCAGTCGCTCGGCGAAATCAAATGCTCAACCAAAAGAGAGAGCGCCTGCATTGAGCCGTTTGTGATGATGAGATTTTCAGGCAGGATTTCTAACCCCTGCTGGATTAAAATTTGCACAATCCGAGCGCGGAGGGTGAGATCACCTTGAGGATGGCCTGAATGGAAAAAGGTGGGGGCCTCTTTCATCGCCCGACGAGCGATGCGCTGAAGATCATCGACTCCTGTAGGCTGAGGAAAGCCAAGGCTGAAGTCAATGTAGCGGGTGTCGTCTTCGGACTGCAGCCTGGCGTAGTAGAGCTGAGGAAAGGAATTGCGAGTCGGGTTGGGGAGGAGAACTTCTTGGACGGGGTTGAAGGTAGAACGACGGGATGAGGTGGACTGCAAGGCGGGCGGGTTGATGAAATAGCCTGCGCCCGGCTTTGCGCAGACTAAGCCATCGGCTTCTAGCACGCTATAGGCTTCGATGACGGTGAGCTTATTGACTTGGACTGTTTGAGCGAGGGTGCGGATGGAGGGTAGCTGGCTGCCGGGGATGAGATGGCCTTGGTGGATCAGATGCTGGATGCGATCGCGTATTTGCAAATAAATCGGTTTCTTGGCCCGTCGATCTAGCGGAATTTTCATCGATTAGTAAACAGTTGGCTCTCATTGGAAGCATAGAAGATTTGGCAGGGGGCTACATAGTACAATTAAGAAATTTTTAGCTGGTTCAATCTACCCAGATCAAGCGGCAGAAAGCTAAATGCGCTTCTCGATAAGTTCTCGATTGAGTCTTACATTCATTACCATAGACCACTAAATCACTCACCCAATTAGGAGAAAACGCATGCAGTTAACTTACCGCGGCATTCGCTACAGCCCTACTCACTTAGCTTGTGAAACCGTTGTGACAGAGCAAGACAGCTACTACCGAGGGGCTCGCCTGCGCCTGCGAGAAGTGATTGGACTCCCCTCAAAAAAAGTGCTTCAGACACTGGTTTATCGAGGGGTTCCCTATACGACTTATCTAGGCTAAGACGTGTTTATTTTGTCTCATCGCGCCCGATTAATACAGTATCAAACGCCTTTGGCTGCTGGCTAGAGGCGTTTTTATTTGAGTGGGTTTATCAGATCCATCTTTAGGCAACTGTTCTAGCAAAAGCATCTCAAAGCGTACCTTCCGTAAACCAGGCTAGAGCAGCCATAGTAAAGGCATTGTGACTGATCTAAGCAGATCTCTAGTAGCCATGAACAACAATATTGTCTCCGACACTCTAGAAACGGAATTTTACCGGCTTGTTGGCCAACGAAAATCTTGTTCACAGCCCAGAGGGCTTCCGCAATGGGTTCAGCTTAGCTTAAATTCTCTCATGAACTTTTTTACAGGAAAGCAGACGCTATCTATTCGACGGCGATCGCGCTCCAATGGCACAACTCAATGGATTGTCTACGATCCACATCGGAATGATCGCCATGTTTTTGACTCTGAGCAGGCCGTTCGAGCGTGGTTAGAGACGCAATATGGCCGGTAGAGCTTCGGGAAAAAGAGAACTCGGTATGATGAAACAGGCATGTATAGAGCAAGCATTATGGAACTAACGGTCATTCAGGTAGATGCGTTTACAGATCGGCCCTTTGCCGGTAACCCAGCAGCGGTATGTGTGACGGATACACCTTTAGAAGCGTCGCTAATGCAGGCGATCGCGGCTGAAATGAATCTCTCTGAAACCGCCTTTTTACATCCTTTAAGCGGCGAGAAAGGTGGTGAGAAGGGCTACAGTCTGCGGTGGTTTACCCCTGCTGTAGAAGTTGACCTGTGCGGCCATGGGACTTTGGCCAGTGCGCATGTGCTGTGGAGTGAGGGCTATTTACCTGCCGAACAAATGGCCCATTTCTCTACCAAAAGCGGATGGCTCAGCGCTAAACAACAACAGAGCTGGATTGAAATGGACTTTCCGGCTCGGCCGGTTCGCCCTACCCACGTCATGCCGCAGCTGATCGCCTCTCTTTGCTGCGGGGGCAATATTCGCTCAGTTGCCAAAAGTAAGACGAGCTATCTTGTCGAACTGCACTCAGAGCAGGCTTTACGCGCCCTGCAGCCT
>JBAUIB010000383.1:0-6172 GCA_049680585.1 Phormidesmis sp.
TCACTTGGCCTGTTGTTCTGCAAGGCTTCCACCAGAACAATCGTATTCAAGCCAAGTGAGAAACGCTATAAAAGCCCGCCAAATTCTACTGCCGGTCAATAACGTACTGCAGCCACAGCGAAATGCAGAGACCGAGAAAGTGGGCAAACATTGTGTTGACCACAGAAAACACAACGGCGATATCAGCGGCGTTGATAAAAGCAGCCGTATCTTGAGAAATACCGCCAAAGGTCGCCACCTGTCGCAGCGCTCTTAGCCAGAGCAGCGCCACCACTGACTCAGCCGCGATAATGGTCAATAGCATTCCCACCAGGCTGAGGAGTATGCCAATTCTCACTGCTTGAGCCGCGTCTCTAGGCTTCGGTCGCAAGTCTGGATTATTTGTGCGCAGCTTGCGGCTGAGGCGCACGTAGCGGAATCCCCAGAATGCACTGACAAACACAAGTAAGACGCCAACCGCCTGAAAGATGTCAGCGCCCGCATTTGACAGGCTTTTATCAGGCTCTAGCGCATTGACAACGAACAGCAAACTTGAAATGACGCCAACGACTGATTGAGTCCACACGCCTGCCCAGCCCGCTAACCGAAAGTTTTGGGCGATGCGGCGAATTGCCGGGGGGATGGAATATCCGAGTTCACCAGTCATGGCGTTGTTGTTCTCTGTATAGAACAGTTAGCACTAGGTCTATAAGCCTATGTTAGTACGTGTCGCTCGCTTTTCCGCCACAGAAGCCTGGATCATTCGCCGCGAGCATTTGGCAAATTCGTTCAGTCCGGATGCTCAAAATCCGACGCGTAATCGTCAGAACATAAAGTTCGTCATGAAAACTTCACAAATACACGAAGGTGTCTGGCGATCGCTTCACACTATAATGCTGCTATCAAAGAAGCATCTACCATAGTTGTTACAAGCCATACATAAAAGGCGCTGCATCGGTTCAGCCCTCTGTATAGCCCTTACTTTCGCCTCCGTTGTGAGCGAGGTAAGGGGCTAGTTGTTTATGGCTTCTAAACAATTATTGGATTTCATACATACATACATTTCCTGTTTTCTCAATCGTTTCGCCTAAGGCTTCTTCGATAAATCAATGTCCATGCCTAATCCCGCAGATTCTTTCAGTCAGCAGCTCTTGGCGTTGCTGGAAATTGATGCCTTGACCCTGCTTGCAGACACGCTTACAGATATCGATCCCAACTTAAGCGAGGAGGCACTGACGAATGCGCTGCTAGAGATTGTCGGCGATGCAGCCGCTGAGGCGGGCGTTAGCTTAGACGATCTGACAGGCGATCTGAGCACTACAGACTTACTAGACGCGTTTGGAATTGGCAAGAGTGTTGAAACAGTCACTGACTTTAGCTTAGGCAGCGCAATAAGCGGATTCTCTCTACAAAACAGCTTTTTAGAGACTCTTTTGCCAAAAATTGAGGCGATCGCTCCTTTCATAGCGCCTTTGAACGGTACCAAACCCTTAGAGAACATCGCTGCGGCACTGCCCGAGGTCTTTCCCAAGACCTTCATGCCCGAGACCTTCATACCCGAGACCTTTTTCGTACCAGAAGACGCAGCCGCCTTTACCACCGTGGCAGCCAACGGCCAGCGCTCTAAAAACGGCGTTACCAATGGCACCCCTCAGCTCAAGTGGGACTCAGTGCCTAAAGCTGACGGCAGCAGCAAAACCCTAATCAATTTCGCCTTCCAAGATAGCTTTCAGCTTAGTGGCATTGAGACAGCTCGAGCTAAAACTCTATTTTCAAAGGCGCTGGGAACCTGGGCTAGCTATGCGCCTATAGACTTTCAAGAAATCAAAGATCCTCAATCGACCACTCTTTTTGATCCGGCTGTTGATATCTTTGTCCAAAGTGATGATATTGACGGGGCGGGTAAAACGTTGGCGTTTGCCTACTTTCCTAGCGTTGGTGATGTCACCTTCGATACCGGCGAGAGCTGGAGCGATCTGCTGTTTTTAGAAACGGCTGTCCATGAGGTTGGACATTCTCTTGGGCTAGATCACGAAGATGACAAGCCAGCCGTTATGAATTCGGTCCTGGCCGCTCAATATACCGATGTCAACAAGCCTTTTCTCAAGCAAGACGACATCAACGGTATTCGCAGTCTCTATGGCAACGGCGTTGGCTCGGTCACAACTCTGAACGGGCAGGTTGAATTAAGCAAAATGGAAGCTGACGCGATCGCACCAGCAGCTGACAAATCGATCACCTCACTGATGCCCAACCTCGTGGTCAACGGCAGCTTTGAAAAATCTCCGGTTAAAGCGGGTGAATTTGGCTTCTACAAGCGGATCCAAGGCTGGACGACGATGTCTGGCATCGGCTTTAGAGTCGATAAGCGCACTGAGGCGATCGGCCCAGCCGCAGATGGAGACGCCTGGGTCTCACTGGATATCTACAATTCCAATGCGACCATCGGCCAAAATGTCGATACGGTTACCGGCCAAAGCTATACCTTAGCCGTGGACTACGCTACGGGCGGTGCAGCACCTGACACCGCAGGCATTGATATATTTTGGAACGCGGTTAAGGTCGGCAGCCTGACACCTGATAGCTTGACAGAAGGAGGCTTAGGCTGGCAGCGCTTTAGATATGAAGTGGTTGGGGGCAACCCCGATATGAGCACCCTGGCTTTTAGAGCCACTGGCACTGGCGACAGCATCGGCGGCTTGATCGACAATGTCTCAGTCACTGCCAATATCAGGTCGCTGGCGCTATCTGACAGTTCTTCTGAGGCGTCTTTAGGCGCTTCTGGGCAAGCCACTGCCGGACTCGTGCCCTCCCGATTCGGCGCAGATCCCGACCTTCTCTTAGCTGGCGATTTCACATCGCCGCTGCACACTGAAACAGTCAGCTTTATCTAAAATCAGACGATCTGAGCGATTTTTTAAGCCATGCAGAGCCATCTGGACAGGATATTTTCCGTTCAGGTGGCTTTTTTGTAAGATGAAGTCATGCATGATACCCCTCCAGATCTGATCGCGCCCCACTTGAGGTTTTTTCTCGACACTGCCGAGGTAAGCGAGTGGGAAACTTGGCTACCTACCGGACTGTTTTATGGCGTGACCTGCAATCCATCGCTCATTGAGCGAGCGGGCGTTCGCTGTCATCCAGATACGCTAAAAGAGCTGGCGCAAAAGGCGTTTTCGTTATGCGTTAAGGAAGTGCACTTGCAGGCATGGGGAACATCTGCGGCGGATTTGCTGCACCTGGGCAAAATCCTCGGCAGCGCTGATCCGCGCGTTGTGGTGAAACTGCCCGCGACGCAAGCAGGCACCACCGCTGCTAAGGACCTGATCCAAGCAGGCTTTCCTGTCACCCTGACGGCTGTGTACAGAGTGCATCAGGCACTGATGGCAGCGGCCCTTGGCGCGAGCTACGCCGCCCCTTATCTCGGTCGCATTAACGACGCGGGTCGAGATGGCCGGCAGGAAATTGCCACGATGCAAAAAGCGATCAACGGTGTCCGTAGTCAGACTCGCCTACTCACTGCCAGCATTCGCGACGTCGAAGATATTCCAGCGCTGGCTGCGCAGGGCGTCGATACGTTTACGTTTTCAGCAGCGATCGCCCAGGCCCTTTTTGATGTGCCCGCCACGCTAGCAGCCACTGCCGATTTTGAGCGCGCTGCCCAATCAATGTCTTGAGAGGGTCTTCTATGAACATCTATGAACAATCAATCTTCATCCGTGCCAACGCCACCACGGTAGAACGCTGCTTCACAGAACAACAGCTCATGCACCGCTGGCTAAATCCGGCCCTGGTGTGCGAACCAGTTGGTGACTGGAGAACAACAGAAGGTAGTGAATTTGACTTTAAGCTGAAAGTCCCTTTTCTAACGCCGACATTGCATAGCACGGTGATAGAGCGATCGCCCGGTCTGATTGTTTGGGGATTTGATGGTTTTTTTGTGGGGCGCGATCGCTGGGAATGCCTGCCCGAAGACAAAGCCGGCACCCCCGGCACGACGCTGCTCAACCGCTTCGAGTTCACCATTCCCAACCCGCTAGTGAGCATGGGCTTCCAACAATTTGCCGCAGGCTGGACAAAGCGAGACATGGAGAGTCAGCTACAGCGACTAAAACAAGTTGCTGAGCGGCTATAAGAGATTAAAGAAGAGATTGTTGTGAAAGGAGAGCTTATTGCGAAACGCGCCGCAACAAGCTCATGGCCTCACCTCGGGCGGGCGTAATCACCATTTGCTCGCCGACGCTCATAATCGGGCTCCATAGCCCAGGCTCTGCACTACGCAGAGCGTGCAACAGATGAATGGTCTGCCGAATCGCGGCGGGACTGCCCAACAGAATGTGGCGCAAGATCTCTTGTGGTGGGTTGTTGTGGGGAGCGAGGCGGCGAGGAGCGCTCAGCGGAACAGAAGAGGCGGCGACAGTATCCTGCTGTAGGGAAGTGCCTTGTTGTAGGCTGTCTTGTCGCAAGCTATACAGATCGCAGGCGAGATAGGCGGTGGGCGGTATTGGATGTTGCATTGGATTTTTCCAGATGAGGGTGGATGGAAGAAATCCAAAAATTTAGCCACCCCAACTTGCCAAGAGTCAGGGTGGCTATGGCATCATTGACCATAACCGCCTTGCTGCCTTGTTCAGCGAGGGGCTAGCTGGCGTCGATTGGGTCCAAGCAATCGTCGTCAGCGACTAAATTTTTGGGTGGTGTGCTGCTGCTAGTGCAACAACTATAGATACTAGCGTATCAGTCTCTTTTTTAGAGTGTCAACTATTTTGAGCTGATTTAGGTTTTGCGATCGCCTCAAATGTCGTATGCTCAGCGTTTCTGGGTTTCTGTATTTGCGGGTGAAGGGGGGTTAGGAGGAGTGGCGATCGCAAAACCAGCCAAAAAAGTTAACGTCATTCTCCATATCCACCATCTCAGAGCAGGTCTGACGTGCCATCTCGGCATACCACTCGCAATACGCGTCATGCGCCTGACGACGCTCCACCTCCAGCCGAAACTCTTGCGCTGCCTGATGCAATTCCAGGGCGTCTGCGACCCATTGTACTTCCGCTGACTTCGGCAGTAGATATTCAAACATAGGCTCCCCTCTACTTTTCTACAGGCGCTTTTCTAAAAATGCTGCTCGCGAGGTGCCCCTGGCCAATCGTCACCTGTCCACAGACCGCGAAAAACCTTTACTCACTAGGACTATATCGCTTTCTAGGCAGTAGTTTCAGCCTAGAAAGATCGCATATTCAGCACAGGCATATTCATCAAATAAAATTAATAAATGTATCAATTTATAAATAAAATCTTGACAAAAGCAAAAATATTATTTCGAGAGCTTGGTAGAGAATTGCAGCACGGATTGTAGCGATCGCTCTGTGATCACCTGAGGCAAAGTATCGAGCATTCTCTGAAACAGCAAACCGTGGTTTCAGCAGCTCAGATGACTGTACTACTCATGAAAATAGTGCTGAAAGCCTCTTATATCATCACTTTTGAGCCGATGCGAGCGAAATTACTTGTACCCTGGTCAGGGGTACGATAGACATCGATTCTGAGATAGTAGGATAACTGACTCGTTGTCCGTTATCGATGACGTGTTGAGGAAATGTTTCGCCCAAAGCTCACAGGGAGTAAGCTGAAGTCGCCAGCAAGAACGGTTTCCTGCTGGCGGGCCTGATTAGAGCGAAGCGGACGTGAGAGCTAGTACAAGAAACAAGAATGATTATGCAGATTCTGAAGATAGCTTCTGTTTTTCTTCAGAAAAGAGCACATACAACGAACAAGATAACTGTCAGAATAGGATGATAGGCAATAAAATTCTGCTTTTGTATAGATAGAAACAATTGATAGCAGACACACTCTAACAACTATGGAAGAAAACCTCAAAAGGTAGTCCTAAATATGTAAGGATGCATTGTAGTGGTGAATGAAGTACCAGACAGCACCGATATGATTCTCTAATTTTTTAGAAAACGAGAGCGTTTTACGCACCAATCTCATACTCAATGTCTCACTACTCAAACGGCATTTCCTTTGAGATCCGAACCGCCGCCGCCGACAGCCGCAACCCCCAAGCACAACAAAAAGCCCCCCGCACATGCTTCCGAAGAAACAGTGCGGGGGGCTCTCTATTCGATTGACTTATCCAATCAAGGAGTAATCGCTGTGACTACGCCGCGATGGAGGGCGCCGTGAGCGCTACAGG
>JBAUIB010000384.1:0-12789 GCA_049680585.1 Phormidesmis sp.
GGTAATCACCGCCCCGTCAATCACATTATCTACTGTGCGGTAAGGCATGATCCGCATGTTGTAGTATTTGCCCTGCCCAGTCACTTGCACTTCTCGCTCAATCGGCACCAGTGACTGCAAGACATGACGCACATCGGCAACCACATCTGTTCCTTCTATAGACAGCGAAATATCGGTGATGGGCCGACCGATGTCGGTGCTGATAAAGCTAAAGAGACGAGTGACCGCAGGCGTAAACTTTTTGATCCGCAGATCAAAGGTCAAAAATACGGTCGCGATGCGCGTACTCTCAAACAAATTTTGAACGTCGCTGTTGACCGCATCTAGCTCTTCAACTTTGTTGCGCAGCTCTGCGTTGACGGTTTGCAGCTCTTCATTAATCGACTGCATTTCTTCTTTAGACGTTTGCAGCTCTTCGTTTGAAGATTGCAGCTCTTCATTCATCGAGAGCAATTCTTCATTGGCAGATTTTTGCTCTTCGTTAGAAGACTCTAGTTCTTCAACCGTTGATCTCAAATGCTCTCGGGTATTGCGCAAATCCTCCTCTAGCTGATGGACCACTTGCGTTTCACCTTTCGGCTCATTGCCTGCTGCAATCGCCTGTTCGTGGGTGGTCGCTTTGCCCACATCCTGAAAAATCACCATCAGCAGATCGCCCTGCTCATGCTGATCTCGAATAGGACGCACGATTAGGTCAATGAGCTGAACTTGTGCGTCGTTTTCTAACGAAACGCGCGATCGCGTGACAATGTCTTTGGTTTGATTTGCCGTCTGAATGGCAGAGCGAAGATCTAGGCGCAGTCCTCGTCGAGCCAAGTCAAACAAATTATGACTAGGCACTCCCTGAGCAGGCTCTAGATACTTGCCTGTGCGACCAAAGAAATAAACAACCTCGTTTTGCTCATTGATGATCACACAGGCAGGTGCATACTCTTGCAGCAGCAGCCGCTCGATCTTCTTACTGACTTGCTGCTGGCCGACATGAGAGACCGCATCCTGCGGCGATAGCACCCGCTGCTGCCAGTTTCGCTCAATCAGCGGAAAGTCAACCCGCACAGGGACCATTGCCTGCTTTTGCTGAAAAATGCGGTGATGCTTATCTATTGTTCTAAACAGCTCACCATAGCCCGTCAGGTTTTCAGAGCTACCTAGAAACAAATAGCCGTCAGCGTTCAGCGCATAGTGGAAAAGGGGAATCAGCTTTTTTTGTAGCTCTGTATCGAAATAGATCAGCAGATTGCGACAGGAGATCAGATCAATGCGAGAAAAGGGTGGATCGTTGATCAAGCTGTGCTGCGAGAAAATGCACATCTCGCGCAGCGCCTTGACGACCTGATAGCCGCCGTTGTTTTGCTTAACAAAGAAGCGCTCTAGTCGCTCGGGCGTTACCTGCTCAGCAACATTTTCTGGATAGCAGGCTTGTCTGGCTTTTTCTAAGGCTCTCTCGTCAATGTCAGAGGCGAAAATTTGCACTTGGGCGCGCATCTCCTGCCGTTCCATCTCCTCAGAAATCAAAATCGCAATCGAATAGACTTCTTCTCCTGATGAGCAGCCTGCGACCCAGACTCGCAAAGGGCGATCAGCATCAGTTTTTGCAATCAGCGCGGAGATTACATTTTCCTGTAAGGCTTCAAAAGACTCAGGATTGCGAAAGAAATGGGTTACCCCGATCAGCAAGTCTTTAAACAGCAGATTTTTCTCATCAGCATCTGAGCGTAGGTAGTTGACATAGGCCGCAACCGAGTTTCTCTGCGTTAGCTGAATGCGCCTTTGAATCCGCCGGATGAGGGTATTTTGCTTGTAGCCACTGAAGTCATGACCAACTTGCTGCCTCAGCAAGTCGCAAATTTGGCCGAGGTGGTCAGCAGCGGCGGTGAACATGCCGTCTTCACCTAAGTGCTGCCGCAGCCCGTCGCGATGGCGCGCGTACTCGATTAGCTTGGCAGGAATTTTCTCTACCGGCAGTACATAGTCTACTAACCCCGTCATCGCCGCATTGCGAGGCATGCTGTCGTACTTGGCGCTCACAGTGTCTTGAGCGATCGCCAAACCCCCCAGTTCTTTAACCGACTTGAGCCCGAGGGTACCGTCACTGCCCGTACCAGAAAGAATGACACAGACGGCGTTTTCCTGCTGATCTTCTGCCAGAGAGCGGAAGAAAACATCAATAGGCAAGCGATGACCTCTTGCCTGAGTCGGCGTCGAGAGCTTTAAGACGCCCCGATTAATCGTCAGCGCGGTGTTTGGCGCAATCACATAGACGCAGTTGGGCTGCAAGCGGGTGCCTTGCTGCACTTGGACCACGCTCATCTGCGTCTCTTTACCGATTAGCTCCGAGAGTAGGCTGTCGTGATCAGGCGCTAAGTGCGATATCAGCACAAAGGCCATGCCACTGGCCTCATCCATGTGCCGAAAGAATGCTTGAAACGCTTCTAGGCCGCCAGCTGACGCGCCGATGCCAACCACCAAAAAAGAGTCAGCAGGCTTCTCGTTCTGCTCACTTTCTGCGGGCTCCCTCTCCAGCTCCGAGATAGGAGAGGGGACGTCGCTGCTCGCCAGCTCATTTGTTTTTTGGTCTGAGGTGGTTGAACGGCGATCGCGGCTGACCATATTAAAATCTGTGAGTTTAAAACAGTGCCTCTAGAAAGGCTCTGATAGGCAGTAAAACACACAGCAGAGCAGACTCAACTTCGAGTAGAGTAACCCTTCAGTGCCTTGGACAGCTATTACCTGCCCAGACTTAAGCGCCCAGGTGGCATTAATAACGCTTTACTATATGCTTCAGTAATTTAACAGTTGTTATTATGTTGCAACAATTAACTCATTTCGAGGGCGATCTTTTCTAAAGAAAAACGAAAGATTTTTCTTTAGAAAAACGAAAGATTCTAGCAGTCTTTTAGGCTTCTCTCTATGCGTTGCTTTTCTATTTACAGCTCTTTATCGGTGAGCAGCCTGCGAATAACCTGAGCGTGGTTTTTGGCTATTTTCGCTCGCTCTTCAAACACTTTTGCTGACTTGCTGCGGCCTTTTTCGGATTCGTCTTGGGCCATCGTCGTCGTGATATTTGCCCGCTCTTCCATTGTTCGCATAGCAGCCCACAGCGCCTGCTCGAGCGCCAAGTCCTGACTGGCTAACAGCGCCTTTGCTGTAAAGCCATGACCGACATGGCAGCGGTAGCG
The DNA here is from genome assembly GCA_049680585.1 of Phormidesmis sp. Classification (GTDB taxonomy): domain Bacteria; phylum Cyanobacteriota; class Cyanobacteriia; order Phormidesmidales; family Phormidesmidaceae; genus Phormidesmis. The sequence goes on from JBAUIB010000384.1 coordinate 3,180, forward strand.
CCGCACGTTATCGGCGTCTATTTGCCACAGCGGGCCACTGCATTCAGGGCAGCTAAAGGGGACGAGGTGGCCCAGCTGGTTTTTGCCTCTGATATCGCTCATAGTCTGTCCGGCAATTCTTGCTTCCATCTTGATGTCGTCGGGCACGTCTTTTTCGGGGGGAGCGGGCTCGTGGGTCAAGCGAGCGATCGCACTTCCCATTTCGTCGAGCGCTAGCTGATAGTGCGGCTCGACGGCGGCGATCGCATTTTTGGGCATGTCAGGGTACTGAGCGTCGTGAGGATCTTGAGCGATCGCCACTCCCCCGCAGCGCTTAACGGCCAACAGACCCGATGAACCATCATCGAGAAAGCCAGTCAGCACAATGCCGATCACCTGCGTACGATAGGCCACAGCCGCCGAGCGAAACAGCGGATCGATGGCCGGACGATGTCGATTTTCGCGAGGGCCTCGGTGCAGCCGGATATGACCAGGCTCAATCAGTAGATGGTAGTCCGGGGGGCATACGTAGGCATGTCCCGGACGAATCAAATCACCATCTTTCGCAGTCGTGACAACCAGTGGCCCCGAGTTATCTAACAGGGTCGCTAGCAGGCTAGGGGACTCAGGCGATGTGTGCAGCACCACAAAAAAAGACGCCTGTAAGCCTTCTGGAAGTGTTGAGAATAGTTTCTTTAAAGCTTCAACCCCACCCGCGGACGCGCCAATAGCGACGATGTTGCGATTTTTCATACGGCAAGGGCCACCTAAGCAGGACGCTACAACTCATTACTCCTTATCATCCCTTCTGCGAATAGATACAACTATCAATAGACAGAGGCTGCTCGCTGATCTGATGACACTGGTCTTGCTGAAATTCAAGGTCAGCAAAACAAATGGGTCATTTTGCGACAAAATTTAGAAGCAGTCGTTTTCGCCGATAGTCGCTATGAAGTTTTTTGAAAAGCCGGATGCCCAGATGAGCGATCGCGTTCCCCCCGGTCAACATCTCGCCAAAGGATTTCCGGTACTGACCTATGGCGATACGCCGCACATTGACACAGCGGACTGGCAATTTACAGTCTCTGGCCTAGCGCAGGGCCAGACATTGTCCTGGCAAGATTTCATGGACATGCCACAGAGCGAGTTCACCGCGGACTTTCACTGCGTGACCCGGTGGAGCAAGTTAGATGTCACCTGGCGCGGTGTAAAAGTAACAGATTTCCTCAAAGAGATTGACATCGATCCGAGCGCTGTACATGTGATGGAGCACTGCTATGGCGGCTACACCACCAATATTTCTCTAGCAGACTTTTCACTTTCAGAAAACTTCTTTGCCCATACGCTCTTCGGCGAACCGCTGCCTGCCGAGCACGGCGGACCCATGCGGCTAGTGGTTCCTCACCTGTACGCCTGGAAAAGTGCCAAGTGGATCAATGGATTAGAGTTTTTGCCAGAAATGGAGCTGGGCTTTTGGGAGCGCAATGGCTATCACCACCGGGGTGAACCCTTTGCAGAGGAGAGATACAGCACAGTATAGAATTGACTGGATGAGCCATCCTCTATTTCTGCACACCCCAAATTAACGAATCTTCTGGTGTCAGGAAAATCTCACCGCCAACCGTCTTAATGTGCAATGTGTCGTTAGCAAGCGCCAGCTTTTGAATGTGATACCAGCTACCCCGTCTTAAAACGACAATTCTTTCTCGGGACAGTCCTGCTAATTTACTCTCGCGTGAGGACTCGTCAGGACCGGCTTTGCCGTGCCAGGTGTCCCACAGCTCCATTGCGCTAGTGTGATAAATCTGGCAGTTATCGGGAATGGTGCGGTGCTGAAAATAACAGGTGCCATTTGTGCGTCGGCTGACAGGAAAAAAGCTGTTTTCGATTAAAACGTGGCGTACGAGTTCCCAATAGGCTGACGCTTGCTTGACAATAGCGGTGAGTTTGCCATCAATCGTCTGAACATTGACGATGATGCCTTCTGCTTTGGTGGTTAGCGTGGTCGAGCTTTTTCCAGAGCTAGCGACTAGATGATGTGTCGAGAGTAGTGCTGGCTGCTGCTTGATAAATGCCTGGACGAACGCTTTTACGAGGGCCACGTCATCATTGTCAATATAAGCTTGATTGTCAGCGATCGCTGTATTAGACTTTTCAGTGCTGTCAAGCTGTTTCGATACGGGCTGTTTTGATGCAGACTGTTTTGACATAGCCATTGAAGGCTGCATAGACACAGGGTTTTCTGCAGCGATCGCTGCCGGGTCCCGTCTGAAAATGAACAGACTGCCGGTAATATTGCCCGCCCCATCTCTAATGGCTGTGGCGCTTCCTTCTACAGCGACTGTCGCCTGCGTTTTCGAAGCGAGCTGAGCACCGTGCGGTAAGGGAACCACTGCCTTCCCTCTGAGAACGGCTCCTAAAATAGAGCTAACACTCTCTTTTAGATCAATTTGATCAAACTGCTGAATTTTGCGCTGAAACTTAAGAACATTCGTAACCGGCCTGTCAATTGCCTCGGCCAGCAGCCATCCGGTGATCGACTCAGCCAGAGTATTCATAAAGACCACATAGCCATGGGGATCGGTGGCGACGACCGCTTCATTCAGCGACTGAAAGGCACTAGCATACCAGCTTTCGCTCGATCTGACGACTTGTTCTTTCTGGTGCTTGTTAAGGGCGATCTCAATCGCAATCCCCAGCTCTCTTTCTTCAAAAGGCTTAATCAAATAGCCATACGGATCGGTATCTTTGGCCTCTTGAAAGGTAGAGCTATCGGCGTTAGCCGTCAGGTACACAATCGGAATGCCGAAGTCCGACTTAACTTTTTCTGAAACGTCAATGCCGCTCATCTCTCCCTTTAGATGAATATCCATTAAGATCAAATCAGGGCGGTTGTTCTGAATCTTCATCAGGGCCACCTCACCAGAGGCTGCTACGCCAGAGACGGTGTACCCTAGTTTAGTCAAGCTGTTCTTAATATCTAATGAGATAACGCTCTCATCTTCAACCACCATAACCTTTGTAGCAGATATAGCCGTCATTAGATTTCCCCTTTTATTGTGATAGCAAAAGATTTGTAAGCTTAAACTGTGCGCCGCTGTGACTGATAACGTCTAAGTTGCCGCCTAGCTGTTCTGTAAGGCTGCTGATTAGCTGCAATCCCAACGTTTCTGTCTCATCGATATTAAAATTCTCTGGCAGACCGACGCCGTTGTCTCTGTAGCTAATAAAAAATGCGTTCTCATCGGTTGTTTCTGCTCGGATCTCGATGATGCCGTCTCTGCCATCTGAGAAGGCATACTTTAAAGAGTTCGAGGTCAGCTCGTTTATAATTAAACCGCAGGAAACAGCGGTGTCAATTTCCAGAAAGATATCGTCGATCTCAACGATAAGGTCAATAGACTTTGGATTGACTTCGTAAGAGCGCATCAGGTAGCTCGATAGAACCTGAACGTATTCTCTTAGATTAATCTTCCCCAAATCATCGGTCTGATATAGCTTTTCATGGACAAGTGCCATTAGCCGCACGCGGTTTTGACTCTGCCGAAACAGATCAACAATATGCGGATCTTTGATGGAGCCAGACTGGAGATTGAGCAGGCTGGAGATAATCTGTAAGTTGTTCTTAACGCGGTGGTGAACTTCTTTGAGCAGTGCTTCTTTTTCTTTTAGCGAGGCTTTTATCTGCTCTTCGGCCTGCTGGTGGTTGAGCATATCCTGCAAGCGCCGCACCCGCTGACGCAGCAGTGCCCAGTGGATAGGCTTAGCGATGTAGTCAGTTGCGCCCACTTCGAAGACATGATCGACAGATTTTGAGTCATCCAGACTGGTGATCATCAGGACGGGCGGCGGGTTTTTCAGCGGCAATTTCTGCAACGCTGTGCAGCAGCTAAACCCGTCCATCTCAGGCATGATTGCATCGAGTAGGACAATATCAGGCTGCTGCTGCTCGAAAATCTCTAGGCACTCTACCCCGTTGCTCGCTTCTATCACCTCTAAGCCTTCTTTTTGCATGGCGACACGCAGCAAAAGTCTCATCGTCGGCTCGTCGTCCACAATCAGGACAGACGGCGCTGCTGAAGGGGATCTGCCGGTGTGATGGGCGATCCACTTTTCCCGATCTGTTTGGGTAGATGTATCAGTCATCGATTTTCTCTATAAAGTGTTCTGATAATCTTGAAGGGCTGAGCAAACTTTGCTGTATTCGGTTGTGGCTTTCTCCATCAGGGCGATCGCTGGTTCAGTGCAGCCGCTTTTGCCGATCATTTCCATCTCCTTACAGATTTGAAAAAGTCCCATTGCCCCGATACAGCTACTCAGCGATTTCAGGGCATGGGCTGTAGTGGCCAACGAAGCGGCATCTGCTTGGTCAACGGCTTGTTGAACTGCGGCTATGCGCCCAGGGGCATCATCGAAAAAGCTGATGCAGACTTCCTGCAAAAATGAGCGATCGCTACTCAGACTCTCTAGCGCTTGAGTATTTAGAGTAGGCACCTCTACAAGTTCTAAAGGCATAGGGGAGGTGACCTCGGTGAGTGTACTTCCAGCGGCAGGTAGTGCTGATAGCGCTTGGGCAGGTGCAGCCTGTGCCGCGGCAATCAGTGGGTTCTCCACAGTGTCTGAAGAAGCGGCTGAAGAAGCGGCTAGAAGACTCTGTGGGGGATGAGTTAAGAACGGACATTGCTGCAACGCCTCGGCGATATCACGTTTACTGATCGGTTTGCTGATGTAGCCGTTCATGCCCGCCGCTAAGCATACGGCGCGATCATCCTGCATTGCATGTGCGGTCATCGCGATGATGCGAGGCTGCTGTATAGTCTCATCTGCACGAATCTGCCGTGTCGCTTCTAACCCATCCATTTCTGGCATTTGCACATCCATAAACACCAAATCGTAAGACTCTCGCTGTAGCGCGGCAACCGCCTCTTTGCCATTATTGGCGATGTCGGCCTCATAGCCATAAGTGGCAAGCATCTGTATCGCTACTTTTTGATTGAGGGCAATATCTTCAGTCAGTAGAATTTTGAGCGGTTTTTGGGATTTGTACTGAGTATCTAGTGACGCCTCTGGGCTCGGTTCACCGGAGGGTGGTGAGACATTGTCGATCAAAAGCTTGACAAGTGAGTTGTAAAACTGCGATCGCCGAGCGGGCTTTTGCAAACGTTCTATCTTATTAGAAAGATTTAAGCGATTTGGCAAGCTCTTTTTTTGATCTTGAAATAGGATGAGCGGCACTGCCTGATAGTGCGGGAAGTTACGAATTTGCGACGCGAGCTGCGTACTTCCCATATCAAACAAAGGCTCGCTGACTACAATCGCATCAAATATTTCGCTGCGAAATAGCTGAACAAAAGCGGCCTCTGCTGATTCTGCCACTTCCACGTTCAGGCCCCAAGATCTTGCCTGTAGTGACAAATACCGGCGGTTGGTTTCATTACTATCGACAATCAGCAGATGCTTCTGATTGAGTGCAGCGTGATCGCCGATGTTGCCGTTGGACTCTGACTTTTCATAAGGTTTGAGCCGGATTGAAAAATGAAAGGTGGATCCTTCCCCCGGTACGCTCTCAACGCTGATGTCGCCACCCATCATTTCGACCAGCGTCTTACTAATCACCAGACCTAGACCTGTCCCCCCATATTGACGCGTGATGGACGCATCTACCTGACTAAACGGCTTGAAAAGGCTAGATATTTTATCTGAAGCGATGCCAATGCCAGTGTCTTTAATTGAGAATTCCACTTCATAAGGTGACAGAGAAGGATCGGCTTTCAGCTCGTCTAAGCTGACCGGATGAGCACTGACCTGGATGCTGACTTCACCTTTTTCGGTAAATTTGATACTGTTGCTAACCAAGTTGGCAAGAATTTGTCGTAAACGAGTCGGATCTCCGATGAACGCTTCAGGAATGTTGACGGGCTCAATCAGAGACGTCAAAGCCAGTCCTTTTGACTCTGCCTGATTTGAAAACAGCGCGACAACTTCTTCAACGCACTCATATAAGTCAAGCTGACCCATCTCTAACTCAAACTGATTAGACTCAATTTTAGAGAAGTTGAGAATATCGTTAATGACCGTCAACAACGTATTGCCGCTTGTCTGGATAACTTCGACAAAGTCTCGCTGGTGCTCATTTAACTGAGTCTCACTGAGCAATTCGGTCATGCCGATCATCGCATTCATCGGCGTGCGAATCTCATGACTCATCATTGCCAGGAAGTCGCTTTTAGCCTTGTTAGCCTCTTCAGACGCCTTTGTCGCTGCCTGCAAGGAAGCGTTTATTCTCTTTTGTTCTGAAAGATCTTGAATGTGGACGATAAAAAGTAAGGGAGTATCCTCAGTATCTCTCAGGATAGAAGCGTTGATTTCTACTGGAACGGCATGGCCTCGTTTGTGAAAAAAACGCTTTTCTATCTGGCAGTGTGAGCGATCGCCCGATATCAGTTCTTCTATCAGCTCCAAATCTGTTTGTAAATCATCTGGATGCGTAATCGACTGAAAATCAGTAGCGAGTATTTCTTTTCGGGAATACCCTAAAATTTGAGTAACCGCTTTGTTAGCTTCTGTAAAGCGACCTTCCAAAGAGACCAGTGCCATCCCAATCGGAATATCAAAAAATGCGCTCTCAAAGATTTTTTGACTTTCTGCTAATGCCTTTGCCGTAATGTCCTGCTCAGCGATCGCCATCTCTAGCTGTTGGGCGATCGCTGTAGGCCCCTGGAGTTCTAAAAACTGCGGCAGTAGCGCCGTCAGCTCTACGGCTGTGTAACAAGAAACTAGAGCTGTCGCTGCTCTTACAACCCCGGAAAGCCAATAGAATGGATACCACAGCGTCACAATGTCAAAGGCATGGCCAATGCCACACAGCAGAATAAACAGCCCGAACATCAAGAGGAGTCGGACTGGAAAGTCGTGCTTGCGCTTGTAGACAAAATAGACGAGCGCAACTGGAATAGAAAAGTATGACAGGGCAATGACAAAGTCACTGATCGCATGCAGCCCGACTAAAGGTGTTTGCCACAGGTAGCAGTGTCCATGCGGAATATAGGGTGAGGAAAACAAGATCAGCGGCATTCTATCCATGTTGTTAAGTTCTAACAGACTCTAAAAGTTCGCATATCGGAGGACTGCAAACGCTACTGCTTTAAAGCAAAAAATCTCTATACCACGCCGTTACGCTGCCTTTATAATCGCTTTATCGTACTTTCAGAAAACCCACGATGACTGAGTAAAGTTCTCCGTATTTGTAACGATCTATTCGCGTGCTTATTAAATTAGCAGTCAATACTTCGTAAGTTAGGTCACATCTATACAGAAACTGAGACGCGAAAACTGACGATGACTCTCTAGCTATCTACCCTTCATCAAGCGTTGCCCTTCAAAGGCTTACTTTCAAGCTTACTTGACCCAATGGCGACAACCGTATAGAGGATATACGAAACCTCATCTGCACGAGAGGTTTGAAGACATGTAGTACATTTACCCAATGCTTCGCCCACTCTCAGCTACAGGGCGCTCAAGGCAAGGTCACACTCAGTGCTTTACTGAGTGTTTTTGAAGTACTTAATCTGTATTGAGTGAGTGTATCTATCCAGAAGCGTCCGCAAATAAGAACAACTTCTCAAACCAGCGAAACAGGATCTTGCAGAGAAGTCACCAAGGCCCTAAAAATAACTAATAAAATTGCAAACAAAACTGCCACAGACGACTAGCGCCTATGGCAGATGATTAAGAGATTTTTAGCTTATCAAACAGACAAACCGCTCTAACGACCCGGTCCCATACCAATCGTGCCGGCATACACCGCTTGAGCGCCGAGCTCATCTTCAATTCGCAGGAGCTGATTGTACTTGGCGACCCGCTCACTGCGGCAAAGGGAGCCCGTTTTGATTTGCCCAGCGCGAGTAGCGACTGATAGATCCGCAATGGTCGTGTCTTCTGTCTCACCAGAGCGATGAGAAATCACGCAGCTGTACTGATGACGCTTGGCCAAATCAATCGCCTGAAGCGTTTCAGTCAGCGTGCCGATCTGGTTGAGCTTAACCAGCAGAGAATTAGCCGCGCCTTGATCAATGCCCTTTTGCAACCGGCTAGGATTAGTCACAAACAAATCATCGCCCACGAGCTGCACTTTGTTGCCAATGCGCTGTGTCAGCAGTTTCCAGCTCTCCCAGTCATCTTCATGCAGCCCGTCTTCAATCGAGACAATCGGATAGTTGCTTGCCAGCCCTTCGAGATAGTCAATCATCTCAGCCGGAGAGTGAGCAGAGCCGTCATAGACATACTGGCCCTCTTTGTAAAATTCGCTGGCCGCGACATCAAGCGCGAGGGCAACCTGCTCACCGGGCTTGTAGCCCGCTTCCGAAATCGCTGACATCAGTAGATCAAGCGCCTCTTGGTTCGATCCGAGGTTAGGCGCAAATCCACCTTCGTCGCCTACGCCGCTCAGCAAGCCCTTGGCATCGAGCACTTTACTCAGCTGTGCGAAAATCTCAGCGCCCCAGCGCAGCGCCTCACGGAAGGTACTCGCCCCTACCGGCATAATCATAAATTCTTGAATATCGACATTGTTGCTGGCATGTTCGCCGCCGTTGATCACGTTCATCATCGGCACGGGCAATACGTTCGCGAGCGGACCACCCAGGTAGCGGTAAAGCGGCATGTCAGAGGCTTGAGCGGCGGCTTTGGCAGTGGCCAGCGAGACGGCTAAAATGGCGTTGGCCCCCAGGTTTTTCTTGTTTGGGGTGTCGTCAAGAGCAATCATGGTGCGATCGATTTCGATTTGGTTGAAGGCATCTGTGCCGACGAGTTCGCGGGCGATCGCATCATTCACATTTTCAACTGCCTTCATCACCCCTTTGCCACCGTAGCGACCCTTATCGCCATCTCTGAGTTCATGTGCTTCAAAGCTGCCAGTCGAGGCACCACTAGGCACTTGGGCGAGCCCGACCGCACCGCCTGAGAGGTACACTTCAGCCTCGATCGTGGGCCTGCCTCTAGAGTCTAAGATTTCTCTCGCCTGAATATCTTCAATTGCCGTGTCGAGGGAATCAATCATGCGCTGCGCCTATTAATTCTAGAATGTTTGCGGGGACTGTTTGCGGACGCACTTCCGGTTAGGTTGCGTTCCGTCAGAATAAACTTTACCAATATAAGGGACCAATATAAGAGCACACCGAGAGGATCACGACCATGCGCTTACTACACACGATGCTTCGAGTTGGTGACTTGGACAAATCACTGTCCTTTTACTGTGAGGTACTAGGCATGCAGCTTTTGCGCAAAAAAGACTACCCTGGCGGCAAGTTTACGCTGGCTTTTGTCGGCTATGGCGAAGAATCTGACCATACGGTGCTAGAGCTGACGCATAACTGGGATACCGATAGCTACGAGCTGGGCGATGCCTATGGCCATATTGCGTTAGGAGTTGATGACATTCACAGCACCTGCGATGCGATTAAGCAGCAGGGCGGCAAGGTTACCCGCGAGCCCGGTCCGATGAAGCACGGCACCACCGTGATCGCCTTTGTTGAAGATCCCGATGGCTACAAGGTGGAACTAATAGAAGGACGAGGCTAGCTAGCGTCCCTGTTTAGCATACATACCGAAACCCACCTCGCCCCTGCGGGGC
>JBAUIB010000385.1:0-3182 GCA_049680585.1 Phormidesmis sp.
GCGTGGGTAAGGCGGGTCGCCCACCGCTGGGCTTGGCGACCCGTCCGAACTTTTCCTCAAACGTCTGCCAGGCTATCGTTTCAGCCAGTTGTACTAACGGATGCTTCAGATTCAGCTGACGGGCCAAAGCTGATAGCGGCGCTCCAGTCTTTGAGGCTGATGAGGATGGCTTCATTTTGCAAGCTTTTCGGTGCGATAGTGACTTTTCTGGTAATTCCAGCCTGCTATTCTTAGCCTGAAGCCGCTATCTAGCTTAGCTTTGAGTAGTTTTTCATGGACGACTATCTATCTACAGACCCCATGATGATATCGACACTGCCGAGGATTGGCATGATATCTGCGAGCTTTACGCCCTTGAGCAGGTTCGGCAAAATTTGCAGGTTGTTAAAGTCGGCGGCGCGAATCTTCCAACGCCAGGGGAAAACGTTATTTTCACCCACGATGTAAACGCCGACTTCACCCTTACCGGTTTCTACGCGTACATAGTGCTCACCTTCTGGAATTTTGAAGGTGGGCGCAATTTTTTTACCCGCAAACTGATAGTCAAAATCATTCCACTCCGACTTAGGGCCGCCTGCCATGCGCTTCGCTTCTAAGTTCTCAAAAGGTCCACCGGGAAGCTGCTCCATAGCCTGACGGATAATTTTTACCGACTCGCGCATTTCGCCGATGCGGACGATGTAGCGGGCAAAGCAGTCGCCTTCAGTGGCCCACTGCACGTCCCAATCTAGTTCGTCGTAGCGTTCGTAGTGGTCAACCTTGCGCAGATCCCACTTCACGCCGGATGCCCTCAGCATTGGGCCAGAACAGCCCCAGTTAATCGCGTCTTCGCGCGACATAGTGCCGACGCCTTCTACTCGCCGGCGAAAGATGGGGTTGTCGGTGATCAGCTTTTCGTATTCATCGACTTTGGGCATGAAGTAGTCGCAAAAGTCTGCGCACTTATCAATCCAGCCGTAGGGCAGATCGGCGGCGACACCGCCAATGCGGAAGTAGTTGTTGTTGATTAGCCGCGCCCCAGAGGCGGCTTCCCACAGATCATAAATGAGCTCACGCTCGCGGAAAATGTAGAAGAAAGGTGTGGTTGCCCCACAGTCGGCCATGAAGGGGCCAAGCCACAGGAGATGGTTAGCAATGCGGTTCAGCTCCAGCATGATCATGCGGATGTAGCTGGCGCGCTTAGGCACTTCGATATCGGCTAGTTTTTCCGGCGCGTTGACGGTAATGGCTTCATTAAACATGCCCGCCGCGTAGTCCCAGCGGCTGACGTAGGGCACAAACATGACGTTGGTACGACTTTCGGCGATTTTTTCCATGCCGCGATGCAGGTAGCCAATGACGGGCTCACAGTCGATGACGTCTTCTCCGTCCAAGGTGACAATGAGCCTGAGCACCCCGTGCATAGAAGGGTGGTGGGGTCCCATGTTGATGATCATGGGCTCGGTCTTGGTTTGCAGCGTAGCCATTAAGTGGGTGTCCTTATTGGGTTCCTTGGCAGGTTTTGCTTTGGCTTTTATTGTCGTACGTTTACTCTAAAGATTCAACGTTAGCAAAAGCGTTATTTGCCCAAATTATACGGCAATGGCTAGAAGTTATGTCTGAAGATAGAATTGCCGAGCCTTTTTTTCATGAACCGGTGCTGCCTGAGCAGGTGGTAGACGGGCTCCAGATAAAGGCGGGCGGACGATACTTAGATGCGACGGTAGGAGGGGCGGGTCACAGCACGCTGATATTGCAGGCGGCGTCAGAGGTCAGGCTAGTTGCCCTCGATCAAGATTTGCAGGCGCTGGCGGCGGCGCGCGCTCGGCTGGCTGAATTTGGCGATCGCGTCACCTATCATCACACAAATTTTTCGCAGTTTTCACCAGAGAATGTCTACTTCGACGGCATTTTGGCGGACATTGGCGTGAGTTCTACTCAGCTAGATCAGGCGCATCGGGGCTTTAGCTTTCGCCATGAAGCGCCGCTGGATATGCGAATGGATGATACGCAGGCGCTGACGGCTGAGGAAATTATCAATCACTGGGATGAGAAGACGATTGCCGATACGATTTATGAGTATGGTGAGGAGCGGCTGTCGCGGCGAATTGCGCGGCGAATTGTGGAGAAGCGGCCTTTTCATACAACGACGGAATTGGCGGGGGCGATCGCCTCTGCCTACCCCGCCAAAGCCCGACATGGCCGAATCCACCCGGCGACCCGGAGCTTTCAGGCACTGCGGATTGCGGTAAATGGTGAGCTGACGGCGCTAGAGCAGTTTTTGGCAAAAGCACCTGACTGGATGACGCCGGGCGGACGGCTGGCGATTATTACGTTTCACAGCTTGGAAGATCGGATTGTGAAGTATGCTTTTCGGGGGGATGAGCGGCTACAGATTATTACGAAAAAGCCGCTGGTGGCGACGAGAGAAGAGGTGAGAGAGAATAAGCGATCGCGCTCTGCCAAACTAAGGGTAGCGGAGCGAAAGGCGCTGTAGTGCGATCCGTTGATGGGGATAAACGATTGAGTCTGGTTCTAACTCAGTTTGTGTGAGGTGATTGATGAAGACGGATGATCCGGATGTGCTGCGCGAACTGGCGGGCGATATTGAACTAGAGCTGACCAAGCTGATAGCGCACAGCGGACGAGTGATTTACCCTTCTAAAAATCCTTTACCGCCTTCGACGACAACTTTTGCAACTGGGTGTTGAATGGCCTGTTCAAGGGCTTCCTCGCCTGCCGACTTCAGCGCTTTGATAAAGCGTTGCTTTAGGGTTGGATTTTGTTTGATGTGAGCTAGCGCTTCTTCTTCAATTTTGGCCTGTCCCTTTGCGCTGTTTGGATTATATTCTTCAGAAAGCTCGTCTAGTAAAGCCTTGATATCGCGAGCAGCCTGAGCGAGGTCGGGATTGTTGTTGATTTGGGTTTGAATTTTGTCGCGCATGACTTTGTCGCCTGCGATGTTGTCACCTTGGCCGTACTGGTTCACGGTTGTTGCCATTGGAATTATCTCCTGCGTTTGTTCTAGTCGTGACTTTAGCCCGATGACGGTTAGGCCAACGATGGCGGATTGCGCTTCGCTGTAGCGGAGAATTAAGCCTTCGCCGATGTCGATACCAAGGGCCGGTTGTGGCTCGCCAACTGATATGTACAAAACGTCCGCTTTTTGGTCGTAGTTCCAGTCCATTGGTTCTTTGCCATGT
>JBAUIB010000386.1:0-13221 GCA_049680585.1 Phormidesmis sp.
ACATCAGCCGCTACGACCGTATCCAACATACCGTCGAGGGTGCCGGTCTCTATCTCGACATCGCCAAACTGAGCGGCCAAATCATCAGCGCGGCCAATCGTGCGATTGAGAATGGTGATTTTGTTAGCTCGCTTCGAAATCAGGTGCTGTACCAGCAGACGAGCCATCTTGCCCGCGCCTAAGATCGCAATATGACACTCATCAAACGACTCTACCTTCATCAAGGCCAGTTCTGCGGCGGCTGAGCTGATAGAAACCGCGCCTGTGCCCAAGTTCGTTTCGCTGCGCACCCGCTTACCAGCCTTGATGGCATCTTTGAGCAAGCGATTGAGAATACGACCAATGCCCTTGTGCTGCTGAGCTAGACTCAGCGCATGCTTCACCTGAGCGAGGATTTGACCCTCACCCAGAACAAGGCTGTCGAGCCCTGCCGACACGCGCATCAAGTGCATGACCGCATCTTGCTGAAGTAAAACAAATAGGTGAGGACGCAGATCGTCAAGACCCATTCCGCTATGCTCGGAGAGAAATCGCATCACGTCGCGCACGCCAGACTCCGTTTCGCTCGCGACGATGTGAATTTCTAGGCGGTTGCAGGTGCTGAGGATAGAAACTTCTTCAATGCAGGGCGAACCACTGAGATCAGCGATCGCATCAGCGACTTGAGCAGAGGGAATGCTCAGCTTTTCTCGGACTTCAACTGGCGCAGTCTGATGACTGAGCCCAATGACAGCAATATTCATGCGGCTTCCTAATAGTCTGTTATGAAGAATCTTCTATTTATTAAGGATGAGCAGGCGCTCGCTTCTTAAATTATTAGACAACTGGGGAGTACCTCAAGGAAACTCAACAAAACTCTATTTTAAGAGATATGGACAGAATGGTTGTTAACAGCAGCCGCGTTCAGACAAGAGGCGTAGGACAAATGCCCCACGCCTCGACGGTTTGTGTTCAGTTTTTGATGGCTAGCAGATCGTCAGATCTGCTCAGATACCTATACCAAATTCACTCGCTTAGGATTGCCCGACATGTGAACCGTATCGACAAAGCGAGCGGTCTGAGACTGGCTAGAAATTACCAAACTCTGAGTGCGATAGCCACCGTTGAAGAAGCGAACGCCATTCATCAGCGTGCCGGGGGTAATCCCGCAGCCTGCAAATAAGACATTCTGACCATTAGCCAATTCTTCAGCCGTATAGATCTTGTCAGGATCGTTGATGCCCATAGAAGACAGGCGCTCAAGATTCTTTTCCTTGCTTTCGCCAATTAAGCCTGTTTTGACAACCGCCGGATCGTAAATTAGCTGGCCTTGGAAATGCCCGCCCAAACAGCGCATCGCCGCCGCTGAAATTACCCCTTCAGGGGCCGCGCCAATACCCATCAGCGCATGGACGTTCGTCCCTTCAAAGCCACAGGAAATAGCCGCTGAAACATCTCCATCACTGATTAGGCGAACGCGAGCACCCGCGTCTCGAATCTCTTGGATCAGATCGTTGTGACGCTCCCGCTTCATCACGATCACCACTAGCTCATCGACTCCGCGCTCTAGGCACTCGCCTAAAATCTTGAGGTTTTCAGCAGGGCTCTTGGAGATATCAACTTTGCCTTTGGCTGCCGGGGGCGCTGCGAGCTTGCGCATATAGAAGTCAGGCGCTGCAAATAGGCCGCCTTTTTCAGAAATTGCCAGCACGGCCATTGAGCCTGGTTGGCCGTAGGCGCAGAGGTTAGTCCCTTCACAGGGGTCAACGGCGATGTCAATTTCGATTAGCTCATCAGGGGTGCAAACCTTGTCGGCATCGGGCTGTGTGCAAATGCCAACTTCCTCACCGATATAGAGCATAGGGGCATCGTCACGTTCGCCTTCGCCGATCACGATTTTGCCGCGCATATGAATTTTGTTCATACGCTCGCGCATCGCTTCAACTGCTACTTCATCGGCGATGTCTTTCTCGCCTTTACCCATCCAGCGAGCAGATGCGATCGCTGCTTGCTCGACGACTTCAATAATCTCTAAACCGAGGGTGGTTTCCACGGGGTCTTAATCCTCCAAACTGCCGAATCTAGCCAAATCTTAAAAGAGTCTTTAAATCTTTCTGGGGCCATCTTTGAGTTTATCAGCTAAAGCCAACACACTGTTAGCAAAATGCTCGCAGCGAACAACCGATGGAGAAATGCCTGAGCCGCTATTTTTCAAAACGCTGAAACTACAATGGCTCAGGCTGATCGCCTTTCGCGAGCCTGACGTATAGGTCATAGTCCATCGTACGGTTGTTGACCTGGGTGGTCAGTCCCACTGCTTCGATAGCAGCAGTCGCGCCCTCGGTGGACAGCTGTGGCAGCGGGAAAACACCGCCGTCTGTCGCATTAATCTGCGCCAGATTGATATAAAAGTGACCGTTGTTGGGTGTCGGGGCTTTACTGGTAAGCAGTTGAAAGGGTCGGGCGATCGCCAGCGGACTCTCTGGAGAGGGCGCGATCGCATTGCCAATGCCTGTCCCTATCCCAAAAAAGGTGACATTGCCCGGCAGCCAGCCATGGCTAAACTGCACGCCTTGAAACGGCGAAATCCACTCTGTGACAGATCCCCCTTCAAACTCATTCGTTTCTACATCGAAGCGGTAGCGGCTCGCCATGACATTGTCTAGCTGCGCCCATACCGACTCTGCCGCGCGGCGGTCATTGGTTTGCACCATGATCATGAGCGGCGCGCTGTTTATAGACGGATCGACTTCAGACGGATCGGCTTCAGATGGATCCACCTCGGCAGACTCTGTATCCGGATCAGCTGTACCCCTTAGGTTCGATTCAGGCGGCAGCAGCGCCAGAGAAAATTCACCGGCTGCCCAGGGCATGATATCTTCGTCGAGATCTAGCCCAGTTTGCGTCAGCAGGCCCGCCTTAAGCGTTTGCGGATCAGGGAAAAAAGGCGGTGAGGTATTCCCTTCGCTGAAGCCCTGCCAAAACTGCTGGAGGTTGCTCCCCGACATCATAATCAGCGTATCGCCCGGTAGCCGACGAGGCATTTCCGATGCCTCATTACGGAGCTCACTGTAGGCCAAGTCGTTTTTTGGCAGCAGCCAGCTCGTCCCTTGAAAACGCACGCCCTCTGACTCCACTAGAGCAGTCGCGACGATGCCTTCGGAGCCTTGTAAGGGCACTAGGCTGCGCTGTTCGGTCAGTGTATCAGCAGATCCACTAGAAGGCGGCGCTAAGGTCTGCGACAGGGCTGGAATATTGATGTAAAACTGGGCAACGTTTTTGCCAGGCGGCTGCGGTGCGGCATTTTGATTGATCGCCTTGCGGTAGCCGCCAGAATCCATCAGGGAGCGGCCTTTTTTATACGTGTCAATCGCCTGCTCGATACCTTGAGCGCCATTGCTCAGCAGCAGCCATTTACTGCCAATGACGGCTGACTCAATCGGGGTGCCGTCGGTTGTTTTGGTCGTTTGTACCGTAATTCCTTGATAGGTCCGACTCTCAAGGCCAACCTGTGAGCGTTTGGGCCCATCTTCTAGCAATGTTTTGGCCTTTAGCGGATCGGCAATTGGCACCACCAGCACTAAATGTTGAGTTGCACTCTCGATGGTGCCCGCGGCTGGCGCTTGGTCGGTTGCGTCGCGATCGCTCAGCACAGCCAACGTCACCCGATCCCCGATCCAAGGCTTGATATCGCGCTTAAAGCTGTAGCCATTCTCTGTAAACAGGCGGGTTTTCCATTCGCTCAGCAAGCTGTCAAACTGCTGCTGCGTTTCGTCTGTGCCAAACTGCCGGAGCTTTGTCCAAGTTAGCTCATCGGTGGTTAGTGTCATCGTCGCGAGGGCGCTTTGAGGCACTAGCTGAATCCCTGTAGGTAGCAGGCTGCGAGGTGCTCGCTGAGCAAAATTCAGGTAGGCGATCGCCCCGCCGCCAATCAACAGCGTTGTGCCCAGCGGCAGCAGCCGAGAGAGCGTTTTAGGCATTTTCAGCGATCGCAATGCAAATTTGGAGGTCACAGCTTCTTTTTATACCTAACGAGCGTTCTTCAGTTATTCGCTTGAGCATTCGCAAGGTACTCTAGCGCACTCCTTTGCTTCTGAGACAGCAAATGCCACTAACGCCCTGGCAACTTTGAGTTTTTTAACCCCCCGCCCAACGCCTCTGAACAAAAGGATATGCTAGCGTTTGGGCGATTCTCTCAGACGAAATTGTCAAAATCAGTATTCGTTCAATACTCATTTCAACATTTTTTATAGACATCTTGATTTATGACCACCCAAACAGCTAAGCCCGAGCATTCATCGAGCAATCTGGATCCCTCGTCGCTTGAGCGATCGCAGCAACAGCTTTGGATGGCCGCGATCAAGCCGCCGATGTACTGTGTCGCCGTTATGCCGATCTGTGTCGGCAGCGCTGTCGCCTACGCCCAGACAGGCACATTCCATTGGGGGATATTTGTTACGTTTGCCTTTTCAGCCATCCTGCTGCTGGTATGGGAAAACCTCAGCAACGATGTGTTTGATGCGGCCACCGGAATTGATGACAATAAGCATCACTCCCTGGTCAATCTCACCCAAAATCGTCAGCTTATCTTTTGGATAGGCAATCTTTGCCTGCTGCTGGGCATTGTTGGGATCTTAGCCATTTCGCTCTGGCAGCGAGACCCGACGGTTTTGAGCCTAGTGCTGGTCTGCTGTGGACTGGGCTATCTCTATCAGGGGCCGCCTTTTCGCTTGGGCTATCAGGGACTGGGAGAACTTTTATGCTTTTTGAGCTTCGGGCCATTAGCCGTTGGTGCGGCCTACTACGCCCAGACGCAGCGCTGGTACGATGCAAGTTGGGGCCAGAGCTGGTCGGGGACCAATCCGCTTTTGCCCGCTGCACTGATTGTGGGTACCGCGACCACGCTGGTGCTGTTCTGCTCTCATTTTCATCAGGGAGAGGATGATTTAAAGGCAGGAAAAAAATCACCCATCGTGCGCTTAGGAACTCAGCGAGGCGCTCAGCTTTTGCCTTGGGCCTGCGGCGGGGTATTTGCCGTAGCGGGAATAGCCGTGCTGCGAGGGGGATTGCCTGGGAGCGTACTTTTACTCGGAGGCGCGCTGCCAGCCGCCGTGCAGCTTTGTCAGCACGTGCTCAGGTTTCACGATCAGCCTGCTCAGGTCAGCAACGCTAAGTTTTTAGCCATTCATTTCCACTTTTGGAGCGGGCTGCTACTATTGCTGGGCTTACTGGTTCCACCGCTTTAGATTCAGGGCCACTCTCTTTGCCAGCATATGACCTCTCACCGTCAGCTACACTTTGAGTTTCGCCCCTACCGACGGCCTTTCCGTCAAACCATTCAGACTAGCCACGGTGATTGGAAGCAGCGCGAAGGGGTAATTTTAAAATTGACCGATGGGCAGGGCCGCTCTGGGTTTGGTGAGGTCGCGCCGCTGCCTTGGTTTGGTACAGAGTCGTTGGAGCAGGCGATCGCCTTTTGCGCGCAGCTACCCTCACAGCTCAACGAAGACAATGTGTTTACTATTTGGCCGACGCTGCCGGCTTGCAAGTTTGGCTTTGAAATCGCCTTGAGCAACCTCGCCCGTGATATACACTCCGCAGAGCTAGAAACTGCTCAGTACAGCGCTCTGTTGCCCGCCGGTAAAGCGGCCCTGTCGGCCTGGCCAGCACTATGGGCAATGGGCCATCGTACCTTTAAGTGGAAAATTGGCGTCGCACCAGTGGCGGTAGAGCTGGCCTGGCTATCTCAACTGATGAGACAGTTGCCGCTAGGGGCCAAGCTCAGACTGGATGCCAATGGCGGGCTCTGCGAGCTGGCAGCTCACCATTGGTTAGACCAGTGCGATCGCCTGGGTCGCCGGATCGAATTTATTGAGCAGCCGTTACCGCCTAACCGCTTTAAAGATTTGCTCAAGCTCGCGCACCGCTATCACACGCCTATCGCCCTCGACGAGTCAGTCACCACCCTAGAGCATCTCAAAGCTCACTACTTTCGTGGCTGGCGCGGAATCTATGTAGTGAAAGCCGCTATTTTGGGATCTCCTAGCCGTCTCAAGCAGTTTTGCGCAGACTATCCCATTGACATTGTGATTTCTTCTGTCTTTGAAACCGACATTGGCCGTCAGGCACTGATTGATCTGACCGCCGAGCTAGGGGACTTACTGCCTCACACGCCGCGCCGGGTTCTGGGCATGGGCACACAGCAATGGCTACCGAATGACGGCCTTGATGATCCAGACTGGGAGGCGCTGTGGCAAAGACTGCATCGGATGGGATGACGCCGCAAGATGTGTGGGCGCAGCTGAGAGCGGATTGGTTGGTAATTGGAGAAGAGGGAGAGCAAGCAAGGGAAAAGGAAAAAAGGTGGGTTGAGCAGGTGAGCGATCGCGTTCGTCAGCTAGAAGCGCATCAGCAAAGCGACCAAAAAAGCCATAGAAGTCAGATCAATAGAAGCCAAGCTAACGGATCAAAGCAGCTAGCTTTGGTGGCCGAGACTGATCTAAGTGACTTCCTGGCCGGATTTTTAGCTGCTTTATTAGCCGGGTGGGATGTTGCCTTGGCAAATCCTCATTGGGGATCTCGCGAATGGACCTCGCTCGCTGCGCTAATCACACCAGATATTATCTGGGGTCAGCAGGTTCCCCTTCAAAGTCTGCTGCCGTCTGCCGTTCAGCCCACCCGCTCAAACCCGGCTGCCGAGCCCGCTATCCTCATTCCCACAGGGGGTAGCACTGGCCACATCAAACTAGCCCGCCATACCTGGTCTAGCCTCATCACCTCAGTCTCAGGGTTTCGCCATTTCTTCGCCCCTGACGGTAGTCCTATCAATGCCTACTGTGTCCTGCCTGTTTATCATGTCAGCGGCCTCATGCCGATCCTCAGAGCCTGGCTCAGCGATGCCCAGGTTGTCCTCACACCCTTCAAGCACCTTGAAAAAACGTTTTCTTCCCCTCTCCACTTCTCCCCTTCGGTTTCTGCACGCCTTTCCCCTTCCCAATCCTTCATCTCCTTGGTCCCCACCCAGCTAGAGCGCCTTCTTCAAGCCGGTGCATCCGCTTGGCTCAGCCAATTCAAAGCGGTCCTCCTCGGCGGCGCTCCCCCCTGGCCTGCTTTGCTAGATCGTGCTCGCGCCCAGCATATTCCCCTCTGGCTGTCCTACGGCATGACTGAGACAGCCGCTATGGTGAGTGTGCAGAGCGCTCAGGCATTATCATCTTCATCACCACGGGGTGTGAGCAGCGGCAAAGCCCTTCCTCATGCCACCCTGCAAATTGTGAAAGCGTCTCAGCCGCTCCCCGCTGAGCAGATTGGGCAGGTAGTGGTGCAATCAGGCGCGATCGCCCAGGGCTACTATGCTCAATCCTCACCGGCTTTCAAATCCGGCACTTTCTACACCGACGACTTAGGCTACTTGAGTGCAGACGGCCATCTGTACATCACAGGCCGAGCAAGTGGCAAAATTATCAGCGGTGGCGAAAATATTTTTCCAGCAGAGGTAGAAGCGGCTATCCGCGACACCTGCCAAGTCAAAGATGTCTGTGTGTTGGGTTGGCCCCACGCCGAATGGGGAGAAATGGTGATCGCTCTCTATGTCCCTGCCCACGACCAAGTCTCTGCCGCCAGCCTGCGAGCTGCACTGCTCGCGCCGCGACCAGAAGACCCCACCCCCGCCCTCAGCCGCTACAAGCATCCTAAGCAGTGGGTGCCCGTTCAAGATCTGCCTCGCAACCGCCAGGGCAAACTCAATCGCGCGGCGGTGCTGGCCCAGCTACAGGCTCAGCTGCAGGCCCAGTCGTCGGAGCACTCAACGCCGCTATCCAATCGGACAGCTCAGTCGTCAGCGGATGACGGCGGCGGGTCTGGGTATTGATACAAACATGCCGGGTTAGAGCGCAGGCCAGCGGCTTCACAAAATCTGCGCTCAAATCAGCTTGAGCCACGATTTGATAGGCGATTTCAAAACTGTGGAGGGTGAGCTGTGTGGGCATTAGGATGATAGCGATCGCATTCCCACAAAACAAAGGCCGATAAAAATCAGCCTCAGCATGCACAACCGGCACCGCTATGCCGCCTTTCTCGTTCGAGTCATCTCCAGACGACCTTGCTGACGAAAAAAACTGTTTCAGATCAACGCCCGCCTCCGCCAGCGCTGCTTCATAAGCTTCGTGACAGAGCGTCAGCAGGTTAGCAAAGTACACCACCCCTGCCGCATCCGTCTCATGAAACCGGATCACCCGAGCATAGACAAAAGACACAGCCAATCCAGAATTCGAGTGGAGTTGAATGAGTGACTAGCTAGCATTGGGCTGAGCAGGTCGAAATGGAATGCCATTTTGGCCGGGGCCAGTAGCCCCTGTCAAAGACTCCTCACTCGAAGCAGCAGGAGACGTTGAGGCACTCCCGACGCTCCCTCTCTTTAGCTGCAAATCTGCCAAGCTAAAGTTCAGTGCCTGCATCGGATTGTTCAGCGCCTGCACCAAACTAGCCAAAGAATTCTGCACGAGCCCATCAGGATTGACATGTACCCAGCCGTCAGCACTAGCCTGCAGCATCTCAAAGTGTAGGTGAGGACCGGTAGAGTTCCCGGTACTGCCAACTAGCCCGACGACATCGCCTTTCTTCACCACCCTGCCAGGTTCTACTAGGATCTCTGATAGGTGAGCATAGCGACTTTGGAGGCGAGTGCCTTCGATTTCATGCTCAATAGCAACCATGAGACCGTAGCCACCAGCGTAGTCTGCAGAGGCCACTGTGCCCTCTTGAGCGGCTAGTACAGGCGTGCCCTGAGCCGCTCCGATGTCAGTGCCTGCATGGAAGCGATGATCGCCCGTAATCGGATGAATTCGAAAACCGAATAGGGAGGTAATCGGTGACGGGATTGCCAGCGGGAAAATAAATTGCTGAGCGGCTTGTAGATTGACCATCGGACGGACTGATCGGTTGAGATAGTCGCGGCCTGCCGCCGTCGTCGATCCAGAAAAACGAATGCCCGTAGCGCTAAAGCTAACCGGTCCTACATTCACCGCTGGAGCGCTGGCAACCGGGGCTGATTGAGCTGGGGCACTAGCAACTGGCGCCGACTGAGCTGGGGCGCTGGTAGCCGGGATCTGCGCGCTTTCAGAAGACGCAGTGGGAGCTGCGCAGGCACCATTGGGCACCGCCCGATTTGCCCCCACCGTAAATTCACAGCCTGTCGATTGCTCGGAGACAACCACCTCTGGACCGGCAGTCGCGCCGACACTGTAGTCGGTCGGGTCAACAAAGACACTGTTATATTCTTCAGGGAGATTCTCTGGTAGACCAGCGCTTTCTGGCAGCGCTTCAGGCACAAGCTCAGTCGCCTGGACAGGTGCGGATGTTTCCGCGCTCGGCGCAATGTTCACAGGTGGGGCGGGCGCTGGTTCGGGTGCGGCGATCGCAGGTGAAATATCCGGCACCTCTGCCGCATCCACAGAGGGTGGCGCTTCTTCTAGGCCCGAGGCTTGCGCAATGGGACCGTTTACATAAGTGGAGAGCGGCGCGGCGACTGCGCTGGCTTCTATTAGCCCAGCTAAAGGACCCGCATGACGAGCCGCCGTCTTAGTCGGTCGCGACTTTTGCACAGCGCTAAAGGTCGGCGGTGCGACTGGGCTGACCGCTGGTGCGAGTGCGGGCGAAGCTTCAACTCGAACAGCAGGTGCTTGCACAGCAGGCGCTGGCGCAGCAACCGGAGCGGCCACAGGCGCTGGCGGTACGTAGGCAGCAGGCGCAGGCAGAGAAATCAGATTGTTAGCAGCCGGAAGGTCAACATTCGCCGCCACCGCGCCTGCATCGACAGCATAGTCAGTAAGCGAGAAATCGCTCTCGGCATAGGCGACGGCAAGCCCCATCTGACTCACCACGAAGCCAAAGCTTCCTAGCCAGCCCACACCAACAAACCAGCTACGCTGCAGCTGGCAGGGCTTCGAAGGCCCACTATCTTTTTTCTCTACGGTTGGCTTGGCAGTATGCTGGGGCGCAGTCATAGTCAAAAACCCAATAATCCCAAAATCAATATTAACTTATATGAATCTCGCGTCTGAATCTCTTTAGATTCAAGTGGCAAGATACCACTAGCAGGCTGGATGTGATATCGGATACAAGCCCAAAAGAATCGCTAGCTAGAGCAGCCTGTCAATACCCCTTTTCTGATACCTCCACGGTTTCTCCGGAACGGTTTACCCGTTTGCGTTTAATTGGGATGCTCGATCTTGCCTATGCTCGGTCTTGCACCCAAAGGGGGCAAATCTATAAGTGATGTCTCTAGTGATGTCTCTAGGGAAACAGATTTGCCTGGCTGAGTCAGTAATTTTGCATAGGTCTTCATGAAAACTTGACTACCTACTCGCTGCTGAAAAAGAACTCCTTGTAGAATTCCCCTAAGAACCAAGGCAGCTAGCACCTCTAAACAATTTATTTTGTTCTTAGCATCGCTTTCTGGCATCGACTCTAGTATTTTGATCAGGGTGACGCCTGTTTCAGGGACTCGGTTGTGCCAATTAATGCCCACTCCAATGACGGCCTGCTTTATACGTGGTGAAGGTTTTGGCTCAAATTCAGCCGCTGAAACATCAGCCACTGACTGTGACAGCTTAGTTTCTGTCAAAATACCGCCAAGCTTTTTACCTTCAAAAAATAAATCGTTAGGCCACTTGAGGGTGATAGGCAGCCCTAGGCGATTAAACGCGATCGCCATTCCCCAAGCGCTGATACAAGTAAGCTGAGCGCTGTGGGCGATCGCCCAGTCAGGCTCTAGCGCCAGAGAAAGATAAAGCCCCCCCGCCTCTGATTGCCAAATGCGTCCCCGCTGCCCGCGCCCAGATGACTGCGACCTGGCGATTACCACTGTCCCAGCCCCCGCACCGGCCGCTAGCATTTCCCACAGCCGCGTACTGGTAGACGACAACTGCTCAAAGACATGCACATCAAACTGAGGCTTAATCGGTCTAAATTCAGGCAAAATGCCTAGATTAGCGCCATCGGTTGCCAGCGCCGCCTGAATCCTGTCTACCTTAATTTTCTGAAGATGGATTGGTATGATCGACGCCATGATGACGAACCTCCCTCCGCTGACAACAGATACGCTATGGGCCATTCTCAACGGTGAGCTGGCCGACGATACGGTGAACCAGCTGGTATGGCATCACTTGGGCTACTGCTACGACGACAGCGCTCAGCAGTGGCGCACTGAGGCTGTAGACACCGCCTGGGCCGAAAAGTATCCTGAGCCGCCCAACTTCATTGAGAGTCGGCCAGCGACTGTGCAGCTCACTCGCGCCATTCCTAAAGAAAACAAGCAGCTCCTCAAAACCTTGCTAGGGTTCAAAGGCTACTCCGTCGATCAGCTCGTCCCCCGGCTGACCCGCAGAGCCACGATGACCAACTGGCTGCTGAACGAAATGCGCCAGCGATCGCTCATCTAACACCCGCAATCTCGCGCCTGATTTGCGACTCGCTTTAATCTTTCGTTTACCTAGAATGAAGCCAACGCGATTATAGTCCTTTAAGCAACCGCCCTTACCGCGACCGCTCCTTAAGCAACCGCAGCGACTTCAGGTATCTTTTAGCCAGACCTCTTCATAAATCGTATGTCAACCGTATTTGATTTCTTAGCCAAAGGTGGCCCCGTCATGGTGCCAATTATGGGCGCGTCTGTTTTTACTGTCGCCTGTGCGCTAGAGCGGGCGACCTTTTGGACAAATTTGCTTAAGCGAGAGGGACAAGTGGTCAACGAAGTCTTAGATATGGCCCGCAAAGATTTAGAAGGGGCGGCGGTGATCGCCGCGCGATCGCGTGACTTACCGATTGGCCGCTTTCTCCTCGCGCCCCTCAGCCACAGACAGCCTTCCCCAGAGACCTTTCGGCTCGCCTTAGAAAACGCTGGCGACAAAGAATTTGTCAAAATGCGCAAAGGCGACAAGCTGCTAGAAACCATCGTCGCCGTCGCCCCTCTGCTGGGTCTGCTCGGGACCGTTACTGGCCTGATTACCACCTTTAACAATCTCAATATCGGCGGCGGTGACGGCGCGGTAGGCGCAACTGAAGCCGCAGGCGGTATTGGCGAAGCCCTGATCACCACCGCTGCTGGCATGGTTGTGGCGATTTTAGCCCTACTCGTCCTGCGGATCTTAGTCACCTTGCAAGCTCAGCAAATGGATTATTTCTCTGAGGCTGGCAATGAGCTAGAGCTGATCTATCGCGAATACTGGCTTGAAGCCGACCGTCGGCCTCATCCCTCGCTGCCAAGACCACCCCTTCCCCATTCGACGAACCCGCCCACTAACGCCGTCCCTCCATCCCCTGCCCAATCCTCCGACCCCTACTCAAACCGCCCTAACCTTTAAAAAGGTCTTCCCCATTTGCCCTTTTTCCATCCCATGCGCTTTCGCCAATCAGAAGACAACGGCATCCCCACGATTGATCTGATTCCTATGCTCACCGTCATGATGGGCGTACTGGCATTTTTTGTCGTCGTTTCAGTCTCGTTGGGCAGCGAGCAGCTGATTCAAGTTGACCTCCCGCCCGAGCAAACGGATCCCCCACTCACTCCAGAAGCCTTACAAGATCCTTTTGTTGTTGAGCTAGGGGCTACAGGGCAGCAGCTGCTAAATGGCACTCCCATCACCACGGAGCAGCTGACGGTCGAAATGCGGGCTTATTTGGCCCGTGATCCTGATAGCCTTGTCTATTTAGTGCCTAGCCGTGAGCTCCCTTACGAGCGGGTCATGCAGTTTTTGGGTGATATGCGCTCAGTTGGCGGCGATCGCGTCTCGTTAGCCCTAGAAGAAGGCTCATAAATCCTATGCGCTCCAAACGCCGCCCGCCTAGTCGCATCCCAGAAGTCAATCTCGTACCGATGATGGACGTGCTGATGACGGTACTCGTCTTTTTTGTGGTCATCTCTATGGGCCTGACCGGCGTACAGATCAACGGCGTAACGCTCCCAAAATCCGTTAGCGGCGCTGATGAAGCGGTAACCGACAACAGCCAGGAAGACAAGCCCTTAGTAATTGGGCTGACCGCAAGAGGTGATATCCGACTAGAGGATGAAACCATTAGCTTGCAGGCGCTCTCTCCGGTCATAAAAACCTACTTTAAAGAAAATCCCAACGGCTCTTTGATGCTCAAAGCTGACCGGACGCTGCCTTACGACGATATTGCCGATCTTCTCGGCGAACTGAGAAAGATGGGGGGGCGGCGGGTATCGCTGGCTGTCGAGTGATT
>JBAUIB010000387.1:0-1512 GCA_049680585.1 Phormidesmis sp.
GTTATAGGCGGCTTTAGCTTTCTGTTCAATCACTGACCATGTATAGAATTTTTGCACTTTCTCATATCCCTTAGCACCCATAGAGCTGGCTAAATCAGGATTGTCTAATAGCTTTAGTATGCTTTGAGAAATTTGCTTAGGTGTTTGCTGGATTAAAAAGCCATTGATCCCATTGTCAACAACTTCTGCCACGGCTGGGATATTGCAGCCAATTACCGGTTTTTTAAACATCCATGCTTCCGTGTAAACACCTCCAAAACTTTCTTGCGTAGAGGGTAGACACAGAAAACTACAAGCGGCTAGAGCATTAGTTTTCTCTTGTAAATCTACCTGTCCTAAGCGATGAATTCGAGCATCAGGATTGAGCATAAATGCCTTTTCGGAATCTTTGACAGCAGGGCCAACAAATACAAAATGAGTATTGGGATGCTTTTGCCAGACGAGTTGAGTCGCTTCTAAAACCTGATGGTAGCCCTTATACTCATAATGCTGTCCTAAAAATAAAACAATTGGATCTTCTATTTTATATTTCAGCCGAAAAGCTTCAGCGTTATAGGTTTCCAAGACTACCGGACCATGCCCAATCACGTAGATTCGCTCTGGCTCAACCTGTAAGTCAATCAAAATTTGCTTTTCAGCCTGAGTTAATGCAAAAATCGCATCTGCCTGATGGTACAAGTCGGTATAGCATTGATAACGCCAACCCACCCATCGCGGATGGTGCACTGGCGTGAGAATAAACGGAATGTCTCTATGCCGTGCGACCCTTAAAGAAGCCGCAGTGAGCCCCTCTCTGCCAATTCTGACATTATGGATTAGATCTGCTTTCTCAGCAAAAGGGTGAAGGTGATTTTCTAATATGCTGGAGATAGCTGTCAGCGATCGCCGCATAAGCGGATAGTAAATTGGCAAAAGAGGAGCCATTTTCAGCTTTTCTAGAGGCGATAGTCCCAGGCAGTGTACGGGTATGCCGTCTATTACATAGTTATCAGCTCTTTTGGGGGCTCTAATAGTTGTACCCAGTAGCCAGTCAGAGCGATTTTGGTTCCAATGACTCACAACCTGTACATCAGCATTCTTTTTCATCTGCCGAGCTAAAAGGTGCTGATGAATCTGAGCACCTCCAACGGCAGGAGGATAGCTAGTAAGCGTATATAACAGTTGCATAAATTAAGATTTGTAGTGCTAATCTTTGAATGCGATCGCTTGAAGAGCCGCTCCCATACCTAATCTCGGTGCAAATCCATACACAGAAGCTGCAATTTGTTTGAAAAATCCTGGCCAGTTCCGAATACTCTCAATCGTTTGAGGCGCGCTTGTGAAGACTGTGGCTCTATTAAATCCAGCCTTGTGCAGAGTATATCGCAAGGAACTAGGCGAAAAATAAACAATATGCTCCGGCGGAATAATGTGTGACCATTCAGCCCCTCTTATCCGAGCACCCATGCTGTTGATGTTAGGAGTTTCAATAAACAAAGCTCCCTTAGCAGACAACAGTCGATAGCATTGTTG
>JBAUIB010000388.1:0-5221 GCA_049680585.1 Phormidesmis sp.
TCGCTGGACTCAGCTTCGGACTATACGGCATTTTCTCCGAACTCGCTCTCCAATCAAACACTTCGCTTCATCCCGTCCCCTTCTCTCTGGTCACGTTTGTTGTAGTCTCAGGCGCTTCCAGTCTGAGCCTGTGGGTTTTGCCCCCGGTCAACCTCCTCCCGACGCTGTGGCAACCTGTCTTAGTGATGACAGCCGTTTCTGCGCTGATTACCGTCACTGCCTATGTTTTAAACAACTTTGGCATTCGCTACATCGGCGCGTCTTTAACAGCGCTAATCAGCGGCAGCACGCCAGCACTCACAGCTTTGTTAGCTTGGATAGCGCTGCAAGAAGGATTGCGATCACAGCAAATTTTGGGTGTAGGATTATTAGTCACTATCGGCGTGGCTGCTCTTAGCCTTAAGCCAAAGCAATAAAGATAAGGGAGGCGCTTTCAAATACAGTACCAGCTATACTGAAGGGTATGACTTTCTGAGGCCAGCCGATGCGCGTTGCAGTAGAGATCGACGAGAAAGTAAAATCGACGCTGAAGGATGCCGCTCGAAAACTGACCGGGCCGAAGAAGCGAGCCTTCATGGCGAAGGTGACCGAAGATTATTTCAAAGGCTCAGCGCGGCAAGCAGAAACGTACCTGGGCTGGAAACGCCAAACGGTGCAACTCGGCCTTCACGAACGACGATTGGGTGTGACCTGTCTGGACAACTATCAAGCAAGAGGGGCTAAAAAGACGGAAGAGAAGCTTCCCGACTTAGAGCAAGATATCCGTGAGTTAGTGGCTGGAAAGTGCCAAGCAGACCCCCCGGTTGAAGACAACGTTTCAGTACACAAAAGTCACAGCTCGGGCGGTGTTAGAAGGCTTGATAGCAGAGAAGGGGTACAGCGAAACAGAGCTGCCCTGTCGTCAGACAATGGGCACAATTCTCAATCGGCTAGGCTACCGCCTAAAAAAACACAAAAGGTGAAACCGCTCAAAAAGATACCTGAAACCGACGCTATCTTCGCGCAGGTTGCAGCTGCCAACCAAGCTGCCGATGCCGATAGTCATGTCCTACGGCTCTCGATAGATAGCAAAGCAAAAGTCAAGATCGGCAATCTATCGAGACGGGGCAAAGCTCGAGGGCTCAAAGCACAGCAGGCCGATGACCATGATGACCACTGGGACGCTGTGTTAGTGCCTTTTGGCATTCTCGATGTGTTAGGTGATCAGCTATGGATCTACTTCGGGCAATCGGCTGAAACCACTGATTTTATCGTTGATTGTTTAGAAGCTTGGTGGCAAGCGCATCAGGATGATTACCCCGGCATCGACACGTTAGCCATTGACCTCGATGGCGGCTCTGCGGTGAGAAGCAATCGCACACAGTTCATCAAACGCATGGCTCAGTTCTGCCAGACAACTGGCTTGAAGGTGCAGTTGATTTACTATCCGCCCTATCACAGCAAGTACAATCCGATTGAGCGCTGTTGGGCAGCCTTGGAAAACTATTGGAACGGAACGATCCTCAACACCATTGAAGAGGCACTGCAATGGGCCGCGAAGATGACGTGGAATGGATTTGAACCCTTAGTTCACCTGGTCGAAGGCATCTATCCGAAGAAAGTAAAGGTCCCCACTGGCGAACTTGAACCCTACGAACAACAGTGGCATCGCTCTGAACAGCTACCTAAGTGGGACATTACGATTGTTCCTATATAAACGGTACTCTATTTATTTGCGACTCCCTAAGCTCAGATCATGCATATCAGCGTCTTTCGAGACAATCATTAAATCATTGTCTTTTGCATAATCCCAAACGATTGGGTCGATTGTCGCTTTCATATCTACATCTCGAACGTGAAGCGAGTTGGGAAAAAGATCGCTCAAACGGTTCGGCAATGTTGGCGATAGGTTTTCATCAAAAAGCAATCTCATGCAGATAACGGAGCGCTCATAAATCGACGCTCACGGTCAGCAGCATAAGCGATACATGCCTTTAAGTCTTCTCGTGTTAGATCGGGAAAATCTTCGAGGATTTCTGCTTCGCTCATCTCAGAAGCCAGGTATTCAAGCACTTCATAGACCGTAATTCGCAAGCCGCGTACACAAGGCTTACCACTGCGCTTATTGGGTTCGACCGTAATGTAGTTTCTGTAGTTCATAAAAGAATCGTTCACCTCAGGTTTTGGTTTTAAGTTTTGGCTTGCGGTTTTAAGTGAAGTCGTAATCGTTATCCCTTCTGATTGTATCCGCGCATATGCTCGCAGCTTGACGTCAGCTCAAAATCAGCCTATCTTCAATAACTATGGTTGTGATGCTTATCACAATTCTGTTCTGACAGAACTCAATTTGTCTTCAGCGCCATCGGCAGGTGTACCACCACCGTACCGACGGCTGACCCAGAGGATTGACGGAGAATCCACCGGGCTAAGGATAAGCGTACCTTAGCTGCCGCGATTTTCACCACAGCTTCTGCGGGCGAGCTAAGGACGATTTGAGTTCTGGTTTCCTACCCAAATCTACACCAGGAGACCAGATCTCATGACTATCTCTTACATTACGGGCGCTCAAGCGTCCACAGATTCTGTTGCTCAAGCTGTTGAAAAAAGCTTGGATAAAAGCGTGGATGAAAACTGCCCGCCACCGCCAGCCAATGGAGCGACTAGCAAACCAATGAATGGCGATCGCGAAAGCGTGCGTCATCTGGTCTTTGGCTCGCTGGGTGCCGTCCGCGCTACCATTCACCATCTGCACAGGCTCAGCTACGCTGAGCCAAACGACTGGAGCCCGCCCATCTCAACCAACAGATCCAATGAGGTCATGGTAATCCTGACCAAACGGATTCAGCTGAGCGAGTAAGCTGCGGTGCGATCGCCCAGCCTTCCACAGAATTGCTTTGCAGGTAGATAGAATGATCGCACCCTGAGCACGAGGCACTCAATGCTGACATCGAATATCAGAGTGCGATCATTGACTCTGTCATGTCGCTATTCAAGTTTCTTCTTTATGAATAAATATAGCTTGCAAAAGGGCACATTCGGCTTGGAAAAATTGGCAACAAAAACCTAAATAAACATACAGAAAACATCCAATTTTTCATGACTTCTTTGGGAAAAGGTCATTAATAACCGAATAACTTTAAACACGTTTTAAGACCCGTTCTTATCTGCTTTAGATATGCACGTATTTATTTTCGAGAATGGCATTGAAACCTCATATAATAAGCACGTCGGAGCGGCCAGATTGAAAAAGAATCCAGACTAGCATGAATGAGCGTGAGTTCGCTGAAATCACACTGAGAACCCAAAATAAACTGCTAGCCAAAATTGCGAAGGGTGACTCCTTCCCGGAGATTCTGAATGCGCTGGTTGAGGCTATCGAGCAAAACCTGGATCAAGCCTTTTGCTCAATCTTTCTGCTTGATAAAGACAACCGTTTTCGCCTCGGCGCGGCGCCTAACTTGCCCAATGAATATAGCGAGGGTGCTAATGGACGTTTGAGCTCAGATGATATGAGCCCTTGCGGTAGAGCAGTCTCAAGGCGTAAGACCGTCATCGTCTCCGATATTGCTAAAGCTTCCTTTGCACCGAGTTATCAGGACTTTGCGCTCAGCTGTGGCTTACGAGCCTGCTGGTCTATGCCGGTCTTTGGCAGCGATGGTCGGGTTTTAGGGACGTTCGCAACCTATTATCAAACAGTGCGATCGCCCCAGACCTACGAATTAAACACGATTGCACAGATGGCCCATCTTACAGGCATTGCCATTGAACGCCAGCAAGCAGAAGAACGCTTCTGGTTCCCCGTTAGTTTGTGTGAGGTGATGTAGGGAGCGGTCTTCTGCCGTTAAGGGATGAGGCAATCAGGAAATTGCGCATCCAATCATCGTGATAGCGAAAGCCGTTGAGCTGTTCGAAGGGGCAAAGACAGCCGTCTTTTTGTTGCCTAGTCTTGCGACAAAAAGGATGAAAGTTCCACAATAGCGCCATCGCTCGCACTTCCTGCTCAGCCGCCCGCCAGGAGCCGTGAAACCCTTGCATAGCATAGAGGATGCGGTCAAGATAGTTCATTGGCCGGTCCACTTGATTGCTAGTGCGATAGGCATCAGGGAAGTCGTAGGCGCGCTGGAAGAGCGGGGATTTGTCGCGCAGTCGCAGTAGCCGTTGCTTAATAGATTCTGGTAAGGCTTGCGGCTTTACCCATTCGAGGAACCGACGTAAGCGCTGAGCAAACTGGCGTTTCGTTTGAGCCTGGTAGATGTGCCAAAGGTCTTCGAGTAGACCGTAGCACCGGTCTGGCTTGGAACGACAGCCATCGCGCACTTTGATCACTTCATGCAGGAAGCATAGAATCCAAGTAATGCCTGGAAACAGATGCTCCCAAGCCCAGCGCGTCGCGTCCCAGCCATCGGTAGTCACGGTTTCAGGGGCATAGTCTGGCACATGCTCATGCGCTTCCTGCTGGAAGACACCATAGGCTGCTTTCAAACCCGACTGACTCGCACTGCGGCTGAGACTGTTGCCGAACAAACAGCCCTTCGCAGCGGTGACCGCTAGATAAACCCGTGCTTTGAGCCGACGCCCATGCTTCTCATCGGCAACTAGATGGGGGGGAGCGCCGCCTCAGTCTTCACTGTGCTACCGACTATCGAAACGCGAGAGAGCGACTGCAATAAGTTCACCCAGTGCATCTCTGAACGCCCCAGCACGTAGGCAATCCCATCATAGGAAATCCCATGCTGCTTCAGATACAACGCTTTGCCTGCCACCGCTGCGGTCTCACTCATATACGCAGTGACAAAGTCGGGGCGGATTTGATATGCCTCTCGCGTACTCGGAAGGTAGATGCGACGCGTCATCAGCCCTTGCCGCAGTGAAGTGAGAGTGCCGTGAAATCGATAGCCCTGACTAATCGCCGCAGGAAACAGTTCTGGATGCTGCGCTATCTGCTGATTCAAATACTGGCGGTATGCTTCGCGATTCTTTACCAAGGCAGCATAGTCGATAGCCTCTGCAATCGGCAGACAGATCGTCTTGTTCCCGGCGGTGCCTCGTTTCTTTCTCTTGGCCATTGTGCTTGGCCTCCAAATCGTCACGATACCTCTATTTTAGAACACACAAACTTACTTGGAACCAGGAGTGCTCTTTATTCATACGGCAATCCCTTCACGCCGAATGTTGATAAGCAAAGGATTTTGCCTATCTTTCCAGTCTTGCAAGCCTGTCCATATATGAGTGATCAAAACAT
>JBAUIB010000389.1:0-8754 GCA_049680585.1 Phormidesmis sp.
AGACGATGGCGGTGCGATTCTGGTTCTGACGTCCGGTGGCCATGACTTGCGCTCTTTGCGAGGGATGCTCAAGTGTAGAGCAATTGCTCGGCGCTGGCGCTAAGGCACTAATTTTAGATCTACGTGCTCCACAAAGGTCAAAAACTTCTCACCATTGGGCCGATAAATCTTTAGCGCTTCTTCTGTAAACTGAAAGCGAATAAGGGCACGACTTCGTTGCCTTTATACTTCACTCACCCCATTAAGCCCTATTGCCACACCTTCACCATTTTGTCTTTTCCACCACTAGCGAGAATGTTGTCTCGTCCGGAAAATGTCACAGACAGCACCCAATCAGAGCTGTTGTCTAGCGTTTCAATTAGCTGACGGCTGGGCAAATCCCACAGCTTTAAGGTGTTGTCGATGCTGCCGCTGGCTAAGGTTTTACCATCGGGTGAAATAGCCACGCTGACAACTCGATCCTCATGTCCAGTCAGCGTGTCTGTGTTCTCTCCACTGGCGAGCTCCCACAGCTTGATAGTACTATCCCAACTGCTGCTAGCGAGCGTTTCGCCATCAGGAGCGATCGCCACTGAACGAACCGCATCACTGTGGCCGCTAAAAGTTTGCATAAACTGGCCGTCGCTGATATCCCACTGGCGAGCGGTGCGATCGCTCTGCCCACTGACAAACGAATCACCATCGGGTGTGATCGCCAATGACCACACCGTCGAACCGCTCTCAATGCTGTAGATCGGCTCACCACTCGCCAAATCCCACGCCGTGATCTTTCCCTGATAGTCACCGCTGACAAATGTCTTCTCATCTGGA
Organism: Phormidesmis sp.; assembly: GCA_049680585.1. Taxonomy (GTDB): domain Bacteria; phylum Cyanobacteriota; class Cyanobacteriia; order Phormidesmidales; family Phormidesmidaceae; genus Phormidesmis. The sequence continues at coordinate 811 of JBAUIB010000389.1, forward strand.
CTGATCGCCACTGACCAGACAGGCGACTCAGCAGCTGGAATGTTGTACATCAGCTCGCCAGTCACTGGCCGCCATACCTTAATGCCATCTCCACCGCTGCTCACCAAATATTCACCAGAGCTCGATATCTCCATTGCCCGAATGGCATCCTGGTGAGCCGCAATTGTTTGCAGCAGCCCACCTGTTTGCCCATCCCAAATTTTAACTTGACCGTTGTTATCTGCGCCGAAGACAGTCATGCTGCCGTTTTCCTGCACGTCGATTGTAACTGCCCAGACCTGGCCCTCACTGTCTAAGGACTGAGCCAGCGTAAACTGACTGGCTTCTTCTGTCGCTGGCGACGTGACTGCGGGCTGTGAATTGCCTGTTGTGGCTGCTGACGGTGCTGGGTTTCGCTCTGGCTGTTGACCAGCGTCTTGGCCATTGCTTTCTTGGGCAAAGTCTCTTTCCGCAACCCAAGGCAAGCCTCCAGCTAGCGCGAGCACCGCCGCTGCTGACAGCCACACCACGGGTCGTCGGATCTGTTGGCCTATCCAGATGATCCCGTCAGGAAATGTCTGTGTGTCCCACTCGCTGTCTCTGCCGGTATCAGTATCAGAGGCTGGACGAGCGGCTTGGGCGATCGCTACATTACCGCTGCGACTCTTCTCTCGATTGTTCTCTGAGCCGTGTTCTGCCGCCAGCGGAATAGTATAGGTCGTATCAGCGGTACTTGCCCTGGAGTTGGCTGATGCAACTGTTTCTCGGCGGCGGGACTGGGCGGGCGCTGCGGCGGCTGTGCGTTTGTCCGTTTTGGATTTTGGCTTGGGCCTTGTGGGGCGAACATCAGCGGGAGCTGAATTATGATCAGGCAGTCGCGCTTTATAGGTATAGGCTTCTGAGAGTTGGATGCCTTGCAAGTTTGCGTTTCTTAAATCTGCCCGGTTGAGATTGGTATCGGTGACTTTGGCATCACTGAGGTTAGCGCCCTGCAAGATCGAGTCGCCCATGTAGGCACCGCTGAGATCGGCCCCGCTCAAGTCTGCATCACTCAGGTCCGCGCCAATTAGGCAAGCGCGTTTTAGCTTGGCGCCTTGAAGGTTAATGCCTTTAAAGTTGGCCTCAAGATAGTAGCCCTCGCTGAGGTCTTCGCCGGACAAATCACAGGCCACCTCGGGATGGGCCTCCCTCCACTGATTCCAGTTCTCTATCCCGCTTTCTAGCAGTTCTAAATAGTCCATTGCTGGCTAAAATTTACTGAGCTTTTTTATACACCCTATACGCTAGTGACGACTACCTGAGCAAATTGTATCCGGCTAATTGACTACCTATCTGTAAAGTTTACGTTTTGAACTCGTTTATGGATGCATTATTAAGCGTTGCGACGTCTTCGTTGAGTATGCTGGTTGCCCTGCCCCGTCGAGCATACTCGCTGGGCGAGCTAGTTGGCGATGTACGTGCGTACATTCCGAATGGCCTGGGCTGCATAGCTATCTTGAGGACGCTCTGAAAGTGCTTTTTCAAAAAAGGCGATCGCCTGAGTATAGTTTTCTCGATTGGTCGCATCGTAGCCTAGGCGCATGTAGCGGTCGTAGGCAGATTCGGGGTTGGCATCTAGGCCAAATTCACCGTCGCGTAGGCCATCTACTGCATTCCAATAGGCGATGGTTGCCTGGCGATCATTAGGCCGCTCGTATAAAGAGCTTCTAAAGTAGGTGATGGCTGTAGAGAGATCTTGCCTTTGAACGGCTGCGTAGCCTAAGCGCATGTAGCGATCATACGGAGACTCGCCAGCATATACGTTATACGTGAGCGGAACGTCGGTCGGCGTGTCTGGTGTGGTGCCGCGGCTGAGGTATGTGCGCACGTTGCGAATGGCTTGGGCGGCGTAGTAGTCGCTGGGCCGCTGCTGTAGGGCGAGGTTAAACTGTTCTAGCGCGGTTTCGTAGTCACCGGTTTCCGTCGCGTCGTAGCCAGCTTCCATTGCCTGCTCGTAAATGGCTGCTCGCTGAGTAAGCTGGGGTTCAGTCTCGGATGATCGCAGTGCACCAACTGAGTTCCAGTAGGCGATTGTGGCTTCGCGATCGCCAGGCACCGCATAGAGGGCATAGCGAAAATAGTTTGCGGCGTCTCTGTAGTCCCCTGACTCCTCAGCGGCAAAGCCTAAACGCATATACTCATCATATTCTTGCTCAGGGCTGTAAGGTTCTTGAGCTGTTTCTGCGGTGGGGGTATCTGGAGTGGAAACAGTTTGTGCGTTTGCAGCCATCGGCTTGCTGATCACAGGCAGAAGGGCCACAGAGAGAAAAGCCAGGAGAAAAAGCGCAGGCGCACGTCTTGCTGCTTTCGTGCGGTTTGCGATTGTTGTTGTGACGGTGGTTTCTTTAGTGGACTGTGGGGTCAATTGCATGGTGTGAGGTATTTTCAGAGAGGTTTTAGAGAGACGTTGCAGAAGTGGGTTTATCTGCTATGGGTTTGTTGGCTAATGGTGGGCGATCGCCACTACATTCTCTCTCTAACCATAGGTCGATTTGTTATGAAAGCAAACGAGACTTCACTCTTCTGGTAGATTTCTAGGCTATCGTAAACTCTCCCAATTTCGAGATTCTAGCCTCAGGTTCGGACTCTAACAACTTCTTGAACCGCTCGTTTTATCCCAGCGGATGCCCTGCTGCTAGCCAGCCACCCCCCGCTGCTGCTACTTCAGAGGTTAATAAGCTGATCAAAAGCCACCAAGCGGCGATCGCGGCCTGGTGACGCACAGCTTCGGCCTGCTGCTGTAGCTCATACTTGATCAGTTCGCTCTGATTTTGCACCTTTTGCTGGGCAATCTCTACCGCCTCTACAAACTGATCACGCACGCCTTCTACCTCATCGCCCACTATCTGGGACAGCGCTTGGCTCGCCGACTGTAGTTCGCTGCCCCATTGTTTGATAGAGTGCGAAACCGTCTGCCAGGCCGTCGTCAGGCCGTCGATAATGTCCTGTTTATCCGCTACGCTTAAGTCACTGCGATGGTCCAGCGCTTGCTGCCAAAAGTCAGCGTCAAGGGACGGCAGCTCTGTAATCGGGTTTGGTAAAGATCGAGCCGTTGCTTTTACGATATGGCTCACATCCTGTAGAACTTGGGCTGGGTGAAGGTTAGATTTCTTTTGATGCTGTAGATAGTAACTGAGCTGAGCTGTGAGGTGCTCGCCCCAGTCTTGCTCGCTGCTCGCTGCTCGCTGCGCCCAGCGACGAGGTGACTTTAGCCATTCGCGGCGATGCTGATCTGCCCAGTCTGTCAGATCAGCATATAGCTCGGATGCGACATCGGTACTGACTGCTGCCGGTAAGCTGAGCGCAGATAGCAGACGGGCTTCATCTAGCTGAGCAGGGATGCTCGAAACGCTCTTGAGCGCGTGCTTGAAGTGTTGAACAATGTCAGCTTGCAAGTCTGAAGACGGCAGATCGGGAGAAGGCAGCTCAGGAGAAGGCAGATCTGGCAAGCTCTCTGACAAACTCTTTGGCCAATTTTCTGGCCAGCTAATCGAGCTGAAGTATTCTGACAGGGCGCTGTAGAAAGACTCATCGTCAGCAGAGGGCTCAAGCGGCTCTAGGGTTAGCTCTGTTGCCTTAGCCACCGCTTGGCTTGGCTCGGTTTGCTCCGCAACAGAAAAGGGCAAATGGCTTTTCCAGGCTGCCTTGAGGGCGCTGATCAGCTCAGTTTGCTGGACTGCGGTAATGCCGTTACGCCGGCTTAAGACCTCTTCTATTTCGTCAAAGGCTTGTTCTTGTAAAGGCGAGCGGCTGATGGTATGAAGCTGCCCTAGCCCTTCTTCTGTAAGAAGCTCACTTTCTTCAAGCTGTGCGTCTAGCTTTTCAGCTACGCTTTCAGCCGTGAGCTTATCGAGGTTGGTGTAGCGAAAATAAGAGAGAAGTTTATCTTGGATGCCTGTCAGTGCATCCTTGGCGGTGTCTGATAGGTCTGTCTCTGTTTGAAAGGAGACTGTCTCTTGGGAATCATCATCTTGGGAATCATTTGCTTTTCTGGGTATGGCGTCTGTTTTTTCTTGAACAGCTTTGAGCACACCGCTGTGAACGCTAGAAAGCTTTTGGGTCAAAAAATCTACCGCTTCATCGGGAAGATCACCGCGCTGCATAAGCCAATGCGAGAAGTCCTCTGGCGTGATCAGCTTCAGCAATTTCTCAACTTGCTCAGGCGCAGCTTCCGTATCGTACAGACGCTCAGTCAATTCTTTTTCTACTAAAGCTTCTAATGCCTCCGGTTCTAAGGCCCAGCGCGGAAGCTGTGAGAGGTAGTCTTCTACATCCAAGCTAACAATGTTAAAAGGCATCGCGTCTTGAGTGGTTTTCAGCGACTGAAAGGTGTTCCAGGCCCGCTCAATATCCCAATCAGAGAGATCGACTTGACTGAGCCCTAAGCGGATGAGCTGTCGCCATTTGGGTGTAGAGGGCGCTGAGGTGTTGATGACGTTGATGTTTGAGGTGGTTTCTGGTCTCTCTTTTAATCCGGTTCTGGGGCTGGCTTGAGGAGCTGGTACGGATGACGATTGCAGGCTGTCGAGAACAGATTCGGCCTGCTGAGGGGCAAGCTGAGTGCGATCGCACAGTTCACTGAGCAAAGTCTCTCTGTCTTGAGCGAGCTGCTGGGCCAGCAACTCGGGGGCCTGCTGCTGGGAGGCGATGACCTCAGCGAGTTCCTGAGTAATTAGCTGCAGCTTATCTGTTTCAGACAGTTCCGACTCGCGATCAGGCATCATCATTTGCCTTGCCGCCAAAAACAAGCGACGCAGCCCTGTCGCCGCCGCCCCCAGGACAAACTCAGCAATACTCGAGACCGCCTGCGAACTGAGATAGGCCACAATCAGCAAATACGCCCCCCACATCACCGTGCCGAAAATTAAGCCTCGCTCAGCAGTCGTGAGTGGGCTCAGCTCTGTGGCCAAAAATGACGCGACAAATAAGACGGGGGCAATGCTGAGGGTAACGCCTAAGCCCAGTAAATGGGTGACTGGCGCTGATGACGGACTATTATCTCCAGAGGTGTCATCCTCCGGCGTCTTATCCTCAGTCGCCTTGCCGTTTTGACTATCTTTTTTGCTACCTGATTCTTGGCTATCGGTTGTCTGACTAGCCGATGACTTTCTAGCTGATGACTTTCCAGAAATAAGCCCGCTCACAAACGACAGTCCTAGCGCTATGCCTAAGTTGGTCAGCACTAGCTGAAAAGCAAAGGCGATAATTAGCCCTGCTATTAACGCGAAAAACATCTGCAAAACCGCTGAGCGAATCTCTGAGCTTAATACAGTCTATGGCTAACTGGCCTCTACCGTGAGAGCAGATATTCAGCTAAGTTCTGGCATCCGCGTAGGGCTACCCTTCACTCCCGCTCTCGACCCCGCCTTCGAATCTGTAGTCTTCGCTCACAAGCAGCGCCACCGGAAAGTGTTCTAGCAAGTCTCCCACTAGCGACGTTTCCTTGAGCGTAGTCGGCTTCCCGCTGAGCCAATCACACCAGTTGGACTGAGTACTCCCTGGCAGTGCGATCGCCGTATCGCCCCACACCGATTTGCCAATCGGCAGCACCTCTGGCTGCACCAGTCCGGTCAAAAAGCGAGGAACCACCGTCACCACCGTATGCTCTCCCTTATGGCGAGCAAAGGCAACTACACGATCCGCATGCTCCCCGCTGACAGTTACCGGGGAGTATCCGCCGCCTCGAAACACATTGCGAAAATAGTTTCTTGCCGCTAACCCCCGCATTGTCAAAAATAACTTAATCCGCCCGTCTGTTCGAGTCTTTAGCAGATTTTTAAGTAGCGCAGCGGGCTGTTTTTCCCAGCGTTCTCGAATATCTTTCAGCGCCTTAGATCGTTTGCGGTAATCGACCGGGCGACGATTATCCGGATCGACTAGGCTCAGCTCCCACAGCTCCGTCCCCTGATAAAAATCTGGCAGGCCCGGTGCGGTTAGCTTGATCAGTAGCTGCGAGAGCGAATTGTATATGCCGTACTGGGCCACTCGTTTTTGAAAGTGCTGCAGCTTTTCTAGGAAGATATTGTCCTTTCCGGGCGTCAGCAGCGTTTCGACAAAGCTGACATAGCCATCTTCATAGTCACTGTCCGGCCTGAGCCAAGCCGTATGCACTTTGGCCTCGCGAACCGCCTTGACCACATAGTCTTTGATCCGCTCTTTAAACTCAGGGAGCTCTTGATCGTCAAAAGGATACGCGCCCACCAACGTTTGATACAGAAAATATTCGTCGTTTGGTTCAGGCACCATCCGCTCATCGCTGATTGGTCGCTTTTTATCAGCGTTTAGCTCACTCCAGGCGGTGACCTGCGTTTCCCAGTCTTCCGGGATCTCGGAGATTACGCTCAGGCGCGATCTGACATCTTCGCTGCGCTTGGTGTCGTGAGTAGAGGTGGCATTTAGCGTATTGGGCCAGTGCTCTTGCTGGTACTGGTTGTACTCGTGAAAAGAGTCGAGCGATATGCCAAAGTGGTTGGGAGCGGCCCCCACCTCGTTGAGCCCGATAAATCTGTTGTATACATAAAAGAGCGTATCTTCTATGCCTTTGGCCATCAGCGGGCCGGTAAACTGCTGTAGTCGCATGACAAAATGCAGCCACTGCGATCGCTCTTCTGACGGCAGCGTCTCTTCGTACTCTAACGAGAGAAACTTCTCAATCAGGTCTAGCTCGTTGAGCAACTGCGGGATCTGCTTTCTCGCTCGGGCGATCGCTCGATTGATATAGTTAAAGTCGCGCTCAGATCCGCCTCTTTGGTTGATATAGGTGCAGTAAACCGGAAACGAAACCAGCACTTCTTTAATCGCGGCCTTCAGACCATTCGCCGTCAGATCGCGGCCATAGCGATAGTGACTAGAGACCTTCTTTAAAAACCGGGCTAGATTATCAATATCACCGACCAGATTGTTGTCAGCAATCAGCTTTTTCTTCTCTAAAAATAGCTTGTCATAGCCATCGCGCAGCCCGCTGAACTGTTTGTAAAACCGAGTAAAGTGACGCTGGTTTTGCTGCTGATAAAAGACACCGTTGACGTAGTTTAAGAACTCATAGCCGGAGGTTCCCTGCGTAGGCCAGTGTTCAGGCAGCTTTTCATCTAGTTCTAAGATCTTCTCAATGACGGTGTACACACCATTTGTTTTCTCATTGAGCCGCCGCAAATAGCCTAGCGGATCATAAAGACCGTCGATATGGTCTATTCGCAAGCCGTTGATTTGCTTGGCCCTCACCAAGTCTTCAATCAGCGCATGAGTTTGATCAAACACTCTAGGGCTGTCTACCTTCACGCAAATCAGCTCATTGACCGTAAAAAAGCGGCGGTAGTTAAGCTCCTCTGCCCCTACCTTCCAAAAAGAGAGTCGATAAAACTGCTCTAGCAGCAGCTTATCTAACAGATCAAAGCTCTTTGGCTTACCCGGCTGACCATTAAACGCCTCAATGTTTTGATCAATAAAGGCTTTGACCTCAACGTTGGATTCGTATAGCTCCCACAAAATTTGTTTAACAAACGTCGTCTGGTCCCGGCGCTGCTGACCTTTCACCGCCGGAAAGCTATCTTTTACCGTCGTCAGCACACCCACTAGCTTAATGTAGTCAACATGCTGACGACCCATCTGTCGCCTGAGCCATGAGATTTCGTGGCTCAAAAATCTGGCGTAGGACTCTATTCGAACCGGAAAATGCAGTCCGTAATAATTGACCTTGAGTCCGTCAGGGCCGTAGCTTAGCTGAATCTCGCCTCGCTCTAAGCAGCGATCATAAAAGTCTCCCAGCATCGGCGCGAGCACTTTACCCTGAATGTCGTCGTAAGAGTGCTCCCATTCAATATCAAAATAGTCCGCGTACTGTGAGTCAAGACCGTGTTCTAAGACATCCATCAGGTACTGGTTTTGTCCGTCGTAGGCCATATGGTTAGGGACAATATCTTGCAGCCA
>JBAUIB010000390.1:0-1576 GCA_049680585.1 Phormidesmis sp.
ATCCCAGCTCAGTCGAGGCGTGGAGTCTCGTACTAACAAGCGTCCGATGATGTCTGACCTGAGAGAATCGGGCGCGATCGAGCAAGACGCGGACTTGATTATGATGCTGTATAGAGAAGAATATTACGATCCGGACACACCTGATCGCGGTATCGCCGAAATCATTTTGACCAAGCACCGCAACGGGCCGACGGGCACGGTGAAACTGCTGTTTCAACCGGAGTACACGCAGTTTCTCAATCGTGCATCGGATCTGTCGAATCGCGGTTAGAACAGCAGATCTTTTGAAGAATAGACGCTTTAGAGAGGCTTTTACTGGAGGCGATCGCCCGCTGCCTTCGCAAACACCTGACAATACTGCTCATATCCCCCCGGAAAAGCGACGCTTAGCCGCAGCGGATCGGCATCGTCACCAGGGCCACGGACTACCTGCTGTACGCCATTCTCATCAGCTAGTTGCAGCGGCTTGCGGTTCTTCAATTCGCCACCGCTGCTGTCTACGTAGACCGTAAGATTGCCGCTGTCAAAAACGTCATTCAGGTTTTGAATGAGCTGAAGGAAATTGCGATCGCTCCCCCCGCGCTTCACCTGATCGCCCTGAGCTTGGGCAGTCACCGTATCGCCCACCCCCACAATCATCGGCATGATCGCCGGATCAAAATTAGCTTTTACCAAGTCGACCAGCGCCGTCAGATCGTGAGGAGCCTGGCGCGCGTTGAAGTCTTTGCCCAGCGGATAGCTGCCCGTCCGCTGAAAATAATAGTGATTCAGCAGGGCTAGCACACCTGCTTCTTTGATTGCGCCGCGCAGCATAAATTGAAAATCTGTTGTGCCTGACTCCCCTGACTCACCAAACCAGACGATCTCTTGGCCTTCGGCATCTCGGCCTAAGTTAGGCGCATAGTGAATAAAGAAAGAGTCTGCCATGCCCTGCTGAGCGGCCTGAGTGAGGAGGTCTTGGAGAAGCGATCGCAATCTCTTTTGCAGCGCTACAAAGGCGTCGTTGTCGTCAGCAAAAAGCGGATAAACGCTATTGAGGTTGACCGTAGGCGAAGCGATGTTATCCAATACGGTAGCAGCGATATATCGGTCCAAATCTTGTAACAGACCGGCAGGAGAAGACTGCTTAAAGAATTCTCTCAAACAAGTTTCCATCTTCTCTGGCACCGCCTTGAGAAAAGCTAACTCCGCCTCGCTCACGCCCGGATGGGAAAACTCTCCACTGCGAATCTGCCACTGCACGCCACCCGCAGCTAACCCCGGCAGATAGCTATTCTGCTTTTTCAGATCAGCCGCATCCATGCCAAAAGCTTGTTCAACTATCCGATTGATTCCGCGCCTGCCAATATGTTCACCATTGGTCAGCACGTAAAAATGAGTGCCAAACGCCTGAGTCGCACTCACATAGTCGGTGCTAATCCGGCGAGTCAGCGGATCGTTGACCAAGCCCATACAGACACCGTCAAGATCCTGGATAATCAACAGGTTTTCGGTGGTGGCTAGCGCGTGGACAAAAGCCTCATGGTTGAGAGAGAGATTTTGAAGAGGAGCTGACATGGATTTTAGAGTGTAAGTA
>JBAUIB010000391.1:0-8907 GCA_049680585.1 Phormidesmis sp.
GCCTTGGGCGACTTCTCGGCGGATGAGGTCATAGGCATCTGCTCGCTCTCGCCCCCCGAGCACCGTTGTCTGAATGGCTTTGCGACCGGGTGGCAGCTCGTCAATTTGGCTGACGTCCAGATCACCGTGAATGGTGAGCGCTAAGGTTCGTGGAATCGGGGTTGCAGTGAGCGTTAGCACATGGGGATTATCGCCTTTTTGCTGAAGCTTAGCCCGTTGCGCAACGCCAAAGCGGTGTTGCTCATCAATCGCAACTAGCCCTAGATTCGTGAATTTCACGGGGTCTTCAATCAGGGCGTGGGTGCCCACGAGTACGGGTAGCTCGCCTGTCATTAGCTCTTTGTGGATTTGTCGGCGCTTGGCCGCTTTGGTCGATCCCGTCAGCAGCTCTACGGGTAGGTGCAGCAGGTTAAACCACTCCACGAGTTTGCGATAGTGCTGCTCGGCTAACACTTCGGTTGGAGCCATCAGCGCGGCCTGATAGCCAGCTTGAATAGCCGCCAATATGCCGACGACGGCGACGACCGTTTTACCAGAGCCCACATCGCCCTGTACTAACCGGTTCATCGGCGCGGTTGATTGCAGGTCGTTCAAAATTTCTTGCGCGACTCGTTGCTGCGCGCCCGTGAACTTAAACGGCAGCACGCTGTAAAAGGCGTCAATCAGCTCGCCAGTGGGAGCCATTTGGACGGTGGTCTGCTGCTGTTGCTGCTGTTTGCGGCGACGCAAGAGGCCGAGCTGGAGGTAGAAAAATTCGTCGAAGACAAGGCGGCGACGGGCGATCGCTAATTCTTCTGTACTGGGTGGGAAGTGGATATGCGCGATCGCCACTGCCAGATCGACCAGATCATACTGTTCGCGCAATGCCCTCGGCAGCGGATCTCGCAGCGCTACGACTGACGGCAGTGCTGCCACCACCGCCTTACGAACTAAATCAGCACCAACGCCTTCGGTCAGCGGATAGACCGGCACCACCCGGCCTACTTTTAGCGAATCAATCGAATCACCTTCATCACCCAGTACTTCAATTTCAGGGCTATCAATGTTGAGCCCGTATTTCGTCTGCTTCACCAGTCCTGAAATGGCCACAATCGACCCCGGCGGATACAGTCGCTTTTGCCGCTCTTGCCAGCCCCGCGAGCGAAAATGAGTGCCTGCTAGAAATCGACTAATTTTCAGCCGAGAACTGCTGTCATACACCGCCAGTTCAAAAATCGTCAGCTTAGAATTGCGTGGACTGTTGAAGCAGTTGCAGCGTTTTACGGTAACGACGATAGTGACCGTTTCACCAGGCACCAGATCTTTTATCTTGACCTGACGCGCATAGTCGATGTAATCACGCGGGTAGTAAAACAGCGCGTCTCGCAGACTGAGCAAACCCAGCTTAGCGAGCTTTTCGGCCTTGTAAGCGCCGATGCCTTTTAGATAAATCAGCGGCTTATCCAGGGGTTGATGAGAATCGGGTCTTGTAACCAGGCCAGTCACATCAGTGGTTTTGGGTGCTTTGAGTTTACGCTTAGCAGTAGCGCTCTGCCGCTTTTTAGCCGTTCCTCTGGCAGTGCCACTAGCGGCTGTCGATTTCTCCGAATCACTGCCTTGGCTCGAGTTGCTTTTGTAGGGAGCGCCATTTTCAGTTAGCAAGGGTAGGCTATCAGCGCTCTGTCTGACCTTGTGCAAAAAGCGGCGAGTGTCAGCCACTAGATGCTGTCGCTGAGAGAACGAAAGGTCGCTGTAGTGATCAAATCGTTCGGCCAGATCGCTCCACTTATCGCTGTTGTCTAATAGTGAGGGTTCGCCAGTAAGGAGCGCTCCGGCAGGATTTGCCGATAGTGCCTCCAAACCTTGCTTAAGCGCACTAGAAATAAACTCACTGAAGCGCTGCTGGTGCCCTTCAATATTGTTAAATCCGCGCTCCGATTCGACACTTAGTGCTTTTTGCAGACGAATCCAGTCAGGCATTGCTGGAGGGGGAGTCGCCTCTACGGCTTCTTTGCTCCCAGCAGAGATACCTGCAGTTGTTTTAGCTGTAACTGATTGAGCAGTTATCGACTCATCCATGAAGCGCTGCTAACACAAAGCCATCTCTATTAGCCTAACGTTTGAACGGCTAGGTGTCATAGACTATGAGATCTAGCACTATTCGTCTGACTCCTCTGAACGGGGTATCCAGCTAGAGCGCCAAGCGTCCTCGGCCTGGGCCGTTTCGAGGGCTCGTTGGGTTTTTTTATAGCGGACGCCTAGCTGCTTCAGCTCGGATAGCTTTTTCCGTAGTCGGCCTCGCCAAGCAGACACCGTCGGATCGGTAAATTCTACTTCGCTCAGCCGTAAACTAATGGCTGCTAGCTCAGGCAGAGCCTCAATTTCCATCGCGTCGCGGGCAATGATTCGACGGACTGAAGGTCCTTCTTCTCTCGAAAATCTTTCGCTTTCATCTTGAGAGGAGCGGCGCGATCGCCGATCTCGACTTCTCTGATGACGATGCTTTCTCGCCTCCCTTCGTTCATCGACCAGCTCTTCTAAATCATCATCATCCTCTTCTAGAAAGGCTTCTCCCTGCATCACCCTGACTGACATCTTGACCACATTAGGAACTGCGTTCATAGGTTCTCCCATCCCCCGAGAATCAGTCGCCGCCGCTATCAGTGCTTTGGGGAAAACCGGCATTATATCTGCCTTTCGTAACAGCTCATTAGCCTCTTCTGAAACAGTGGCAAACACATCGCGAATTGCTTTTTCCAACAGCACCTGCTGCTTGACCAAATGAATCGGAACCAAAGGCCGTTCCTCATCAGTTGCCCCAGGCTGATTGCTGATTGACCGGCGAGCCAAGCCCTCCAATGCTGCCAGCAAGTCGTCTTCTTCAGACAAGGTCAAGCGCTGGTCGGCGGCAGGAACATCCATCTCAAAATCGAAGCCGTCCTCGTCGTTTTGCGCTAGCGAGGCATCTAGCTGCTCGCCTTCGAAGTCAATTGACTCCAAGCGGGCCTCCTCAAAGCCAGCTTTCTCAAAGCCGCTACTCTCAAAGTCGCTGCCCTCAAACTTCTCCTCCTCAGAATGATGACCAGAGCCTGGAGAGTCAGTCTCCGGGGCGTTAGTCTCTGGGGTGTTAGTCTCTGGGGGACGAGTGTCTGCTCTGTCAGTCTCTAGGTTGTCAGCATCTGGGCTATCGGGCTCTGTCTGTTGCAGCGTCTGCGCAGTGTCACCGTCCGACAGTTCGGTTTTTGCAGCGGTGGCTTTAGACTCTAGCAGACGCTGCAAAAACTCCAACCCATTGTGTTGCTGAGAGCGGCGGCTCATCGTTTTAGTGCGCGTTCTGTGGGCAATTAGCTGCTCATAGATTTTCGATGACAGCGCTTGCAAAGACTGCTGTAGCTGATTGCGCTGATCCCAAGAAAGCGCCAAAAACTTATCAGGGTATGCCTGCGTACACAGGTGATAGGCCGCTAACATCAGCTGACGATTACCCGCTTCGCTGAGCGCCTTCAAATACCCCTCATATATGGGTTCTAAGGCATCGGCCATCTCCTGAGTCCGATGCTGGAGCTGCTTTAGCTCCTGTTCAATTTGGCCGCTTGCTTTAACCATATGCCTTATACAATAGCGATTTTGCAGCGTTGCTGCTTCAGATTGTCCGATACCTTGGCGACATTGCCTACTCGTCAAAGGCGGCTATACCGTTACATGCAAGTTCCTGTAGCATGCTCGTGGATGAATGTGATCGCATGCTGAGCAAAATCAAACCTACAAAAATCGGGTCCTTCATCCTAGAAGAACCCGATCCCAATTCATGGACGAATCACAATTAGTCAAACCAGAAGACAAACGCCGCCTTACTTTACTTCTTTTTACCCGGCTTCTTCTTACCTGACTTCTTCGGTTCAGTCTTCTTCGACTCAGTTTTCTTTTGTTCATCCTTCGGTTCAGATTTTGGCTTAGCCTCTTCCTGCGCAGGCTTCTTTTGCCCAGTTTGAGCAGCGACTTCATCCGCAAAGCTGACCGATTCTTTCTCGATGCCCTCACCCAAAATAAAGCGAGAAAATCGGCGAATCTGGATGTTTTCACCCAGCTTAGCAACCGCTTGCTTGACCAATTCTCCCACCGTAATGTTTTGGTCTTTGATGAAGGGCTGATCGACAAGCGACAGTTCTTTTAGCCGCTTATCAATACGACCTTGAACAATCTTTTCTTTGATGTTGTCAGGCTTGTTGCCTAGGTCGTCGCGACCCATCTCAATCGCCTTTTCACTTTCGACCATCTTTGCTGGAATATCATCGACCTTGACGTATTCCACATTAGGAGAGGCGGCAATCTGCATAGCGACATCCCGAGCAAGTTCTTTGAACTCATCGCGTCGCGCTACGAAGTCAGTTTCACAGTTAACTTCAACCAGTACGCCGACGCGGCCACCTGTATGGATATAGCTGTGTACCAACCCTTCTGAAGCCACACGACTTTCTTTTTTGGCTGCTGAAGTGATTCCCTTTTGGCGCAGCCATTCGCTGGCTTTTTCCATATCGCCATCGCTCTCTTTTAGCGCCTTTTTGCAGTCCATCATGCCTGCGCCAGTTTTATCGCGCAGTTCCTTAACCTGCTTTGCAGAAATATCCGCCATTGTGCTCAGTCCTATCGTTGTTTGTATGTGTCAGGAGGTGGTGTATGTGCAGGCCGATTTTAGTCTGTTTACGGCCTTGCAGAAGCAAAAAACAGCTCTCTCGCTGCCTGCTTAGGGTAGTAGCCTATCTAGCTTAAGAAGATAGGCTAAGAGACCAACAAAAATTTATAAGCTAAAGGCAATTGCGCCTACAAGGAATCAGCTTAGCTGTCAGCAGCAGGCGCACTGTCAGTAGGCACACTGTCAGTAGGCACACTGTCACTCACTACGTTGCTAGCTGCGCTGTCACTCGGCTCAATTTCAGCCCCTTCATCATCGTAATCTGCGCCGTCATAGCCATCATAAATGTCCGCCGCATGAGCCGCGCTGCCACCACTCCCGCTAGCCGTGCCGCCGCCGCGCGAACCTTCGTAAATCGCGTCAGCCAGACGACCAACCACTAGCTTGATCGCCCGGATAGCGTCATCGTTCGCAGGGATAGGCACATCCACAACATCTGGGTCGCAGTTGGTATCGAGCAATGAGATGATAGGCAGGCCCAGTTTCTGACATTCCTGCACAGCATTGTACTCACGCCGTACATCGACAATAATCACCGCGTCAGGAATGCGGCGCATGGTTTTGATGCCACCTAGATATTTCTGGAGCTTGTCTAGCTCACGGCGTAGCATAGATGCCTCTTTTTTAGGCCGCAAATCTAATGCACCTGATGATTGCATGCGCTCAAGATCTTTTAGGCGCTCTACACGGGTCTTGATAGTCGTCCAGTTAGTGAGCATGCCGCCCAGCCAGCGCTGGTTGACATAGTATGAGCCACAGCGGCTGGCTTCTTGAGCGACAATGCCTGCAGCTTGACGCTTGGTTCCGACAAACAAAAAGCTCTTGCCACTTTCTGCGGCACCCCGCACGTATTGATAGGCGTCTTCTAGCAGATTGGCTGTTTGTACCAGGTCAATAATATGAACGCCATTGCGAGAGGTGAAGATGTACTCGTCCATCTTCGGATTCCAGCGGCGCGTTTGGTGACCAAAGTGCACGCCTGACTCTAATAGGTCAGACAGGGTTACGACTGGCATATTGATTTTTCTCCTTCCGGGTTAAACCTCCATCTGGCTGCATTTAGAGTGCTGGCAATGAGAGCAGTAGTCAAACTGCGGACAATCCAAGCCAATTGAGCGCACTAAACACCCGAAAATCCAGATGTGCGAATTTAAGACAACCCTAGTAGGGTAGCACAAGGCGCAGGTGGTTGAAGCGACGGATAAATCGTTGAACCAGTTGACAACGCCCGCTGGCGACACATATAGCACCATCTATTGGCCTAGAGAAAAAGCTAAAAAGGCTGACCCTAATCAAAAAAACGGTGATATACTAGTACCCCAACACGGCGAGCGTGGCCAAGTGGTTAAGGCAGTGGATTGTGATTCCACCATTCGCGGGTTCAAGTCCCGTCGTTCGCCCTCTTTTCATCTGTCACTTTCATAGTCTTGCGACAAACTTCGGTGGACGGCTGCATCCTTCTGTTAAAACGAGGTTACTGAGCGGCTTGCGTCCACCAAGCCAGTGCATAGGGCTGGGCCTCTTCGCCAGTGGCTTGCTGCTGCACGACTCTCAGCTTATAGCGCCCATCGCTAGGAACGGGGATGAATATGTGCTCTACGCTATCTTCTTGGCTAACTGAGGACCAAACGCTCTGAGCGATGTCCTCTGTATCAGCCGGCATGAGGTAGAGATCTAGGTTGCTCAGATTTTTGCCGTTGAAGCTTTCGCCGATGTCAAAGTACTCGTCGTCAGAGTTGAGCTCTACCACTCGTTCCCATGAGAGCGTCGCGTTCAGATAGCTACCGCCTTTAAGAGGCTGCTCGAAGATGTAGTCTTCAATGCTGCTGGTCTCAGCTAAGTTGCTGTAGCTCCAGCCGATAGTCGGAATGCTGCCCGGTGCCCATTGCCCGCCTGCCATCTGCTCATAAGCTCTGAAGGCATTGAGGTGGCCTGTGCCGAGCTCTGCGTGTAGCGGAATGCTCTGGCTAGCATAGGCGTCAGATTCGCTCCAGTCGCGGCCGTTTTCATCGAGCAGCGTCCGGCTCATGCCTAGCAGTGAACCATCGCCTGGATCTTGGATTTTGTCGGCGGCATTTAAGATGGCGGATTTCATCACCAGTGGCTCTCTAGAATCGAGACTCCAGTTGCTCGCGCCACTGCGAAACTGGCGATCACCAAACTCCTGCAACAGTGCCACCGTTGCCACCACATGAGGCGCGGCAAAGCTAGTGCCGCTACTGACAGTGCGACCACCATCGGGATCAAACATTTCAATCGCGCTGCCGGGTGCCACCAAGTTAATAGATCGGCGATCGCCGACATTGGATTCGGGCGTGCCGCTACCGGAGACACTAGCCGTGGACTCACTGCCTAAGTTGGCCCGGTCTAGGCGAACAAACTGGCCGTCAACTCGAGTGGAGTAGGCTACGTTGATACCATTAAAGTTGTCGGTGGGAATGGGAATACCGCCTCGACCCTGGTTACCCGCAATAACATAGAGCAGCTTGTGCACCCGCGATGACCAGTCAATACACTGGGTGAGCAGTGCGTTCCCATCTAGCGTTGCATTGGGTCTGCTGTCGCGGCTGAGTGGTTCGCCAAAGCTAAAGTTAGTCGCCCGAACGTCGCCGCTGTTGCGCAAGGCCACATACTGAGAGGCCAGGCATTCTTCTTGCTGTCCGGTAAATTCTGTGAGGGTGCCGATCGCCGCAGAGTAGAGAACCGCGTCTGGGGCAACGCCTCTTAGCAGCTTGTCTCGGCTGATCATGACGCTGGCGACATTGGCCGCATGAGCATCAACCGATTCATTCGCGATCGCCGGACCATCCAGCTCAAAAATGCGATCTACCCGTACGGGAGACTCTTCGCTGGCAATTTTATCAATGCCAAACTGACTCGGTCGCCCGATTTCTATTTGCCCAATGGCAATCTTTCTGCCTGTCAGATTGTAGGGAGCTTCGTGAAGTCTTCTTGCATCAATCCCCTCTTCACTGACAGAAGTCGCTAGCCCCAAAGCCGGCAGGCCGACTGCCAAGGCTCCTAAACCCAGAGAAACCCCGCCTAGTCGAAAAGCATTGCACCGACCTGAGGCAGATCTCGACGATCGCTTTAGAGCACGCCCTGAAGACCGATTAGCTTTCCTGTCAAAGAATTCGCTCAGCCTGCTTGTGAAGTGCGCCATGTAGTGAAGTGAAGTGAAGAAAGACAATAGAGCAACTCTAACTCAATTGTTGGAGGGCAGGGCAAATGGTTTTGATGCCGCGATTGATGTATTAGCGAGGTAAATATTTTGTTACAATAATCACACTATATAGATCTTTCTCTATAGACATATCCTTAATCGAGAGGTTTCTCCCCTATGGCAAATGTCCAATCCAACAAATCCGTTGTCATTTCACCGTCGATCTTGTCTGCTGATTTTGGCCGCCTAGGTGAGGAAATTCGTGCCGTTGATAAAGCGGGAGCCGACTGGATTCATGTCGATGTTATGGATGGGCGCTTCGTGCCAAACATTACCATCGGCCCCATGATCGTGGATGCCGTTCGCCCTCATACCGACAAGCCTTTGGATGTGCATTTGATGATTGTCGAGCCAGAAAAGTATGTTGAGGACTTTGCTAAGGCGGGTGCTGACATCATTTCGGTGCATGCTGAGCACAACGCATCGCCTCACTTGCACCGTACGCTAGGCCAGATTAAAGAATGTGGTAAGCAAGCAGGCGTGGTGCTAAACCCTGGCACTAATCTAGATCTAATTGAGTATTCTCTAGATCTGTGTGATCTGGTGCTGATTATGAGCGTAAACCCTGGCTTTGGCGGCCAGAGCTTCATTCCAGGTGTGCTGCCGAAGATTCGTAAGCTCAGAGCGATGTGTGAAGAGCGCGGCCTAGATCCTTGGATTGAGGTAGACGGTGGCCTGAAATCGCACAATACCTGGCAGGTACTAGAGGCAGGTGCCAATGCAATTGTGGCAGGCTCTGCTGTGTTTAAAGCAGATGACTACTCAAAGGCGATTAGCGATATTCGCGATAGCAAGCGCCCCGAACTTGCTGCTGTGTAATGGCTGTGGCGTAACGTAGCGGCTATACAAAGATTCACTTAGTCGTATAGGTAGGCGATGCTCGCTATTGCTCACCTGTACGGCTTTTTTGTAGCTGTTTTTTACAGCTATGTATCTTAATTTTCTAAAAAAAGCCCATGACGAGGATTGAACTCGTGACCTCACCCTTACCAAGGGTGTGCTCTACCACTGA
>JBAUIB010000392.1:0-8047 GCA_049680585.1 Phormidesmis sp.
TGCGCAAGACATCCCAAAGTTCATTGCGCCGTCGGTTGAGAGAAAAGTCATCTGAGAAAGCGTACTGAGCGATATCTAGATATAGCAGTAACCGCAAGTAATTGAGCCATCGAGAGTCTTTACCCTAGCTTACAAATCGCTTCGCCACCTAGCTCAATCCAGCCGTGGATGAGCCCAGAAGTTGACTGCGCAGCGGCGCATTTGCCAGCATTGTCGATGACAATAACGCCGCCTTCACCATTTACTTTAGCAACTAGATACTCAATGCCAGCTTCGGCAGCTTCAGCGGCGTTCATGTCCTTAAAATAAACATAGTCAGAAATGGTTTTAGAGAGAACGGTGCGTAAAAACTGTTCTCCATAGCCAGTGGCTGAGACCGCGCAGGTTTCGTTATCGGCAAAGACGCCTGCGCCCACCACAGGGGTATCGCCGACTCGTCCCCAGCGCTTGTTTACTAATCCGCCGGTAGAGGTTGCTGCTGCTAAGTGGCCCTGGCTGTCTCGTGCGACTGCGCCGACGGTGCCGAGCTTGTGCTTAATTTTCTCATGGTCCAACACGATGCGTCCCGCTGCTTGAGCCTCTTTGAGCTGTTGGATTCTGGCCTCTGTCACAAAGTAGGCATCTGGGCAAACCGCTACCTGATGGTATTTGGCAAATTCTAGTGCGCCGACGCCTGCAAGCATGACATGATCGCCTTGCTCCAAGACCTGACGGGCGAGAGAAATGGGATTCTTGATATTTTTCACGCAGGTGACTGCACCGGCTTTGAGATCGCTGCCATTCATCAAGGCGGCGTCCATTTCGACCTGACCGTTTTCATTGAGAACGGAGCCTTTGCCTGCGTTGTAAAGCGGGTTGTCCTCTAGCAGGTTTACGCAGTATTCCACCACATCTAAAGCCCCGTCTCCCTGAGCTAGCCGCTGACGGCCCGCTTCTAAGATCTCGATAATGTTCTCTCTGAAATCTGACTCGCTGGCTTCATATTTAAGATCTTCGAGTGCGCCTGCACCGCCGTGGATAATGAGAGAATAAGGCTGGGACATAATGGAGAGGTTTTAAAAGTGATCAGGTTCTGGGCTGAGATCCGGTTGGCTTGGTTTGACTAATGGTTGTCTATGGTTCTTCGGAGCTTGCGTCTGTAGCGTTTGATTGCGCCGGATCTAGCTCATCTAATATCGTAAAGCGGATGTGGTTGATGGCGAGATTTCCCAAAGAGAATTTTTCGGGTCTGTCGCTGGCATTTAGCTTAGCGAAGGGAATGCCTTTACCAAGCTCGGTGTGATACCAAGCAAGCCCCATAAAAAAGCGGGTGGGATATGGCCCATTATCAATCACGTCGTCTACGTTAGACTCCATCGGTAGCCAGCCAATACCAGGAATGTAAAACTCTAACCATACATGGTTAAAGTCGGGCTCTAACGGTAGATTGCGAATTTCTGGTTTGGGCGGGCATTTATAGCGGCCAATTGTCCGACAGGCAATGCCGTTAAGGCGAAAGAGGGCTAGGAGAATGCCAACATATTCGCCGCAAGAGGCGGTGCCGCGGGCTAAGGCGACATCGGGTGTGTCAATTTTTGGCTGGATGCCGTAGGACAGGCGGTCGTAGACATAGTTGCGGATTTTGAGAGCTTTGCGAAGGAGGTTGGTTTCTGTGCCGACGGCTTCTCTGGCAGCGACCTGAATGGTCGGCGTGTCCATGGCGAGATCGTCATTATCAACGAGATATTTCTGCTGAAATTCTTCGCTTATGGGTGGACTGGTCTCAACACTTTCAGGGGTAAAGGCATACTTGATGCCGTACATTTCGACGGTGGCTTTCCAGCCGACAAGTCCGGCCTGATGAGGCGCGAGCGTATCGAACCGAAAGACGGCGACTCTCTGCCCATCTTGAATCTCTTCAGTGAAGGGGTGGCCAATCGGCTCTACGCGGCGAACTTTTTGCCGAGGGGTATCGGCGGGTAGGGCAATCCGCCATTCTACGTCGCTCAGGGGAATGGCCTCTAATGGGAGGAGTTCTTCTACGTAAGAAAGCTCTATTAGGTAGCCGTTGGAGAGGGTGTAGTGAGCTTGCTGGTCGTGGTGGATGTGGAGCGGATGAATGAAGGTGCGATCGCGAAACGTCAGCTGATGAGGATCTGCTGCATTGGGATCGTCTCGAATGTAGGGCTCTTCATCGGCGTAGGAGACATAGCAAATAGGAGATTCTCCTGCTGCTGGGCCTGCTGCTGATGGATAGAACGCAATGCCCGTCGGAGAGTTAAAGGGGGTCAGGGCGCTGAAGCGAATAGCGCCGGTCTCTGGATCTAGGCAGTAAACGGTTTGCTCTGTGCGATCGCACACCCAAAGCCCTTCATCGGTTACCGTAATATTTTCGATGCCGATACCGGGCTGAGGAACTTTTTTAATCAGCTCACCGCTACCGCTATCAAAAATGTGGATATAGCCAGATTTTTGACAGGTTGCGTATACCCTCGCACCGTCAACGGCTACCCCACCCGTTGGATAAGGCAGCGTCGCAAAAAGCTTAGGCGTGAGGGTGTCAGTATCGCATTGAAAGATCGACTCTCCCCTTGCGAACCAAATACTTCCCTGTCCAATTGCCAACCCTGTGGCCCCAATCCAATCTGTTACCTGATGCGGATTCAAGATAGTGGTGTTGTGGCTATGAGGATCGATCTCGACCAAATAGCCTCTCAGAGTGTCTACGGCCAGCATCTGCACCAGACCAGAGCTGCGCTGTACGGGGCTAGTCGTCACCGCTAACCCTGAGAGCACATAGACACCAATCGGGCGAATGGTCGATAAGCGCAAAGGCTGCTTAGGGTCCGCCTGTGTAAGCGTAGGCATAGAAAGGAAGCACTAGTTTCGATGAAACTGCATTGGTGATCAAAAGAGGAGCAATATTCCCCTAATGATTATCCCTTCGTGTGTACCTTTTTGTTACCAATGATGCAGTAGTATGATTTTTAGTGCTCTCTTTTGACTCGGGCCTCCTATCGGCTTTCCGCAGATTCCTATGAAAGTTACTTACGATCCCGATACAGATATTTTGCAAATTGCCTTTAAAGGCTGCGTGGTTGAGGAGACAACCCAAATTACACCAGGACTCATCCTTGACTACGATGAAGACGGCAGTCTGATTGGTCTAGAGCTGCGAAAGGCGTCTAAAAAAGTCGATAATCCCTACGCGATCGCATATGTTATCGGCGCTGCAAACACTGACAAGCCGCCTGTGAAAGAAAGCCGCTGAGCAACCGCGTTTCTGACGCTCTAGAAGAAGTGGCCCAAAAGAAGTGTCTCGAAAAGACCGTGTGAAAAGAACAAAAGGGATGTCCTCGTGGGAGATATCCCTTTTGCTGATAGTCTTAGTCGTTAGCCCAGCTTTCTTTGCCGATCAAGTCGCAAACATAGTCTTTTAGACGATAGTCGTGAGTTTCTAAAACTTGTTCAACCTGTAGCCATTCGCGATCGCTGAAGTATTGGGCTAGCTTATAGATCTGATACTTTCTGCTAACCGATCCGCCCGTAACTAGGGCCCGAACCTCGTCTTGAACGGCATCGATAGAGTATTGACGCGCTTCTTTCAGCATTTTAGATTTCCTCAATAAATGAACTGTAGAAATGAACTGTAGCGAACGTCCGTTTACTGCAATTGCTCGCTGCGTGTGAACAAAACAAGATTATAGGAGAGATATGAAAATATCATCAGTTATGACAGTCCCTATAGAAGCAGGTAGAAGCCAGTCTATTTAGGAAAAAGCTTTTGAAAAACGCTGCTGTAACCGCAATTTTTTAAAAAAGAGCTTGGCTTGAGAAGGCCGCAGTTAATCAATGAATACGCTGCGTAGAGACATTTTGGCGGACTTTTAGGCGGAGTCAATTGTTCGAGTTGATTCAAGAGCTGAGCAATCAAGTCAAAAAACTAGAATTGAAGCCACCTGCTTCTGTCAAAGCCGCTTGTAAAAACTATAAAAGCTGTCAGCCAAAAACTACCATTAAAAGCTGTAGACAACAGATTTTTTTAATAAATGCCTTGTTGAGTACTGACTTGGGAGAATGCCCTAAAACATCGCATAAAAACACTGAGCGAAAAAGGCGTGAGCGAAA
Organism: Phormidesmis sp.; assembly: GCA_049680585.1. GTDB lineage: Bacteria > Cyanobacteriota > Cyanobacteriia > Phormidesmidales > Phormidesmidaceae > Phormidesmis. The sequence continues at coordinate 4,108 of JBAUIB010000392.1, forward strand.
AAGGCGAAAACCGTCGAGCAGAGTCTCTATTTATCGGAAGGCCGTAAAATTTCATACTCAATGGAAGTATTTATGGTATTGTACATCACCGTTTTGACCGCGAATGAGTCTGTTGGTTACGATTTCATAACATTGACTCGGCCGATGGATACCCGCTCAACGCCCGCTGGAGGGCAAAACGCTATAGTTCTGTTCTCTTAATAGAAACCATTAATTTTGTGATGAGATGATCCTATTATTCGATTCTTTTGATAGAGATTTCTCTAAGAAAAGTGAGATGATCCGTTTGCTGAGACAATCAATCGTCTTAAAACTGAACGAGGAACAACATGACTGATGCCGTGCGAATTTTGATGTGTCCCCCCCATCATTACGATGTGGACTACGTAATTAATCCGTGGATGGAGGGCAATATCCACCGTTCATCGCGCGAACAAGCTGAGCAGCAGTGGGATAAGCTCTACAGCGTACTCAAAAACCATGCGACGGTGGAGTTGGTGACGCCTGAGAAAGGCTGGCCCGATATGGTCTTTGCCGCCAATGCGGGATTGGTATTGGGCGATCGCGTTGTCCTCAGTCGTTTTTTGCATCCTGAGAGGCAGGGCGAAGAACCTTACTTTGAAAGGTGGTTTGAGGATAATGGCTTTACGGTACATAAGCTGCCGGTAGGGCTACCGTTTGAGGGGGCAGGCGATGCCCTATTAGATCGTTCAGGTGGCTGGCTGTGGGCAGGCTATGGCTTTCGCTCTGAGCTAGATTCTCACCCCTTTTTAGCCGAGTGGCTTGATGTAGAAGTGCTGTCGCTACGGCTGGTGGACAGTCGCTTTTATCATTTAGATACCTGCTTTTGCCCGCTGACGGATGGCTACTTGCTGTACTATCCGCCTGCCTTTGATGCGTATTCCAATCGGATGATTGAGATGCGAGTGCCCGCGGACAAGCGGATTGCGATTAAAGAAGTCGATGCGATTAACTTTGCTTGCAATACGGTAAATGTGGATCGTACGGTGGTGATGAATAAAGCGAGCGATGAGCTCAAGCAAGTGCTGAGCGATCGCGGCTTTACGGTAGAAGAAACGCCGCTCACGGAATTTCTCAAAGCAGGCGGTGCAGCCAAGTGCCTGACGCTGAAGGTAACAGAGCCCAAACAGGTCGCGCCGCAAGCTTCTACGATTCAAAGCCGGGTGATTCATTTAGAAGGGCACCTGCTGGATTCGGGCTTGGTGAACCGGGCGCTGGATGTCATCGTCACTGGCGGCGGTAGCTTCCAGGTACTGAACTTTGAGCTCGGTAAGCAGCGCCAAGATAGCTCGATGGCGGATGTGAAAGTGTCAGCGCCGGATACTACTGTGATGGATGACATCATGGGCCAGCTAATTGACCTGGGCGCTGTGAACCTCCCGAGAGAATCTGCGCCGGCGGCGCTAGAGAGCGTGACTCAGGCTGGGGTCGCACCGGATGATTTCTACGTGACGACCATTTACCCCACTGAAGTGCTGATTGGGGACCACTGGTACAAGGTGCAAGGGCAGCGAATGGACGGGGCGATCGCTATCACGCGAAATGCTGCGGGTGGACCGGTGGCAACCTGTAAGCTGCTGCGCGATTTGCAGGTCGGTGAAGAAGTGGTGGTGGGTAGTAAAGGCATTCATACGCTGCGGACTGCCCCCTCGCTGAAAAAAGGCAAAGACGACTTTAGCTTTATGGGCGCAGGTGTATCGAGTGAGCGCCGAGTTGAGCTGGTAGTGGAGCAAATTGCCTGGGATCTGCGGCGAATTCGCGATCGCGGCGGTAAAGTCATCGTCACCGCTGGCCCGGTGGTCATCCACACGGGCGGCAGCGAGCACTTGAAAAAGCTGATTCAAGGGGGCTATGTGCATGCGCTGCTGGGAGGAAATGCGATCGCAGTGCATGACATTGAGCAGTCGATGATGGGCACCTCTTTGGGCATGGACATGAAGCGCGGCATTTCTGTGCAGGGCGGCCATCGCCATCATCTCAAGGCCATCAACAGCATTCGCCGCTGTGGCAGCATTGCCAACGCCGTCGAGCAAGGCGTTCTCACCAGCGGCGTGATGTACGAATGCGTAAAAAACAATGTGCCATTTTCCCTGGCTGGCTCCATTCGTGATGACGGCCCCTTGCCGGATACCAAGATGGACTTGCTAGAAGCCCAGAGTGACTATGCCCGTCTGATTGAAGGGGCAGATTTGATCTTGATGCTCTCGACCATGCTGCACTCGATTGGGGTCGGTAATATGACACCTGCGGGAGTGAAGATGGTATGCGTGGACATTAACCCGGCAGTGGTGACTAAGCTGAGCGATCGCGGTTCAGTCGAGTCTACCGGTGTAGTCACAGATGTGGGCCTATTCTTGAGCCTGCTAGTGCAGCAGCTTGCTAAGCTGACTGGGCAATACGCGCAGGTGTAGCAGTCGCTACTTTGGTCTGAAGGTCGAAAAGGTTACAGTCAACTGCCAATCGACTCTCAAGTGTCTAAATCTATAGCGTGTGCCGGATGCATTCAGTACACGCGCGTCGCTTGGCCTGTTGATACATAATGGTTTCACCCGCAAAGCTGTACCTCAGCCAAACGACCAAGCTATATGTGGCGACTGCTATATAGTCTGACTCAATATATAGTCTGACCCAGAGAAAGATAAATCGAAGAGGTGAGCATATGACCTATGCTCACCTCTTTTGCGTTCAGTCTAAACGAAGTGGACTTCAAGACCCTGGATCTGGCCTCCCTTGTCTCTACACAGCTCTACACAGAGAGATGCAACTTTGTAGAGAGGTTTAAGCATTCATAAGTTGTGAGAATTCGAGTACACCTCTCTCATCGGTTTCGCTTGTCGTCTTCCTCCAAGGATTGTTTCTTTGTGTATTCTCCTCTAAGCTCATTTTCTCTAACACCAAAATCTGTTGCGCTGCAAGCTAACATATTAAAGCTTAACAAAGCCGATCAAAAAGTCTCATCAGACTATCGAAATCACTTTCCTAAGAGAAGATCGGTAGCGCTACAGGCAGCAGCCCTTCCTCGGTTGACAAGCTCGCTGCCGCTCTTAGCATGCCGGGTTAGCGTTGTTGTTCCGGTTCGGAACGAGGCTGAAAACTTACCGGCTGTCATTGATGCGATCGCTCACCAGATTGATCGCAATGGAGACACACTTGATCCAACCTGCTACGAAGTCTTGTTACTCGCTAACAACTGTAGCGATCGCACCGCTGAAACGGCCTTACGCCTAGGGCGCATTTACCCTACGCTTCAGCTTCACGTTATCAATGTCTCTCTGCCGGCAGAACACGCATGTGTTGGGAAGGCTCGTCAAATGGTGATGCATGAGGCTTACCGCAGGTTCTCTTTAATTGGGCTGGAAAATCGCATCATTGCCTCTACCGATGGAGATACAAAAGTGTCCTCGAACTGGATTGACGCGCTGATAAGAGAATTTGATCAAGGAGTAGATGCGGTCGGAGGGCGCATCATCACCCATCGAGCGTCCATGTCAGATATTAGCCCAGGTATTTCCCTTTATTATTTGCGCCGTGTCGCCCACGCTTACTTAGGTGCGCAGATAGAGTGTCTGCTCGACCCACAGCCCCATGATTGCTGGCCTCGGCACTTTCAGTACTGCGGTGCAAACATGGCTGTATCGGCGGCTATGTACGGCCAGATAGGAGGCATGCCACGAGTAAAAGATGAAGAAGACGTGGCCCTTTACCAGCGACTTCAGCAGGCCGACGCCAAAATTCGGCATAGTTTGGATGTGCGCGTACTCACCAGCGCTCGTCGGAGCGGGCGAGCAACCGGGGGACTCTCTGAACTGCTAGAAACGCTTTCTCGTACGAGTCCCTCGCGTCAGATCGTGTTGGTAGAGTCGCCGAAAATCACCGAAGCGCGCATACTCGTGCGCCAGCAGCTCAGACAGGTATGGGC
>JBAUIB010000393.1:0-14457 GCA_049680585.1 Phormidesmis sp.
GAGTGCGATCGCCCTCACTCATCACTGGCTGCGTCTCAATAATCCCCTCTAGCAGCTCAAACATTTCAGCGCCAGTGTCATTGCGCACCACAATCCACTGCCAGCCAAAGGGCGCACCCATATAGCCCACCACAATATCTGCCAGCGAGTTGGTGTAGTCAAAGCAGCTCATGCAGGAAGAAGCAAACACATCCTTGAGCTTGTTTGTCTTCAGTCCGAAAAACGGCACCTTCTCTTCTGAGCCATCTTCATGCTTGAAATGCACCCGAAAATCCTGCATGAACTCGTAAGCCACAACCGTATCGGGTGAACGGCTAGTGGTATCTAGAAACTTCTGTAAGCCAGCGCGGGTGACATTGTCTACGCAAGGCATCCCCAGCACATATAGCTTTTCTAAGCCGAGCTTGTCTTGCACTGATCGCAGCGCTTGAATCTGACAGCCGACGCCAATCACCAGCAGCCGCTTCATGCCTGACTGCTCGATTTGATCGAGCACTGAGAGATTAGGAGACAGGGTTGGCTTGTTGACGCGTGCGGCTAGGATATCTTCGGGCGATCGCGCAATCATCGGCAGCGGCTGAAAGCGATCATCTTCTGAATTCTGCACACAGACAACGCCCTCCACCCAGCCCCGATTGAGCATTTCAATCGCCAGAGTGGTGACAATTCCCGTCCACTGCGCCCCGTCAATGGGCGCGAGCTTACGGGCGGCTACCATCTTTTGCTGCACGCCAAAATACAGCTCATCTTCGTTGTCTAGATCGCGGCTGCGCCCGTGATTAGCCGTTTCCAAATCGCCGATCTGCTGATTTAGAAACGCGCAGGCATCTTTGACATAGTGGATATAGGCGGTATCGCACAGGCCGCATTCGCTACACAGCTCTTTTGCAGGCTTCGCCGCACCGGGCTTGAGGGGTCTGGCTTTGGCGTGAGGTTTGGGCAATGGCTGAGCCGAGGTGTTAGCTGTGGTCATAGATTGAAGGCGTTTCCTAAAGCAGGGCAACCGTGATTTAACCTATGATCACAATAACGTAATGCCTCCTTGGATTTGCCAGCAAACGCCCTTTTGTAATTTTTCTTCCTTCCCTATGCCCGAAGGCCCCGAAATCCGCATCGCCGCCGACAAAATAGAAAAGGCTATTTGCCCCTATCCTACGACTGAAGTTTTCTTCGCCTTCGAGCATCTCAAACCCTTCGAGGCCGACCTCACTGGCTGCCGGGTCACTCAGGTAGAAACCCGCGGCAAGGCTATGCTCACCCATTTTGACAATGGCCTCAGCGTATACAGTCACAACCAGCTATACGGTAAGTGGATGGTGCGCAAGGCCCATAGTCTTCCAGATACCAAGCGACAGCTACGCTTCGCGATTCACAATGCGAAAAAGTCCGCGCTGCTCTATAGCGCCTCAGATATTCAAATTCTCAGCAGTCCCTCAGAGATTGAAAGCCATCCGTTTTTGAGTAAGCTAGGCCCTGACATTCTAAGTCAGGGTCTCCAGCCAGAAACGTTGCAGGCTGCTTTGCAAGCAAAAAAGCATCGGCGGCGGCGACTAGCTACGCTGTACCTCGATCAGCATTTTCTAGCGGGCATTGGCAACTACCTGCGCAGTGAGATTTTGTTTGTAGCAAGGCTTCACCCTCAGCTGCGGCCAATGGACTGTACAGACGAGCAGCTGCGGTCGCTCGCTGAGGCTTCGATTGCGATCGCCCATCAGTCATACAAATTCAAAGGCATCACCAACGACTTAGATCTAGCCAACCAGCTCAAGGCGAAAGGCGCTACTTACCGTGACTATCGCTATTGGGTCTTTGGCCGCAGCGATAGACCTTGCTATGTCTGCGCTACACCGATTGTCAAAGAGATCTTCAGCAATCGCCGGGTTTACATTTGTCCGCGCTGCCAGCTATATTCTCAGTCTTAGAGAAGATTAAAGTTTTGTAAAGATACCCGCTTTTAGAGCGCTCACTACCGAACGCTTGTCAGGGGACTGCGTATCATGAGAAAGAAAAAGGTTGCCCTGGTGCTAGCCGATGCGCATATTGCTGGTCGATGATGATGAGGCTCTAATGGAGTCTCTAGCAGAGAATTTAATACAGCAGCGCTATGCCGTCGATATTGCCACAGATGGCAGTAGCGCACAGAGCTACCTGGATCTGTTTAATTACGATCTGCTGGTGCTAGATCTAATGCTGCCCGATGGTGATGGCATTGAGTTTTGTCAGGTCTTTCGTAAAGCGGGCTATACCAATCCGCTGATGATCCTGACGGCAAAAGAGAGCTCAGCTGAAAAGATCAAGGCGCTGGATGCAGGCGCTGATGACTATGTGGTGAAGCCGTTTGACTTTGGTGAGGTGTGCGCCCGCATTCGAGCGTTGCTGCGCCGAGATCCTCAGGGGCTACCGCCGATTTTGCGATGGGGACCGCTGACGCTAGATCCGAGTACCTACGAAACCACCTACGCGCAGCAGAGCGTGCGCCTGACGCCCAAAGAGTTTTCGATGATGGAGCTGTTTTTGCGTAACCCGCATCGGGTGTACAGCTTGGGAAGCATTATCGACGATCTGTGGTCTTTTGAAGATCCGCCAGGAGAGGATGCCGTTCGCACCCATATTAAGGGGCTGAGGCGTAAACTTCAGGCTGCAGGTGCCCCCAAAGACCTAATAAAAACGGTCTATGGCCTGGGCTATCGACTTAATGAGAATGTTGGCTGGTTAAGCCCCGACGAATCAGAGACTGAGCTCTCAGAACAGAACTCAGCCGCCGCGCGCGAAAGCCCCATCCAGAATTTAGCGACAAAACAGATCGCACCAACACGAGCATCCGAAGCCGCACAGAAGGTCGCAGTGAACGCTTCGGCGACTAGCGAGTTGGAATCAAACTCAGATGCGATCGCTCAGCCAGCTATCTCCCATGCCACTGATCAGCGGAGGTCAGTGGCTAGCCAGCTGACCGCAGATCCATCTTTCGCCTTCGACAATCCGCTCAATCCGCTGCTGAGCTGTCCGATCGACGGCCGGTATGCGCAAACAGGCACTCAAGCTATTGCAGCGGCTAGTCGGCGCTATCTGCTAGCTGCAAATGAGCAGGTTAGCGTCTTAGAAGCAGCCGCTAGAGCGTTAGAGCAGGGTGCTCTCGATCCAACGCTACAAGCGACTAGTCAGATGAACGCGCACAAGCTAGCGGGTTCTCTGGGCAGCTTTGGCATTCGTGAGGGCTCGCGAGTTGCCCGTCAGATAGAAACTCAGCTGCGAGCGATCGCGCTATTTCCGCCCCAACTTTCACCCCAGGCATCCTCTGGTATAGACGCTGGCAAGCAGGATCACAAGAAAAATCCTAAAAACACCCCCGAACCCTCACCGGAAGTGTTGACGACGGTCTCACCAGCAGAAATTGCCCAGTTAGTTACACAGCTTCGCCAGCTAGTGGATACTGCGAGTGTTCGTGCCACCAGCGAAGCGATGTCGGCTGCGGTGCGAGAAGGCATGCCGCGGCTGCTGATTATCAGTCGAGACGAAGTGCTAGCTCGTCAGCTCGTGCGCGCCGCCACTGCGCTCAACCTACAAATTCAAGTAGCCATCACCCTGGAGCAAGCGCGCCATCTACTAACTCGCGCTGTTCCAGAAACCGCCGCCACCGATCTGTGGATGCCAGATTTGCTGCTGTTAGACATGCCGCTAGATGTTACGCCCTTTTCAGCCTTTATTGAGGAGGTGAAGCAGTCTTACGATCTGCCTGTGGTGGTTGTAGAGGAAAAGCTGACGCTCTCGACTCGATTGAGTCTGGTCGAACAGGGCATTGCGCTGATCAGTGATCGCCGCGCCTCTCCCCCCCAAATCATCGAATCCGCGCTCGGTGTGCTCAAGGCAAAAACCCGTCAAATACAAGTGGCGATCGCCGATGACGATCCGCAGATACTTGCCCTTTTGGAAGCCAGTCTTGAGCCCTGGGGCTTTTCGATTACGACCTTCGACAGCGCCCACTCGCTGTGGCAATGGTTGACCGCCGATTCTAGCGATCAACCAGCAGCGCATCAACCAGCAGAGACTGAACTTTCAAAAGCCGACATTTTAGTGCTGGATATAGAAATGCCAGAAATGACCGGGATAGAACTCTGTCAGGTGATCAGAAGTGACTCTCGCTTTCAAACGCTGCCCATCTTGTTTTTGACCATTCATCAAGAAGAAGACCTGCGCATGAAAGCCTTCAGAGCTGGCGCAGACGACTTTATGGATAAAGCAGTTGCCCCGGCTGAACTAGCCACCCGGCTACGTAATCAGCTCACTCGTGCCTGCCGGCTCCATACCTTTGGCAATCTCTCTCAAGACGTCTAAAAAGCCCTATTCATCGGAGTGTAGCAATCCCGATGAATAGAGCCCTATCTGCGCAGATTTCCTGAGCATTTAGTGATCTCAGCGCGGCTTTCAGAGCCAGAGCGCTATGCCCAAGCCACCTGTCAAACCCGCCTCAAACCAAACTTGGCGGACAGTAGCCCAATCCCTTTACAAAAGTCGCCCGGAAGCTTTCGATATCTGTCGGCTGTAGGGCGCCATGCGAAACGACCACGACATGATATTTGTTCATCACCTCAGTCACGGGCATACCGGCATCTAGGCCATTGAGCGCTCGCGCAACCGACGGCGTCAGCGTGTAGGGATAGCCGTTTTCGTTAAGGAACGCTCTAAAGTCAAGATCTTGTGACTGTAAAAGGGATTCTCGTAACTTGATGCGGACCACCCATCTATCCACTAGATAGATCACCGTCACAGCATCTAAATCAACCATCACTCGCTTAGACAAGTAAGCCAAAAGGCGCGAAACCAAACTTGTATTTGCAAAATAATAGAGATATTGCATGGGGGCTTTCGGTTGCTACATTTCCTACAATACCGATTAAATCTGAGTAAATTATGAAGATGTATGCCCCTCAGTAAGAAATCCGTTACGAGAGACCAATAACACAATAGCGATAGGAAATAGCCTATTTCATGCCAGCATAGCTGCGCTAGGCTGTTAAATATGAAAGACCTTGGGCCAAATTCTTCATCAGATTCACCGCCTGAGCGCCCCCGCGACGGCGCGACCGTACCCCTTACGCCGCCCTCCGTTCAGTCTGCTGCTAGTCAGTCTGCTGCTAGTGAGCCTATCCATATCGCAGTTCTAGAGACAGAAGCCATTCTTGATAAGGCTGGCACCCTCATGGTTGTTTTCAACCCGGAGGGAAAAATCCAGCGATTTAATCAGACTTGTGAAAGGGTCACCGGATACCGAGAAGCTCAGGTAAAAGGCTCGACGGTCTGGGACTTTTTACTGGTATCGGAAGAGCGTTTGGCGATGCAGGGCATTTTTGCTCGGCTAGTGGGCGGCCAACCGAATACCTATTCTCAAAATACTTGGCTGGATAAAGACGGCGAAAGGCACGTGATTGCCTGGTCAAATACGGTTCTGACAAACGAGCATGGCAGCGTTGATTTTGTGATTGCTTCGGGCATTGAGGTGACTGGGCAAGCTAAGAGCCAGCGGCAGCTAGAGGGGCAGTATCGCCAAAGTCATTTGCTTGCTGAGATTACCCGTGAGGTCGCCCAGTCTTTAGAGCTAGAAGATATTTTGAGAACGGCGGTCAGTGAAGTGCAGGGTCTGCTGGAGTGCGATCGCGTGCTGATTTTGCACACGCCGTTTCAGGGGCCGATTGCCCTCGTCGCCGAAGCGCTGGCAAGGCTACCCACCACAGGCGACACCACAGGCGATAACTCAGACACGCCCTGCGCAGATCTTCAGCCGACCCACCCACTGCTGACACCCACCTACGTTGACCACTACCGGCAGCAGTCCATTTCGGTGATCGACACTACCGCTGGCCCTGGAATTGCCCCGGCCATCGTCGATATTCTGACTCAGCTCTCGGTGACTGCTGAGCTGGTGGTGCCGATTCGCATCCAGGCTCAGCTCTATGCCCGCACACAAGCGCGATCCTACCGCCAAAGCCCGCCAAAGCAAGCGAAGAACTATACCTGGGGGCTGCTGATTGCCCACCAGTGCGGACCCTCTCGACGATGGAGCCCGCTTGAAATTGATCTGATGCAGCAGTTGGCTAGCCAGATTGGCGTTGCGATTAGCCATGCTGAGCTCCTAGAGCACCTTGAAGATCTCGTCGCTGAGCGCACCGCCAAACTCACTGAATCCAATCAGCAGCTTCGCCAGGAAATGCGCGATCGCACCCACGCCGAACTCGCCCTTAGGCGCAGTGAAAACCAGCTCCGACTGGTGACCAATGCCCTTCCTGCGCTGGTTGCCTACATTGACACCTATCACCGCTACCGCTTCAACAACTACGCCTATGAAAGCTGGTATGGCATTCCCTACCAGCAGATGACTGGCAGACAGGTCTGTGACATCGTTGCTCCTGAGGTGTATCAGCAGATGCTGCCCTACTTAGAGCAGGCATTAGCGGGCGAAAAAGTCACCTACGAAACTGAGATGATCCAAAGCGATGGCGCTCGACTGTGGACTCGAATTAGCTACATCCCGGATGTGCAAGACGGTCGGGTGCAGGGACTGTTTAGCCTGGTGAATGACATTAGCGATCGCAAAGCGGCTGAACAGATGAAAGACGAATTTGTCTCTGTCACTAGCCACGAGCTGCGCACCCCTCTGACCTCTATCCACGGATCGCTTAAGCTACTCTCTACCGGCCAGCTAGGCGATCTCTCGGCGCCGGGAAAGGCGCTGATCAACATCGCCTTGAACAACACAGAACGACTGACTCGGCTGATCAACGATGTGTTGGATCTCGAAAGAATAGGCGCTAGTCAGGCCAAGCTGACGCTCGTCAACTGTCGGGCCTCAGAACTGATCAATAGCGCGCTCCAAGCGATGCAGTCAATGGCGGATGACTACGGCATTAGGCTGAGTGTCAAGGTTGCCCCGCCGATCGTTGTCTGGGCCGATTGGGATCATATTATGCAGGTGCTCACTAACCTGTTGAGCAATGCGATTAAGTTTTCACCCAGAGGCTCAGAGGTCGCACTCGAAGCCTATGCTGTGGACAACAAAGTTGAGTTTTCGATCACAGATCGTGGACGCGGGATTCCAAGCGATAAACTAGAGACTATCTTCGAGCGTTTTCAGCAGGTTGATACGTCTGACGCTCGTGAGCGGGGCGGAACGGGACTCGGCCTGACAATTTGCCGTGAGATCATACAGCAACACCAGGGACGCATTTGGGCAAAAAGTGTGCATGGACAGGGCAGCACTCTCTATTTCACCTTACCAAGGCCACAAGACAATTAGGGCGCGATTGCTCACCTCTTATACCTCTCTAATTCTCTTAATTCCTCCGAAATTTAAACATGAATAGCAAACAGATCTTGATGATCGATGACGAAGTCGATATTCAAACCGTTGCCCGCATCGGGCTGATGATGACAGGCGGCTGGCAGGTGCTAACGGCAAGCTCTGGTCAAGAAGGCATCGAACAGGCCAAGGTCTGTCATCTCGACGCTATTTTGCTAGACGTGATGATGCCCGATATGGACGGCGTTGCAACCCTTAGCGCGCTAAGAGCTGACGCCACTACTCAATCTATCCCAATCATCTTTTTGACAGCTAAATCTAGAGCGGCTGATCGTAAAAAGCTCTATGAGATCGGCGCTCAAGGTGTTATCAACAAACCGTTCGATCCGATCACGCTGGCTAGCCAAATCTCAGGTTTTCTCGGCTGGTGATAAAGTATGCAGATCGATAGCGCGCTGGCTGCATACCCATAACTTCCTCAGATTGTTGTTCTACTCTTTTTGTATGTTGTTATAGCTAACAAACAAAGGAGAACAATCATGCTTCAAAAAATATTGGTTGCCCTCGATCTGTTGGATTCTAATGAAGCTGTGTTTGAAAGTGCGCTATCGCTGGCGATCGCCACTCAAGGTGAACTGATGCTGCTGCATGCGCTATCAGGCGATCGCGATGGGGGTCCGGCGCTGCCAGTCTCTCCAAGCTGGGACTACTATGCTGTTTTGAGCGATCGCACTTGGAGCCAGTATCAAAAGGAATGGCAAGACTACGAGAAGCGTGGCCTGAACATTCTCCATCGCTATTGCCAGCAAGCGGCCGACGTCGGCATTACTGCTGAACTCACCCAAACTATCCACAGCCCCGGCCCGCTGATCTGCAAGCTCGCGAGTACCTGGAATGCCGATGTGATTGTGGTCGGTAGTCACAGGCGCAGGGGGCTCAGCGAACTCTTAATCGGCAGTGTGAGCAACTACGTGATGCATCATGCCCCCTGCTCAGTGTTTGTTGTCCATCTCAACAAAACGCCTCCATCAGCGCAAATGTCAGCAGATAAAACCCGAGCAACCCCTGAGCGCGAGGTTGAGCGCGAGGTGCTGACATCCGTAGAGTAGCGTTACCGACAAAACGCCTGCGAGCCCGGCTTTATGGGTTGAAGCGCTACAGTAAGAAAACCCATTCGCTCTTTTAGCGTCGATAAAAAGCCGATTTAGAGCCGATTTAGAGCCGATTCAGCGCTGATGTTAAAATCGTTCATAGCACCCTTTCGCAGAAAAATGCAGCCAGTCAACCCGCTAGCCCTCAACACACCAACCGCCAAACTCACCGCCAAAACGCTAACCCTTTGCGCTCAGGTGATCACCTTGTCAGCCATAGGGGTGGCTTCCGACGCCATCGTTTCGCCCGCCGCGATCGCCACAGAAGCTGAACAAGGCGAGGTTATCGGCCCGGCGCTCGATTGTGACGGTGACGGGCTCCGCGACGAATCTCGGATTGACTTCGATGGCGATGGCATTCCTGATGAGTGTGTCACTGGCACAGAAGCCGTTCCAGAACCCCCTTTTGAGCAAACCTACGCACCGAGCGCCGATAGCTTCTATACGCAGCTGCCAGCGGTGGGATGGGCGGCTCGATATCAGTGCGCCGACGGCCTTTACGACATCACCTTGGGCCGCCCTGCTGAAGACAAGCTGGAGTACAGTACCGATGGGCTGACTCTGACTGCGCCGATTGTCTATGACGACATCGATCCCAATCTCAACCAGCCGCTAATCGTACAAGATCCGCAAGATGGCATTCGCTACAGCTTTGAGCAGGCGCAAGATGGCGAATACTACGAATATGCGATCGCTAACTACAGCGGTGACATCGGCCTCTACATTTACCAAACTGGCCAGCAGATTGTTGCTGCTCCCTGCCTGCTGGTCACTGAAACGGGATCGGAGCCCTCTGCTAGCGCGTCACCAGCCACAGCACCATCGGCAAACTCACGAAGCTCAGCAGCGTTGAGAGAACGATTGTTCTAGCCACCCGCACGGTATCACCGCCCAGCTCGGTGACCCAAATCAGCGTATTAACGGCCACCGGCATCGCTGACTGCATGACCAGCACAGCCAAATCGAGATCCTGTAATCCTAGCAGTCGGCCAATCCCGTAGGCGCTCAGCGGCGACACCAGCAGGCGCAAGCAGGCCGCAAACAGCTCGTAAAGGCCAAACGCCAGCGAGGTCTGCGATAGCTGAATGCCCAGTATCAGCAGCGCCAGCGGAATCGCCGCATCGCTCAATAGGTTCAGCGCCCGGTCTAGCGGAATGGGTACCTGCCAGGCAAACCCCTGAAGTGCCAGCCCGGCTAACGTCGCCCAAAAAACCGGCAGGCTCAGCGTGATTTTTAATCCGGCGCTGATCCCTTCTCCTTTCAGGAAAATTGGCCCAGCTGTCGCAATAAAAATCGCTGAAGCCACCAGATAAACCACCGCACGCTCCAAAGCCGCCTCGCCTAAAGAGAACAGCACAAAGGGCAGGCCAATGTTGCCAGAGTTCGCTAGCAGCGTCGTCGCCACTAAGCTTTTACGGTGATCGCTCTCTAGCTTAAAGGCGTTACCCAAGGCGATCGCTAGCAGATACAGCACCCCGCAGTTGAGCACAAAGCCAACTACAATGCCGACCGCACTGCCCAGCGAGAGCGTACTGCCATACAGACCCGTCAGCACTAGCGCCGGCAACAGTACATAGACACTCAGCCGGGCCAAGGTCTTGAGATCTAGCAGAAACGCACGGCCAACCCACACCCCACACAGCGCCACCAATGCAATCGGCAGCACGGCTGATACCAACACACCCATACGTTTTTCAAACTTAAGTTTCTTGCAGCCTAAGCTCAAAGCCTAGGCTTTATGCTTAATACAGTAGCCAAAACAGAAGGTGGATTATGACTTCTAGCTCAGAGCCCAACTCTAGCCCAAACCCTGAGTCCAATCCTGATTCTGGTCAGGGGATCGAGCAAATTCTTCAGTCGCTGAACTCAGAGAAATTTGGCGATCGCCTGCGAGCAATCAATCAGCTGCGCGGGATTGATCCAAGCGTTGCCTTCGAGCTGATCGCGCCCCTTTGTGATGATCCCAACACCCGCGTTCGCTATGCCGCCGTCAGCCAGATCTCAACGCTCGGCGAGCAAGATAAAGCAACGGCCTTTAATGTACTCACCGCATCGCTCGGCGACCCTGAGCCCGATGTGCAGGCGGCCGCTGCTGATTCACTCGGTGCTCTCAAGCTCACTGACGCGCTAGACGATCTCAAAGAGCTATATGACATGACGACTGAGTGGTTAGTGAAGATGAGCATTGTCGCCTGTTTGGGAGAAATGGGCGATCGCCGCGCCTTTGATCTCCTGCAATCGGCCCTTGGCGATGACAATACCTTAGTCTCTGTGGCCGCCATCGGCGCGCTAGGCGAGCTCAAGGACGAACGTGCAATTCCGCTGCTGCTGCCTTACCTAGAGGCCGATGATTGGCAGATCCGTCATCGGCTGGCTCAGTCCTTGGGCCAATTTGGCAATCGACCGGACACTACGCAAGCCCTACAAGTCCTCACTCAAGATACCTCCGACATCGTGGCGCAGACCGCTCAGCACTTCCAAACAGCGCCTTAAGCTCTCCGCTAATGCAACTTGTGACTGTGGCCAGATCGCCGCGATCGCCACAGCCCTGTCAACCCTCTATACGGAGCCACTGCAATAATTCTTAACTCGCTCTTTTCTCCGCGCGATCCTCTTTGTTAGTTCGCCCGTCATTCGTATCGACGATGACACTGCAACCGTACTTTTACGCACTTCATGCAGAATTATCCAGAGTCTTTGGTGATACGTTCTAGAGATTATGCTCATGACACTGTATTTAATAGAACAAACTGTCACTTAGGTGCTGACTTAACCGATAGCAAGTTAATACTTGGATGTCTGTAGAAACAGTCGTTTTTGTTAATTTATTGAGTGGTTGTTGTGGGTGCCGAAGAAATTCAACACTAACCAATCAAAAGAGAATTAATCGCTTTAGACTACGCCGCTAGCAGCTTTTTTTAAGCTAAAACAGCCATCTATCAGCAGATTCAAAAGTCAGAAGCAAACCGCCGAATTCCGCTTATAGGGGTTGCTTCGCCTAGCGTGAAAACCAGAAAAGAAAGCTTTTTCAAAAAAAGACACCGCCTCTCAGGACAGTCTTCTAAAACACTCAATACTCTTCACATTCGCCTTGTATGGCCTTCACAAGACGCAAATACTGGGAACATTACGCAGAGCTATTTATTTTTTAGGTGTTCGTCATCTCCTGGTATGTTCTGATAGACTAAAGACATATCAAAGTGAATTAATTTCAAGTTTGCATAAGCCTGTATTACTCAATACATATTTAGTCATCACATAATTTAGTCATCATTTGGCTATTCGCTTATTTTTGGATGGCACGTTCCCGGTTTGCGGCTGTCGTTTGCGGCCCCGATATCTGGCGAGGGACGGGTTAACGAGATGTACGTTACTAAGAATGTGCGTCACTCAATACATTTGCCGAAACATTTAGGACACTAAAATTACGAGCCTGAGCACGAGTCTGTGGGGAGAGTAGTCTGAGTGATTTACGATGCACCTGAAAAGTTGCTAACGGTAAGGTCGTTCTCTATCGATAAATGGGAGAGTCTGAGCTTTGCCTCTACCTTGTATCTGCGGCCAATTTTAGATGCGCTTTTAGAGCCTACCCCTGATCCGCTACGCGATGAGCTGCGATTAGGCTTGCAAGAGGCTCTTGTCAATGCGGCCAAGCACGGCAATCAGCTCGATCCTACAAAGGTGGTTTCTGTGCGCTACGCCAAAATAGGCGGCTACTACTGGTGGATAATTACAGACCAAGGTAATGGCTTTGCGCAGCCGATGGCCTGCTCTTGCCCCACTTCAGACAGCCCTTTTGTGAGTGAGTGTGGCCGGGGGCTATACATTTTGCATCAGGTTTTTGACCAGGTTTGTTGGAGTGAAAACGGTAAGGAAATTTATCTGGCTAAGCAGCTACAGTCCCCCCCGCTGATGCACCTAATCAGTCCTGGTTTTTTTATCCGGGTGGTTGAAGACTGGTGGCGCAGATGGTCAGCGACGTCCGTTCATAGCATTTAGTTTTTTGCCTGACCGTGACTCGGGCAAGGGGGGGCTTTGAGGGTTTTGTCTAGCCAACCAATCGCCTGCTGTAGCCGGGGCAGCGCCTCTTCCGGTTTATCTTTGAGCATGTATACTAGGGCGGCAGCCGCCTGCTCGCGAGCGCGAACGCTGCGGTTGGCACTCAACCTGTGCCAGTCATTGGGTGCGATCGCCAACTGTTCGGCTAGGGCCTGAGCGAGTGCTTCGGGGCTAAAAGACTTTAGAATTGAGCGATTAGCCACAGTATCCTTAGCCATAGACGCGACCGCATCATTCTGGGTAGGGCTTTGAATAGAGTTCTGGTTTTCTCTTGAGGGTTTTTCCTGGGGACGAGACTCAGGCGTAGAAGCGGGGGGGTGCAAAACAGCGATCTCCCTGTTACGGTACGTGGCTATTTACACTCTACTGCTTTATGAATTTATTCCGTCGCTCGTCCCAGCGCCAGCCCCATCTTCCCAGCGATGAAGACCTTAGCCGCTTCGAATCCTCACTTAAAGAAACGGCTGATGATTTTTTGCAGCTGCGCGATCGCTTTTTTGCCATCCGCCGCGCCAAAGTTAGATACCAGCAGGCGACCGCTGCACCCCTGGGCAATCTACCCGAAGCCGAACTCGCCCAAATGCAGGAGCGGATTGAAGCGCTGAAAGTTACGCTCGAAAGTCAGCTCCTCTCCTGGCGCGAAGTCCAAGAGCCCTTTTGGCAAATCGTTCGCTTTGTTGGTTTGGGTTTAGTCGTTGGCTGGTTTTTGCGTGGCTGGCTCAGCTAATCCCTGGACATAATATATAGACACACTTTTCTTTCACTTTTGCCCACACCTCCTTGCCTATGTTCACTCCTGCGCGCATCAAACATATCCTTCAGTCCGCCCAGCCCGGTGAGACCCTAACCGTCAAGGGCTGGGTCAGGACCAAACGCGCCACTAAAAAGATCACTTTTATCGAAGTCAACGATGGCTCGTCTATGAGCGGTCTACAGGTGATTGCCAGTGAAGATGTGCCCGATTACGCAGACCTCACCGCTCGCATTAGTACTGGCGCATCGGTGGTGATTCGCGGCACCTTAGCCGAATCGCCGGGCAAAGGGCAGCGGGTAGAATTGCAGGCCACTGACATCGAGGTGTTTGGCGAATCAGATGGCGATCGCTATCCGCTCCAGAAAAAACGCCATTCCTTCGAGTTTTTGCGGGAGATTGGCCATCTGCGCAGCCGTACGAATACGCTGGGGGCTGTCTTTCGGGTGCGTAATGCCTGCGCTAGCGCGATCCATCAGTTTTTCCAGGAGCAGGGCTTTTTGTGGATGCACACCCCTATTCTCACTGCTAGCGACTGCGAAGGGGCGGGGGAAATGTTCACCGTTACCCGGTTTAATCTGGATCGCATTCCGACTGACAAAAGCGGCAAAGCCGACTACAGTCAAGACTTTTTTGGTAAGCCAGCCTATCTCACCGTCAGCGGTCAGCTCGAAGCGGAGGCAATGGCGATGGCCTTCAGCAACGTCTATACGTTTGGCCCGACCTTTAGGGCAGAAAATTCCAACACCTCGCGCCATTTGGCCGAGTTTTGGATGGTGGAGCCGGAAATGGCGTTCTGCGATCTAGAAGGCAATATGGACTTAGCAGAAGCCTTTCTCAAGTATGTGTTTGCCTATGTGCTGGAGCATTGCGCTGATGACATGGCCTTTTTCAACCAGCGTATAGACGATACGGTTCTTCAGAACGCTGAGAATATTATCCATAGCGAATTTGCTCGGATTACCTATACAGAGGCGATCGCGCTACTAGAAGCCGCCATCGAAAAAGGTGATAAAACCTTTGAGTACGAGGTGTCTTGGGGCATCGACATGCAGTCTGAGCATGAGCGCTACCTAGCCGAAGAACACTTCAAAAAGCCCGTTATCGTCACCGATTACCCCACTGAGATAAAAGCGTTTTACATGCGCCTGAACGACGGCGGCAAAACCGTGGCGGCGATGGATGTGCTCGCTCCTGGTATTGGC
>JBAUIB010000394.1:0-2051 GCA_049680585.1 Phormidesmis sp.
ATAATCGCTCGATATGAGCTTTTTTAGGTATTGATTGTGAATGCTCTTCGCCCTTGCGTCGTAGTTTCCTAAGTCAAAATTTGCTTTCTTACCCACGCTGCTTCTCAGCTTCCAGTGAAATTTATTCAGAACAGAATAGTTATCGCCGAGATAAAGAGACAGTCCATCTAATAAAGCGTCGGTTTTAGGATCTGGCTCATAATAGTTTTCGACCTCAATTTGTCTACCTTTAAACCACTCAATCACAGCTTGAGCAGCTTCACTGTCTTCTGTATCCTCGTGCTTGTCAGCTATGGGCTCTTTATACATAGCTTCCGATGAAGGCTTACGTTCTAGGAGCCTCACTAGGTTGAGACTAGACTCTAATGCTGTCAGTCTTTTATCGATGCGCTCAATGTCATTAACACTAGCAGCAGAGTCTTCACAAGAATTTGATTCTAAACTTTTTACGCTATCTTTCAGTTTTTTTATTTCGCATATGTTGTTCCCTATCTGACTATATTTTTTCTGAAAAACACTCTCGATTTTTCTTATGTCTTCCTGATTCTTTGCCGCAATTTCCTTTGTCTTTTCCCCAACTTGAGTGATTCGATCTGTAAGGACATCTACCTGCTTTTGATCTGCGAGAGTATTCACTTGATTTTGAATGTATGCGAGTCGCTTGAGTTTTTTATCCTGCTGAACATGTCCGGCGGCAACCGCAGCGCCAGCAGCAGCACCCACAATTGCACCTTTAGCGTGATTCGGTACCAGCCACAAACCAGCCGAACCAAAGATAATGCCTGAAGCTAAAATAGTTAGTGCATCTTGCGCTTGATGTTTCATTTTAAGTGGCCTGTAGATGTCGAGAAAGAACTTTTGGGCTTCGCCTTTGAGTTTCCTTCAGAGAAATGTCTCTCTAGGGTTCCCTAGAAACCTATCGGTTCTTTTTGGTATATTCTGTAAGAAGTTATAGTCCAGGATGGCACTTGTAAGATTCATTTTGGACAGCGACTTCTTGAAATCTCTACATTGCGGCTACTTGGTTGGGCTAAAAGGCGACTATATCGGTTTTCCCAACGCTTCATAAAGTTTTAGAGAAGCCTGCAATCATCACTATACTGCTCAGATATTTATGATGACAGTCACTCATCTTAAGTTACTCAAGTCACAGCCTTAGCTGCCTAGAATCATAGGCTGATGCCATTAGAATCACAGAAGCTCTGTGTTTCTTTTTATACAATTGAATTATGTTCCTCAAAGGCTAAAGAAATATCAGTATTTCTATTCCTTGAACTAATTAGTCCTTTTTTAAGCAGATGCGGGCAACGTTGTTGCTCGGACTGTCACCGGGACTTTTGAGACTTCCTTTTCTTACAGCATGCATTGTTTAATTGCTTGCTTAGTCACCAATTTTTGGACGTTGAATTCATCTTTTCTTTTAAAATACTGGTTGAACTAATACAGCGTTAACCAGTCCTATTTATTGGGACGATCAAGAAAACTGAGGGGCAACTGCTCACCTGTGTAAAGACACCCTCATGAATAGTAAAGACGACAACTACGATGTCGCCATTATTGGCTCTGGCATCGCAGGCTCCACGCTGGGAACAATTTTGGCTCGTCAGGGGCTTAAGGTAATTATCTTTGAAGCGCATAGCCATCCTAAGTTCTCCATCGGAGAATCGATGATTTTGGAAACTTCGGAGATAATGCGATCAATCGCAACGCTCTACGACGTTCCTGAACTGGCTTTCTACAGCTCTGAAGCCTACTTTCCTTGGATCGGCACTTCTCACGGTGTCAAGCGCCATTTTAGCTATCTCTACCATCAGGAAGGGCAAACCGACTACGACCTTAGTAAAGTGCTACAAGCGGTTATCCCCAAAGATCCCTATGGCCATGAGCTACACATTTACCGGCAAGACAGCGATTACTTTTTGACAGCGATCGCAGTGCGCTATGGCGCAACTGTTCTGCAAAACACACGCATTCAAGATATTGATATTGATGATCAAGGCACCTACATTCGATGGTCATCTACCCAAGGCATCCGAGCCAGCTATGTGGTA
>JBAUIB010000395.1:0-5595 GCA_049680585.1 Phormidesmis sp.
TCCGTAGTCGTCGTAATCAATCCTCATAGGGCGAGTGCGACGCCGCCTATCCTTCTCTTTTCCTCTCTAATAGCCAATCACAGCGGTATCTCTCATCGGAGAAGTGCCGCTTTTTTGTCTGCTCAAATCAGGTAGCCGTACGCTGGCCACATATTTTCAGAGCTATCCGCAGGTAATTCTGCATAAAGCAGCAAGCTGATCGACAGAAATGTTGGCTGCTTTGGTTTGCCAATTCTCCTAATCTTTGAATCAACGAAGGCACAGAGGTTGATATCTAGTTCATGAGAAATGAAGTTACTCAAGTTATTGGCGCAAATATCAAGTCCAAAATTCGAGAGACTATCTCTGTTTTGCAAGCCGATTTGGAAAGTGTTGTAAAAGAGATTTTTGAACAGGCAGGTAAAAAGATTCGCTCCGAAAGGCGAGAAGACGTCAAACAGGGAATTACAAAAGCCATGCTGCTTTTGGAAAAGCTTAAAAGCAGGTACGTTTAGCATCTGTTAATGCCAGCCAAGCCATCAAGCTATTAATCAGGAGACAAATCGAGATGAGTGAGTTTTTGAAAGTGCTTGAAAAAGCGCCAGTCGTTGCAGAAGGTGAAGAGAATTCAAATCTTGCCGAATCTGATAGCCCAGAAAAGCCTAAAATTGGCTCGCCTGAATACATCAGTAAAACAATGCCGAATGTTTGGGTCTACGACGGGGAAGCTTACGACCTGTCTGACTTTATGAAGCAGCACCCTGGGGGTGAATTCTTTATTGGGCGGATGAAGAATCGGGATATTACAACGCTCGTCAACGTGCTACATTCCAACCCAGAAAAAGTGAAGAAGCGGCTGAGAAAATATGCGCTGGGTCGCAAAGCAACAGCTAGCGATCTACATTCTAAATACAACGCTCCTCCCTTCTTGTTTAAAGATGACTTTGATGCCATAGAAGATACGCCGCAGTTCAACTTTAAGCAAGAAAGTCAGCTGCTCAACAAAATTAGACAACGGCTAAAAGCCCCAAATGTGAAGGCGGAAATTGCCCGCATGGATAGGATTTTTGATGTTGTTACAGCTGTCTTGGCATTTGCTTACTTCGGTGTGCAGATTTTACGGCTAGGCTTTGCACAGTACATGCCTATCTACCTTTTTGTTCCAATGATGGTGATGTTGCGAATCTCATTATCAGGCGCTGGCCACTACCTCAACCATCGGGCGCTGGTGGGCTGGAACAAGGCGCTTTCTCATATCTTTGATATCAGCTATGTGCCAATGGCGTTTGTAGTGGTAGACGGCCATACCCTGATGCACCACCCTTATACCCAAAGTGAGGTGGATGTAAAGCGAAATGTGTTTACTGCCATGATGGAGCTACCTCGCTATTACCGGCTGCCGCTCCATACCGTGCATAAGCTGGGGCATGTTTTGACAGGCATGTTTGTTCGCACGGTTGAGATTTGCACTTATGCGGTTAAGTATGGCGTCGAAAACTTCTACGCAACCTGGCAACGAGGTCTGCCTCACTATCTAGGCATGATTGGCATGAGGCTGTTGCTGTTTGGCGAGCTGGTTTTGTTTTGGCAGCAAGGAGAACTCATCGCTTGGTTCGCTCAGTTTGCTCTGACCACCTGGATTAGCACATTTCTGATTGTAGCCAGCCATGACTTCGAGGTGGATGAAACGGCAGCGAACCCCCAAGCAGAGGATGACTGGGCTGTATTTCAAATTGAAAACTCCTACGACTTGACCATGATTGGCAACAAGTATGTGGACTGCTTTTTGTCAGCAGGGCTGAGCCCGCACCGAGTGCATCACGTGCTGCCGTATCAAAGAAGTGGATTTGCCAATATTGCCAGCGAAGCGATTGTGCGAGAAGAGGCTGAAAAAGTGGGCCTTGTTTGGAGATCACCCAAAAACTTCTTTATTGATCGCCTGCCAGTGATGATTCAATACTATCTTTTGAGCCCTTCTAGACTCGCCCGAGATAAAGAGCTGACTCTCGTTCAAGAACATCTTTCTCCCAGTGCGTTAAGAGATGCCGCAAGCTACGTATACAAAGGCTTTATTGGCGTCGGCTCGATTTAGAAAACTCGATTAACTTCAGTTAGTAAGGAAACAGTTTTGTCATGATTTATCACGTTCCCCAGAAGCAACTTTCTCAGAAGCAATCTTTGCCGTTTGCCCAGCTTGAGAATAACCAGCTTGCGAACAATCAGCCGAAGCCATTAGCGCCGTCAAAGCAGACGTCTCATTTATCTGGCGAGCAGCGCGTTCTCCCGGTTATCGAAAGCATTGCAACAGGGACTCCTCAAACTGTTGTTTCTCAGCGAGAAGCCGCAAAGTTTGTAGCCAACTTACCCCATCTTGAACAAAATCGTCCTCGCATTGAGCGCCTCTATCAGAATACTCGTATCGATACTCGTCATCTAGCGCTAAACGTGATGTCTGATGAGGCTGTGGCGCTCAGTCAGCGTAGTGGCACCATTCAGCAGCGAATGCAGCTTTTTCAAACGCAGGCAATTCCGCTAGCGCAGCGAGTGGCGAGCAAGGCGATCGCATCAGCCAATCAATCTCACCCGACCGACATTAAAGACGATATCCGCATGGTTGTCTTCGTCACTAGCACAGGTTTTGTTGGCCCTGGCGTAGATGCGGCTTTGATTGAGCGGTTGGGTCTGAGGCGCGATACGGCACGCACAACCGTCAGCTTTATGGGCTGTGCAGCGGCGATGAACGGTCTGCGGGTCGCCTGCGACCATGTCCGCGCTTATCCGACTCACAAAGTTCTGGTCGTATGTCTTGAGCTGAGCTCTGTGAATGCGGCTTTTGAAGACAGCATTAACGATGTGATTATTCACAGCATTTTTGGAGATGGCTGCGCGGCGGTGATTGTAGGCGGCTGTGAAGGCGCTACCGCCGCCGCGACTGGCCAGCTGGTGATTCGAGATCATCTTAGCTACTTGGTAGAGAGCACTCAAGACGGTATCACGCTCGGTATTCGAGATAACGGTATTACCTGTCAGCTATCGCGTCATCTGCCCGATTATATTGAGGCTGGCGTGGGGCCTATTGTTGAAACGTTTTTAGCAGAACATGAGACGAATTTAGCAGAGATTGATCTGTGGGGCGTACATCCTGGCGGTACCCGAATTATTCAGAAGGTGCAGAGTTCGCTGGGGCTGAGCGATGCGCAAGTGGCCGACAGCTGGGCGATTTTGCGGCAATACGGCAACATGCTGAGTGCGTCTATTCTGTTTGTGCTTGAGCGGATGATGAACCGAATTGAGATGAACCGGATTGAAAGGCAACCGGCTCGACCGGCGATGCCAACAACGGGGCTAGCGTTCTCCTTTTCACCCGGCGTTGGGGTAGAAGGCATCTTGTTCGAAAAGTATTAAAGGTAGCGTTATGAAATTCTTTCAATTTCTTCTAAAAACATCTTGGCAGGCGATTTTGACAGCGACTGTGTTAGGGCTGGTCAGCGGTGGGGGCAATGCTAAGCTAATCTCGCTGGTTAATCGGGCAGTTGAGCGCGCTTCTGTTTCTCAATCGCTGCTGTCTTTTTTGGGACTTGTCTGCTTTACTCTGGGCGTGAGTATTGTCTCTCAGTTTATTTTGATTCATCTTTCTCAAAAGGCCATCTATCAGCTGCGGTTGCAGCTTAGTCGCGGCATTTTATCGTCGCCGCTACAGCATATAGAGCAGCTGGGCGATCATCGGCTACTGGCCTCGCTCAGCGATGATGTGCGTGCACTGTCTCAAACGGTTGCTGTAATTCCGAATCTCTGCGTTGATTTGGCCACTATTTGTGGCTGCTTGGCTTATTTGGCTTGGCTCTCTGACAGTATCTTTGCACTGCTGGTTTTAGTGGCTCTGGCTGCGATTTGGAGTATTCAAACGACGATTCGTAAGGCTCAACAGCTATTCTCTATTGCTCGAGAAGAAGAAGACCAGCTGTTTAAGCATTTTCGCGCAATTACGGCCGGGACCAAAGAGCTAAAGCTGCATCACTCTAAGCGGGAAGATTTCCTTGTGGGCGATTTGCAGATGAGTGCAGCGAAGCTCAGGCAGAAGAATACGAAAGCAATGAAGATATTTGCGATCGCAGATGGCCTCGGTCAGTTTTCACTTTTCAGCATTCTCGGATTAATTCTTTTTGTAACGCCGCACTTCGTCTCGATTTCAACGCCCGTTCTCTCTAGCTACGCCCTCACGATTGTGTATTTGACTATTCCCTTTCAAAACTTGCTGCATCGCCTGCCAGATTTGATTCGGGGTGGTGTTGCTATTCGCAAAATTGAGCATATGAAGTTTGCGCTAAAGGCGCAGTGCGAGCCCGACATGGATCAGCCTCACGATATCTATTCTCGCTGTCAGCTTTCTTTCGATGAAGTAACCTATGCCTATCGGCCTGAAGCAGGGGAGCATGGCTTTCAGGTGGGGCCAGTGAGCCTGTCTTTAGAGCCCGGCCAAATCACCTATTTAATTGGAGGAAATGGCAGTGGTAAATCGACAATAGCCAAGTTAATTACTGGCCTTTATGTCCCTGACGGTGGCTCAATTTGCCTAAACGGGCTGCCGATCAACGACTCAAACCGAGAGTGGTATCGCCAACACTTTTCAGCTATTTTCTCCGACTTCTATCTGTTTGATCGGTGTTTGGGTGTTGATCATGCCAATCTAGATCGCGAAGTAGAAACCTATCTCAAACAGCTTCACCTCGATCGAAAAGTCACTATTAGAAACGGTGTGCTCTCGACAACGCGGCTGTCTCAAGGTCAGCGCAAACGGCTTGCCCTCCTCGCCGCTTACCTAGAAGATCGGCCTATCTATGTATTTGACGAATGGGCGGCTGATCAAGAACCTGCTTTTAGAGAACTATTTTATACGCAGCTCTTGGGCCGACTCAAGGCGCGAGGTAAAACAGTGTTGGTCATTACCCATGACGATCGCTATTTTCATCTAGCCGATCAAATGCTTAAGCTTGACTATGGCCAAGTACAAAGCAATCGATTGCCTGTGGCTGTATAGCCAGCATTTTGAATTTACCGTTTGAATTTACCGTCTAGCCTAAGGAGCTATTGCGATGAGTGTTGTTGACCAGTGGGCGATTCAGCTAGCTGAGGCCGCCGTCCCCGATGAGATCGATCTAGCCCCCGATCTCGCTGCTGCCTACATTCAGGGCGGAAAGGCTCGACAAGCCCTTTACCAACCAGCCGATGACGGCGTTGCGGGGGCGATGGGCTCAGCTGACGTGCTGTTGGTATTGCCATGGGTGTTTAGGGGAATCACGGCGGCGGGTCAGTGGCTGCTGGCGCTGCTGACTTCGGATGAGTTAAACAATGCGAGTTCTGTGCTTAAAGATGCGATCGCTCTTCAAAAAGCCATTCAGCCCAAGGCGCAGCCACCTGCGCTACCGAAAACTCTGCCATCAACTCAACCCTATACTGCTCTTAAGCAAACCATTGATATTCTCGCTCGTGAGCTGAGAGTAGCTGGGCTGTCGTTGGTGTCTTTAGTTTTTCGCCATGTCTGAGCGGTCATGTTTAGCATGGTCACGCTGTACGACCAGGAAAAAGATAGTCAGACAGCTTTGCTCATTCGGGAAC
>JBAUIB010000396.1:0-2674 GCA_049680585.1 Phormidesmis sp.
GTTTTGAGTCCCATCCGCTGAGCGAGCATCATCAGCCCGCCGTAATACAGCGGATTGAGCGCACTGCTGGCGTCTTGCATGAGGCTGCCGCCGCCCCAAATAAAGGCATCTGAGCGGCGCAGGGCTGAGAAGACAGCGCTGATAGATTTGCGAGGAATGGCCTCTACGCCAAAGCGATCGCGCGTCTGCTGTGGATTGCCCGAGAGCACTAGCGGCGTGACGCTAGCCGGCAGCATTTGCAGTAGCGATGCCAGTAGCGCTTCATCGCCCCCATTTCCCATGCCATAGTAGCCACACAACACCGCTCGCATAGTTTTCTTACCGTTTTCGTCAGCGCATCCTCATTGATCCTTAGAATACAGAAGAACGCCGATACCGGATGGCAGGCTTATGCACGCGCTCTCGATTCCCACTTGGATAGTTCACGTCTCTAGCGTGCTGGAGTGGATCGCCGCTATCTGGTTTGTGTGGCAATACGCTGAGGCCAGCGGCTATCTGGCCTGGCGGATGCTGTCTTTTGGCATGCTGCCAGCGCTGGTGAGTGCGATGTGCGCCTGCACCTGGCATTTTTTTGATAATGCGGTGGCGCTGAGCTGGCTGGTGACGGTGCAAGCGGCGCTGACGGTGGTCGGTAACTGTACGGTATGCGCTGCGGCTTGGTGGATTTGGCGGCAGTCTAAAGCAAGCCGGTCTGGAACATCTGTAGAGGGCACTGACGCGTGAGTAAAGAATCTCTGTTTGCCCTCTCGCTGTTTCCGTATTTGGGCTTTTTGTGGTTCCTCACCAAAACGCCGCAAACGCCGCGCTTGGCGCTGATTGGCTTTTACGTGCTGCTGATTTTTGTGGCGGTGACGATTCCGGCGGGCATTTATGCGAAGCAGGCGTATGGCGCGGAGCTGGCGAATGTGGATTGGCTACATGGCAGCGCAGAGCTGTTTTTGACGCTCTCTAATATATTGGTGGTCTTGGGCTTTCGTCAGGCGGCGATCAGATGTCGCAATCAGGGTCGAGCTTAGATTTTGCGCGGTGACTGGTGCAAAATTAGCCGGTTGCCGTCGGGGTCGTAGGCGTAAATTTCCTGGCCGTGGGAGGTGTGCATGATCTCGCCGGGTGCTGGGTAGCCAATGGTTTGCAGACGAGCGATCGCTCTTTCCAAACTATTCACTTCTAGGCACAAGCTCATCGGGCCACTTGCCGGCGCTGAAGCTGCTGAGAATTCTGTGGCATTGTCACTTTGAGGGGTAAAGATGGCAAGCCGCAGGCCGGGGAAGCGAAACTCAGCGTAGTTAGCGGTGTCAGGGTTAGGTTCAACCTTTAAAAGGGCGCTGTAAAACGCAACCTGATGCTTGATCTGTGAGCTGGCCAGGGCAACAAAGGCTTCCGTGCAAAAGGCATCATCGCAAAAGCTATCTATAGGAGGATTCATTTTAGAGCGGGAGGATGAAATGATTTTAGAACTCGCGCTAACCTATGAAGAGTTGAAGCACATAGAAGAGTTTTGTTATGGTTGCTACGCCCACAAAATCTGGTTCCAACAAGTCTATCGCCGACTGGCTAGGTGATGAGGCCGATAGTTTGCTGAGCTATGAGGCGAAGGTGGACAAAGGCCAACTGCATTTGCCGGGCGCAGACTGGGTGAATCGGATTTTTGCGCAGAGCGATCGCTCTCCTCAGGTCCTGCGCAGCCTCCAACAGCTCTACAGCACAGGCCGTCTGGCAAACACTGGCTATCTCTCTATCTTGCCGGTTGATCAAGGGATAGAACATTCTGGAGCCGCTTCTTTTGCGCCCAACCCGATTTATTTTGACCCTGAAAACATCATCAACTTAGCCATGTCTGGGGGCTGCAACGCGGTCGCTACCACACTCGGCGTACTGGGGATGACTTCTCGCAAATACGCCCACAGAATTCCGTTTATCGTCAAGCTCAACCACAGCGAGCTGCTGAGCTATCCCAAAGAATACGATCAGGTGATGTATGGCTCTGTCGAGCAGGCTTGGAACTTGGGTGCGGTGGCAGTCGGGGCGACGATTTACTTCGGCTCACCCGAATCTACGCGGCAAATTCAAGAAGTGAGTAAAGCCTTTGCCCGTGCCCATGAGCTAGGGATGGCGACTATTTTATGGTGCTACTTGCGTAATGATGTCTTCAAGCAAGATAAAGACTACCATTTGGCTGCTGATCTGACTGGGCAGGCTAACCACATTGGCGTGACGATTGAAGCGGACATTATCAAGCAAAAACTGCCAGAGAACAACGGTGGCTACAAGGCTGTCTCTGAGGCGATTGGCGAGTCCTACGGGCGAACTGATGATTTGGTGTATTCCGAGCTGACTAGCGATCATCCGATTGACCTGACGCGCTATCAGGTGTTGAACTGTTATGCCGGACGTGCTGGGCTGATTAACTCCGGGGGGTCATCGGGAGAGAATGACTTTGCCCAGGCGATTCGCACGGCGGTGATCAACAAGCGGGCTGGGGGGTGTGGCTTGATTTCGGGCCGTAAGACTTTTCAGAGAGAGTTTAAGGAAGGCGTTAAGCTGTTCCACCTGATTCAGGATGTGTATCTTTCTGATGAGGTGGCGATCGCCTAAGCCACTCCTCAACTCTCTTGTAAGCGTCAGCAGGCCAGCTTGACTAAATGCTATAAACGCTGACGACGCCCACAAATGT
>JBAUIB010000397.1:0-8680 GCA_049680585.1 Phormidesmis sp.
GATATCTCTGAAAAGATTATTGTGCCGTTGGATGTGCCGACGGAGGAGGCAGCGATCGCCCTAATCACCACCCTGCCCCAAGTCACCTTCTGGAAAGTCGGCTTAGAATTGTTCGTCAGCAGCGGTCCGACCCTTCTAGATACGCTGAAATCTCAAGGGAAACGCATTTTTTTGGATCTCAAGTTTCACGATATTCCCAATACAATGGCGGGGGCCTGCCGGGCCGCTGGGCGCTGCGGTGTGGACTTGATGACGGTTCATGCTAGCGCGGGTAAGACAGCACTGGTGGCGGCTCAAGCGGCGGCAGAAGAAGGTGCAATGGCGGCTGGCTGCGCGGCCCCTAGAGTAATTGCGGTCACGCTGCTGACGAGTATTGGAGAGCGATCGCTCCTCAATGAGCTGAAGGTCCCGCTACCCTTGGCCGACTATGCTCAGCAAATGGCTCAGATGGCCAAAGAGAGCGGACTGAGAGGCGCGGTCTGTTCGCCCCAGGAAGCTCAGCAGCTACGACAGGTCTGCGGAGATGACTTTTGGCTGGTGTGCCCAGGCGTACGACCAAGCTGGGCGCAAAGGGGCGATCAGCAGCGGGCAATGACGCCAGCGGCGGCGTTCAAAGCGGGCGCTGACTACTTGGTAATTGGCCGACCGATTACCCAAGCGCCAGATCCAGCAGCGGCATTTGAGCAGATTTGTCGGGAAATCGATCAGGAGGGTGAGGTGTTATGAGTACGATCGCGCTGCTACTTTCCGCTGCCATTGGCTTACCTAGCGCGGGTCCAGCCGAGAGCGCCATTGCACCACCGCCCACTGACGTACCCTCTGATCCAGTGCCCTCCGAGTCAGCACCCTCTGAGCCGACGACGCCACTGAGACTTACTACTGCCTGTCCGGAAGACCTCGAAGCATTAACCGCACTCCTCATTCGCGATATTCCCAACTACACCAATCGTGTATTGCAGCGAACGGTGGCCGCGCTCCCTAACAATGACGTCGATAACCGCGCGCC
Organism: Phormidesmis sp.; assembly: GCA_049680585.1. Classification (GTDB taxonomy): domain Bacteria; phylum Cyanobacteriota; class Cyanobacteriia; order Phormidesmidales; family Phormidesmidaceae; genus Phormidesmis. The sequence continues at coordinate 1,007 of JBAUIB010000397.1, forward strand.
CTATCGGCCTTCATACGTTTTAGTGGCAGGGCAACCTGAACTAGACCCGCTTGACTTAGCCGACTACGCGCTGACGAGCGATCCAGAGGCCGGTGGGGCGATTTCGCAGCTATTTTTCACTACCCTGTCTCGGCAGTACTCAGGACTGCGCGCCAATGAGGTGCAGGAGTATCACTGGCTGTTTTTGACTCAGAGCACTGGCGGCTGGCGATTGGCTTTTATGTTTTCTGCGGTGGATGACGCCGAGAGTGTGCGCGTGGCAACGCCACCTAGAGAGAACAGTCAGGGTAGCGTCGGCCAAGCGGTACAGCTATGGTTAAGAGACTGTCGTGCTGGGGCGATCTATCCTTGAGAATATTGATATCTTGTCTATGTGTTATCTGTAACCTTTGCTTGATTTTCTGAGTCGCTATGACACTTTCCACTACACAGCTCTATGAAAGACTTGGCATTTCACCAGAGGAATTGCGGGCATTTTGTGTGCGATCGCCCATTACAGAACTAGCCTTCTTCGGCTCAATTTTACGAAGAGACTTCCATCTCGATAGCGATATTGATATTTTGGTAAGGCTAACTCCCGACCACGGGATGAGCTTAATGGACTTTGTCGATCTGGAATATCAGCTTTCAGAGCTGTTTCATCGCAAAGTTGACCTAGTTCAACGAAAAACAGTTGAGTCAGACCATAACTGGATACGGAAACAGGCGATCTTAGCGCAGACTCAGGTGGTCTATGAATCGCGACAAATCTTATCTGCTTGATCTCTACAAAGCAGCTTGTGATGCTCAAGCAGTCGTAGCCGGTTTGACTGCTGAAGCGTTTGTTGAAGATCGCAAGGCACAACTCGCCATGCTCTACAGTATCGTGCTGCTTGGAGAAGTCGTAAAAAGGCTATCGCCTGAGTTTCGTACTCAGCATTCGGCTGTTAGGTGGAGGCAAATTGTCGGAATGCGCGATAAGTTAATTCACGACTATAAAGAAGTGGATATCCTGCTTATTTGGCAGGCTTCTCAACAAGATATTCCTGAATTGATCAAATATATTCAGCCTCTACTGCCAAAAAAGTAGCAGACTAATTTAATCTACGACTCATTGCGGATTTCGTCTAGCTTGGCTTTTACGGACTGAATATCTTGCCACATCAGCCATTTGGGCTTGCCCGGCTCGCGCGAGGGATTGCGTAGTAGGTAGGCCGGGTGAAGAATGGGCATGCATAAACGCCCCTCCCACTCAATCCACTGGCCGCGGATTTTGGTGATGCCGCGCTTTTCAGTGGGGATAATGCCTTTTACAGAGGTTGCGCCTGTGAGCAAAATAATTTTGGGATCGACTAGGCGAATTTGCTCCAGGATGTAAGGGCGACAGGCGTTGATCTCACCCGCGAGCGGATTGCGGTTGCCTGGTGGACGGCACTTGACAATATTGCAAATGTAGACGTCTTTTTCACTGTCTAGGCGGACGGCGGCTAGGATTTTTTCTAATAGCTGGCCCGATCTGCCCACAAAAGGAAGGCCCTGCTCATCCTCCTGCTGACCTGGCCCCTCGCCGATGATCATAATCGGGGCGGTGCGGCTACCTCGGCTGACGACAACGTGGGTGCGCGTCTCGGCAAGTTCACAGCGCTGACAGCTTTTGCAGTGCCCTGCCAAGGTATCTAGTGAATCGTAGGTGCCGGGAGGAATGGGGACTTTGGCACTGGTCGGAATTTTGTCAGGGTCAAAGTCTGTCGGGGGCGGTGTCGCTTCGACGCCACTTGCACTAAAAAGATCAATCTGATCAGCCATCGACTCAAGGGTAAAGGGGCAGTGCCTTTTAGTTTAAAGGCAAAGCGATCAGCTGGTTGAATCTTACACAGGCGAGGCGGAACTTTTGGGTGATTTGGTATCTGTAGTGGCGATATCTTCGGATAGGGTGGTGATAGGATCGCCATTCTCTAACCGATAGGTGTTGACAAATGTATTGGGCTGTATGCCCCACCTTTCGCCTTGCTGTTCTAAGATTACGCCTCCATTTTTAAAGACTTGTGCTGTTGCAGTAGCCCCCTCTAACAAGAATTCTCCTGGGATATAAATGGCCCTGTAAATATCCTTTTTGTTTCTTTGCTTCAGGCCATAGCTACTTTCTGAAATGCTTTCTAAGTTTTCTTTTGTTTGAGAGGCCGTCTGATCTTGTCTTTGGGCTTTTGGGATAGGAGAGGTTAGCTTTTGGGCTACGTAAGTGCGAGTGGAATTATAGATGTCGCCCAAGCCTAGTTCTAGCCGCGCGTAGTCCAACAGGTTTTTCAGCTGTTCAAAAGTGATGCCTTCAACATTTTCGGCGAGTGAGTGAACTTTTTTCTCAAGCTGGGCGGCTTGTTCTACAGACACTTCGTTGATCATAATCACGCCCGTACCATCTGCGGGAGCTGCCTGATATGCCTGATCTTTTTCGTTGAAGAAGACAATGCCGCGATCGCCAATAGGCTCTCCTTGATAATCGAGAATAGGTTGCCTTGCCTTGGGATGATCTTTAGGGTAGACAAGGGGCTCAGCCGATTCTCCTAAAGCCGGTACGGGGATAACAAACTTGTAGGCGGCTGAGACGACAGGCGTACTATTTTCCGGCTCGAAAGAAAAATCTGTAATCGAAAAAGCAGGCGGTTGACTATTTTGTGAATCTTGTGACTGTGTCATGGCCAAACCCTGAGGAATATGCTCGCCGCTTGCTGAAACTACCGGTCGAGATCAGCTCTATCATACCGGCTGAGTCAACGCACTAACTACCTATTCAGCGCCTAAAGGAATTTGTTTGGCATGCGCAAAGTCTAGGAAAGCCCGCGTCACATCACTGGCAAACAAAGGCTCATTGTAGGTAGAGGCGACATAGACTCTAGCAGTAAGCTCGATGGCTTTGGCGCTTTGCGATAGATAAATTTGAATCGGCTTAGAGGGCTCGAAATAGACGGATGATTGGATAGTGTCCCAAATGATATTTTCAGCGGCCTGCCATTGCTCGGCGGTGGCCTTGGGTGAAAGGTAAAACACCATCTCACACAGAGAGGCGCGATCGCCTCCATTGACAGAGGTCATGACCTCGTTCCATAGGCTGTGAGTAGGAATGCTAACCCGTTCACCTTTGAGCGTTTCAAGGACGACGAAAAAGGTGGTGAGCTGAATGACTTTGCCGCTGATGCTTTTTAAGGTGACGCGATCGCCAATTTGAAATGGGACGGTAAACGCGGCGAGTGTTTTAAAGGCTAGCCCTTCTAGAAAAGCTTTCAGCACGTTCGTAGAACTTATTAGGATGCCTAGCAACAAAGTGACAAAGGTAATGGCTAGCCCCGCTCGCTCGCTAGAGGCACTCTCCGCAGACTGCCCCAAAAACTGAGCGGCGGCAATGAGTACAAAGGGAAGTATCACCACCGTTGCCAGCAGCAGAGCGCTTTCTGTCAGTGCCACCCGGCGACGTTCGGCTAGGCGCTCGGTATGGTTTAGCAAAATCTCTTTTGGTAACCCTCGGGTCCGGCGCTGGGTATTGATGCGGGCCTGTTGCTTTCGCCGCCACCAGCTATAGAGTACCTGTGTGCCGACAACGGCTGCTAAATACAGCAAAACAGAAGGCGTCAAAAACAGCTGAGCGAGATCATCCATAGTGAGCATCCACTAATGCCGACAGGTTACTGAGCAAATCCAGCCCAAGGGTTTCTCTCAGGCAAAAGGCAACCAGTGGGATGGCGACTTTCTCAATTGCGAAAATAGGTTCGGGGACTTGATCGCTAGGTTCGTCTACCCATCGGGCAAAGATGCCAACGGATTCGAACAGACTCAGAATGCGCTGAGCTAGGCTCCGACTAATGCCCAAATCTTTGACTAAATCTGTTGCGGTAGACGGGCCGCTGACCATGAGCGTTGCTAGCGTTCGCAGCTCGTCGCGGGCTGAGGGTCTGGAAATAATCCGGCGGATGGCTAGATACTGTTGGGCATCTAGCTCACCTACGTTTGGCGGCAGTGTGCCTGTGCGCTCAAAGTTTTCTAGTGCTTGCAGGGCGGCTGTGCAGTCTGAGCGCATCTGGGCTAGACCGATGCCGTTGGCTGACATGAGTGGCAGGAGCAGATCGAAGTTTTTAGCGCCCGCTAAAAAAGCATAGGCAAACAGATCAATTTCACAGAGGAGGGGCGCGGCTAATCTGGGAATAGTCGGCAGATAAACGAGCTCAGTGATGAACTGACGAATGGGCGCAAATCCTTGGGGCGTTTGCCGAAACAGCCGATCAACGCTGAGGATAACGGTGTCAGCGGTGCCTAGCTGAAGCTGGTGAAACAGGCTTTTGGCATAATGGGGTGAGGCGATCGCCCGCTCATGCAGTTCCACGGCTGAAAAGGGCGATCTCGCCACGTTCGCCCAGCCAATCGTAATTTTTGCGGCAAGCTGCATAGGTTAACTACTCATCCAAACGCTGAACCAGGGAGATGAAGCCAGGGTTCCGTCATTGCGATCTGTATATTCTCCTGCTATCGGACGCTTTCCGGGTGAAAGTGGCTTTGTAACACTTCTCCATCACGTGTGACGTTGACTTTGACAGGATATGGCATACTTTTGGCAGCAACCGCCTGACAGCTTTAGAATCTATCGGAGAAGATACCATGCCTCGCCGCAGCCGAGATCAGCACCTGTTTGATGTCGGCCCTAAGCGAATACTGGCGCTAGACGGCGGCGGTGTGCGAGGCATATTCACGCTCCAGATTTTGAAAAAGATTGAGGCAATTGTCCGTCAGCGCACAGGTGATGAGACTGCCTGCCTAGCAGATTATTTCGATCTAATCGGGGGCAACTCAACGGGGTCTATTATTGCAGCGGGGCTGGCGCGCGGCTGGCAGGTAGATAGACTCGATCAGCTCTATCGTCAGCTTGGTGGCGTTATCTTTAAGTCTAATTGGCTGCGCTGGGGGCCGCTGCGGGTATTGCGACCTAAGTTTTCTGCCCAGCCGCTGCGCCAGGTGCTCTGTGAAGAGTTTGGCGACACTACCTTGGGCGATCGCACCATCTGCACCGGCCTAGCAATTGTTACCAAACGGTTAGATACCGGCAGTCCTTGGGTGATATTTAACAATCCTAAGGCACCCTTTTTTGAGCAGCCTGCCGATGGGTCTATACCGAACCAGCATTACTATCTGCGAGATATTATTCGAGCCAGTACCGCTGCGCCTTCCTTTTTTCAGCCCGAACGCATTAAGATTTCTGACGATGTTGAGGGTGCTTTTGTGGATGGTGGCGTTAGTCCTCACAACAACCCCGCCCTACAGCTACTGCTGTTAGCGATATTAGACGGCTATAAGCTTAGCTGGCCGACTGGCGTTGACAATCTGTTAGTGGTGTCTGTAGGAACAGGTTTCAAGGCAATGAAAAAAAGCACCGATAAAGTGATGCGCATGCGAGCTTTGCCCTTGGCGCTAGGGGCACTGCAATCGCTGATGGATGACACCAGTCACCTCAATGAGCTATTACTACAGATGGTTTCGCAAAGTCCTACCGCCCGCGAAATTGATAGCGAAGTGGGCACAGGGGCCGCGACTGCCAGTAGGATCTCTCCTTTAATATCTTATTTGCGCTATGACGTCGCGCTAGAGGGACAGTGGCTCCAGCAGCACTTGGGACTAGAGCTAACAGATGCGCGCGTCAAAACGCTCTGGGAAATGGACGATCCGAAAACGATGAATTTGCTGAGCGATATTGGTACCCTTGCGGCTGAAAAGCTGTTAAAAGACGCTCACTTCCCTAGCGCTTTTGACATTACTTGAGATTAGAGCGTTATGTGTAGGGTACACAAAGTGTCCTACGGATTGAGAAGAAGGAGCGAGCGATCTCATAGAGTAAGCAGCACAGCTTTAAAACTATAAAAATTTAGCTCAAGAAGGGCGCTACCTATGTTCCTGAGTTCGTTGACTGCTCCGATTCTGCCAGCTCTAAAAGCCAATCTTTTTCCTAACGTCTCTCCCTTTTCAGGCCATGTTGGGGCTAAAGCTGAGGTTGTAGAGCCAATTACCGACTCTCAAAAGGGATGCGTTCAGCTTTATGGTGTCTATTGGTTCGCCCAATTGCACAGCTCTGCTACTGACAGTATTAAACCGGGTTGTAAAGTGACTGTGATTGGCCAGAGCGAAAACACGCTGATAGTAGTGCCAATGGCTCATCTGGCTATTTAGGCGCGCTAACGGGCGATCGCTTCGATATCCATATCCAAGAGACTGATTTGTTGCCCGCAGACCTTGTTGCCCGCGGACAAAGGCGGCACCAGCCATCGCGACTGCCAGCTAAGCCGTAAGCGTTCAAGCTAAAAGTTAAACAGGATGCCGCCAGCGATCGCAACGCCATCGTCACTGCGCCCGTTTTCACTGCTAAAGATATCTTCTACTCGCAGGTACAGTCCGGGTCCGTTTGAGCGACCGGTGCCGACGGTTTGAGCAATGCGATCGCCCCTCTCGTCCGTTACAAACTGATTCACCTGTAGATCTACCACCGCGCCGTTTTCATGACTGAGCGTCTCTATGACTTGCTTGCCATCCGCATCTAGCATAGGCTGCGTTTGGTATATCGGCACAAGATTGCCTGATTCGTTGTACTGAAACGCTTCGCGCCGCTGCTCACCAAAAGGATGAAACATCAGTTCAGCTCGCCAGCCCGTTTCAGAATCACTACCCCGGCCAAAAACGGTATCTCGGGCAAACAGTTCGACTCTGGCTGTGTTAGCCGCCGGAGACCAGGGCGTGTTGCCAAAGTTTAATACACCGCCAAAGGCAATCTCTCCTCGCACCGGAGAAAAGTTTGGGTAGGTATCGCTTTCTGTAACGCTATCTTGTTCGACTACGGCCGTTAACGGCTGTGTAAGCCGCACTCTTTCAGCCGTCTGTGAGTGCATCAAGAACTCCTCCCCTGGCTGGATCTCGCTGATGTGCTCAAGGACATTACTGCTAATGTCTCGGTCCTGGAGCACTTTATCAGAGAGGCGTAGATCGCTCAGTTCGCCTTGCGGAGTTATGCTAAAAGCCGCGTCGCTGCTTTCTAACGTAGTTTCTGTGGTCTCTATCAAAAAAGAGTCTACCTGCGTTAGCGGCGTGGCGAAGACGTTGAGCGTTTGCCGTTCACGAATTTCTTCTGAGACCTGCTCTATTGTGGAGGTGGTGCGAATCAGGGTATCTTGCTGGTTGCCGATGCCCGCTGTCAATGAGCCGCCTAAATAGAGCCCGGCTGCTATGGTGGTTTGAGCGTAGGCTCGCTGGCCTGGTTCGGTGGTTGTCGCTAGCAGGGGCGCAAAGGCATTACCGACTCTGGCATCGGCTTCTTCAGGGAGGGTGACATCTACCGTTGAGATGCGATCGCCCCCAGCCTCTTCTACATAGCTTCCCTGAATACCGTTAAATACAGCAGTCGTCGCGTTACGACCGGGCAGCGTATCTTCTACAGCGTAGACCTCTGCCATCTCCTGCACAAAGTTCTGCGGTTGCTGATCAGCGGCAATGACCGTAAAGTTACCTTCCGTAATGCGATAGCGACCTGCACTGTTGGTAACCGCGTAGCGTTCTCCTAGCTGCAAACGCTGGCCTGGTTGCTGAGGCACTAGGGCATAGATAATCCGTTGCGCTGCGCCCGGCTCTAACGCCAGCGGTTCTTGATCATATCCGCTGGCCGTCCACTGA
>JBAUIB010000398.1:0-3674 GCA_049680585.1 Phormidesmis sp.
ATCTATGAAGTCACAGGGTCTGGTCTACACTCAGTAGCCGTTAATCATCAGTCTATATTTATGGTCGCACAGTAAGTAGTGCCAGAAGGTAGCGGTAGTTGCCATCTCCTGAAGGACAGTTATCCAGATAGTCTTGATCGCTCTGATATCGAGTCAGCGCATAAGCCATCAGCAAATTATCTCGACTCTGGGCTCAGAGTAGCTTAGCTACGTGGACACTGAAACGGAAGAGGTGTTAGATTGCTGGTCTTTTGTTTTGGCTGTTTTAGCTAGCTTCTCGGAGATGGCTGCGACTTCTTCTAAACGAGCAGCCTCTTCTGCCTCTCTCTCTAGTGCTTCGGCTTCTGTGATCTGAGCTTCTGTTGCCTTGGCTGCTGCTGCTGCTTCGGCTTTTGCGACTTTTACTTTTGTGACTTTCGTAATCTTGGCTTTCGTAGCCTTGGCTTTTGTGGCTTTGGCTTTTACGGCTTTAGTTTCTATCGCTTCGGCTGTGGCTGTGGGAATAGAAACTTTTTGCGCGACGGCTTCTTTCAGTCGCTTCGGCTGAATTTCTGCTTGAATAGCCTTTTGGGTATCTCTTTGGGCCTCACTTTGAGCGATCGCTGCCGCTTCTATGTCTTCCTGAATGCGCCGAGAGACAAATAAGACAAAATTTGTCCCGATTAAGCCTGCACTAAACAGCATCCACCCCTCAATTACGTAGGTCATGGCGTGGTTGAGTTCGCTAATAGACATGGTGATAAAGCCTCTCGCTAAATGCAGTGCCTTAATGCGGCATGTTTTTGATGCACATATTAACCGCCTATTATGATCGCTTGCTTGCTAAGATTCAATCGCGTGTGAAGAAAAGTTGCAATTCCTTGCGCTGCAACTAAGTCACAGCTAGGTCATGAACGCGCCTAAAGTCGTACTATATAAATTGTCACCGTTTAACTTCTACTGATTGAAATAGCTATGGTCTCTAGCGTCTCGAATTCTGCGCACAATGGTTCTGCTGAGTCGGCTTCTGCAAATGCTGCTGTGGCTCAGCCGGTAGCCAATCGCACGGCCTCCGTCAGCCGCACCACCAAAGAGACGGACGTGCAGGTCACGCTAAATGTAGACGGTACGGGCAAATGCACGGCTGATACAGGCATTCCCTTTTTAGACCATATGCTGCATCAAATCGCCTCGCATGGTCTGTTTGACTTAGACGTGCGGGCGACGGGCGATATTGAAATTGATGACCATCACACTAATGAAGATGTGGGGATTACGTTGGGGATGGCGCTGCATCAGGCGTTGGGCGATCGCAAAGGAATTACCCGATTCGGGCACTTTGTTGCGCCTCTCGATGAGGCCCTAGTGCAGATTTCTCTCGATTTTTCGGGTCGGCCCCACCTCAGCTACGGATTGGAGATTCCGACTCAGCGAGTGGGCACGTACGACACACAGCTTGTGCGCGAGTTTTTCGTGGCGATTGTGAACCACGCGCAGATGACGCTGCATGTTCGTCAGCTCGATGGGCTTAATTCGCACCATATTATTGAGGCGACGTTTAAGGCGTTTGCGCGGGCGATGCGGATGGCGAGTGAGGTTGACCCCCGTCGGGCGGGGAGAATTCCGAGCTCGAAAGGGGTGATTTAGCCTACTCTACGAGAAGGCAAAGCCTACGACTCCGCTCAGGCTGCGAGAAGGCAAAGCTTACGACTGCGCTCAGACTTCGGGAGGTGTGTGTAGTCAGCTATGCCGTAACTAGCTGTTTCTCAGCGGCTCTTTCTCGTGAAGCGGCAGCTCTAGGTGAGACGGCTAGGCGATAGTTGCGTACGAAGACCTCGATTTGGCTGAGGGCTTGGGCGACGGACTTTTGGGTGGAGACGGGCTGCAACTGGCGGGCACGAACTTCGGTGGTGGGAAGCTGTAACCACCAGGACTGCGGCGACTGGCCGTGGCGCTCATGGGCGACGCTCAGCAGCGTGGCTGGCCCTTCGCTGTTTGCATTTTGGGTTGCTTGGGCGGGGCTCAGCGGGCTGACTTTGATCTGTGAGCAGGGCTGGGCGTAGGGAGTAATGAAAATAGCGTAGTCGGAGTGGGCAATGGTGTCTGCTTTGCAGAACGACTGGTCGCTAGTGAGAAGCGATCGCACCCCAGGCAGTTGCCAAGCTTCTATGGCCTGAGAAATCTGCTGAGTGGCTTCGTTCTCTTCGCAGCAGACAACCCAAAATTTCGTTTGATTTACAGTGGACATAGCTTCTATAGTGACAATTGTAAGGAAACTGTTAAGAGGTTAAAATAACCCGCTGCACCGACAACATTCGCTGCGACCAATAGCATATGTAGAGGCTGCGACCAATAGCACACGTAATAAGGCTGTAGCCAATAGCACACGTAGACCGTCGAAAGCCCCTAGCTCCCCGCGATTGGGGCTGCAACAGAAAATACTTTAGACAGTCACTAGGATGCCTCAGCTCAGCCACAACAATCAAACCTCTTTGATGAAATATTAAGCGCCTGTTTCTATGCCCGACACAGACTTCAAACGTAGACTGTTCCTTACTTTGAGTGCCCAAGTCTGGCGGCTGGCTTCATTGAGCGTTAATTAATCTTTATGGAAGCTTTTTGCGATAAGAGACAATGTCACAGGTTGTTGCAAAATCTATGATTCACTCCGGAAAGGTGCTGAGCCCGCAGTTTCTATCAGCGCTGCGCTTTGCGGCCTATCAGCATCGACATCAGCGGCGCAAAGGCGCAGACCAAACGCCCTACATCAATCATCCGATTGAGGTTGCCAATATTTTGCTGAATGAGGCGGCTGTGAGTGATGAAACGGTGCTGATAGCGGCGCTGCTGCACGATACGGTGGAAGATACGGAGACGACGTTGGAAGAGATTGAGCAGCGCTTTGGGAAGGCCGTTAGCGAAGTGGTTGCTGAAGTAACAGATGATAAGTCGCTGACCAAGGCAGCACGTAAGCAGCGGCAGATTGACCATGCGCCGGGTTTGAGCGATCGCGCCCGCCTGTTAAAAATTGCTGACAAAACGTCAAACCTACGCGGCATTGCCACATCTCCGCCAGAGGGCTGGTCATCTACTCGTATGGATGACTATGTGGAATGGGGCAAGGCCGTTGTCGATCAAATTCGCGGCAGTCACGCGCAGCTAGAAACTCTGTTTGACGAAGCATACGCGCAGGGCAAAGCCGCAGTTAACAAAACAGAGAATTAGGGTTTTAGAATTGTTAAGAGCCTTGAGCTTTTCCTCCAGCTTTTTTAGAGCAGCGTTGTCATTTGACGTTTTCAGCTCTATCAGCCAATTCCAAACCATGCGCCAAGCAAATCATCTTGAGAACAACTATTATTGTGATAATGGACTATGAGATTGAGTCGCTTCTGGCCTGACCTAAACTCTCAATAGTTCATTGATTGCTCGCTGAGACTCTAGCTATAAAGGCACTCGCCGTTCAAACCACCGCAAGCGGCGGTGCTTAACATAGCTTGACTCCAGCTTGACTAACGAAAACTATCCGTAACGAATTGGACCTAACGAATTGGACTTAATGAATAACACCCCCACTGCTGCTCCCGCCCAATGTCCCTTCCGTGGGACCCGTGTTGGCGGTGCCCTCGGCGCCAAGCCGCAAACGGATGACTGGTGGCCAAGCCGACTGCAAGTCGAGCTACTTCACCAAGATCCGC
>JBAUIB010000399.1:0-10265 GCA_049680585.1 Phormidesmis sp.
GCGATCGCCTTTCCCAAAACCCAACAAGCCCGCGATCTGCTCACCAACGCCCCATCCGGTGTAGATGCCGCTCAGCTCAAAGAGCTATCGGTAAAATCGACCTTCCAGCCCAAGCCTAAGAGCGCCGAAAAAGCATAGCGATTACGTTAGGATCAGTTCCAGCAGTTCGCCGGATATTCGCCTTAAGCCACCATGCTGATCGCGCTGATTATTTTCATTGGCATTGCGCCAGCGATTCTCTCATTGGTTATCGGTATCTACTCGCGCAGACAGTTTCAGCAAAGTCTGCACCTCGCAGCTGACTACGCTGCCCGAGAGCGGTTTCGTCAGTTTCAAACCCGACCTCGCCACCCAGATGAGCACTACGTTGAGGGCATGGGCCTAGTAATTGGCGATATTACCTGTCAGCTCAATGCCAGATCGCCTTTTATTCGCTGCGCGCCCAATCCCTCTGGTCCTTGCGAGGGCTGCCGTGACTACGAAGGCAAAGAGTATTCCTAGCAGATGGCTAAGCTAGCCACGCCTGCACCCGCTCTATCAGCGCATCTACCTCCGACTCTAGCGACAGGTAATGCACGCAGGCTCTCACGCAGTTAGGTGAGGCCAAGGTGCGCAGGTATATTTTTTCACTCTCCAAAGTCGCTACCAGCGCACTGTGCAAATCCGGACTGGGCTGGCCGTCGTCTGCGAGCAGTTGAAACGAAACCAAACCTGACGGGGGCGGTGCTTGGGTAAGTAGGCAGGTGACGCGAGAGAGCGATCGCAATCCTTTCCACAGCCGCTGACTCAGCTCACAAATTCTCTCGTAGCGCGCGATGCTAGTTCCCCAATCTGCCTGCACAGCCATCGCCTGCCGCAGCGCACCCCACAGCGCATAGTCCGAAGTGGCCACCTCAAATCGGCGTCCGTCAGGCTTCCATCCTACTGGCCTAGCTTCATCGTCCACTTCAATACCACGCCAGCCAATAAAAGTCGGGGCCGTTTCGGCCAGTATCTCCGGTCGAATATACAGTCCACCGACTCCCGCTGGGCCACACCACCATTTATGACCGGTAAAAGCGTAGTAGTCTACACCCGTTTCAGGCAATGCCCATCCTGGCTGATCCAACGGCAACACGCCCACTGACTGCGCCGCATCTACTAATACGCGGGTCTTATCATCATGGCGGTGACACACCTCTACAATGTCTTTGAGCGGTAGCCGTTGACCAGTATTCCACAGCACATGGCTGATAATTACTAGTCGGGTACTCGGTCGTAGCGCCTGCTCAACGACAGCCACCGGATCGCCACCATTCAGGGTATCTGCCAGGGCACAGGTGCTAACGCTGAGCCCATAGCGGCGGCTGATTTCGGCGACGGCGGCGACGACACCGGGATGCTCGCAATCTCCCAGCAAGATATGATCACCGCTCTGCCAGGGCAAGCCCCACAGCGGAATATTGCAGCCTACGGTGACATTTTCTGTCAGCGTAATGGTCTCAAGCGTTGTGCCAAGTGCCTGGGCGATCGCGCTGCGAGTTTGCGCCCCTTCTGCCTGTAGCCATTGGTTGACGGCGCTGGCGAAAGGGCCTTGGGTCTGGATTTTTTGCTGCATTTGACTGAGCGTAGCGATCGCACTATCGGCCATCGGCCCCTGACCACCGTAGTTAAAATAGTGCTTGCCCGCTAACGACGAAAATGACTGACGGGCGATCGCAACACTCATAGATGACATATCCACTGTTCCTAAAATTTGAAAACCCACTATCTGTAACCTGCACACACCCAAAGCGACAGCGAACGGTCTAAACTTTTCTATGGAGCATTTGCCACTTTGCGAGAGAGTCTCATCGCGTTTCTACAGCATATCTTGATGGATAAACCCCGCTTGCCCATTCCCCAACATCAGCGCTACAAAATAGGACGCCAGTTCCTAGTCGCGCTGCTACTGATCGGGCTTTTCGGCTGCAATAGCAAGGTCTCTCAGTGCAACCAGTTTGCCAGTATCATCAATCAATCTCAAAGCTTTAAAGATGACTTTGAAGGTGAGATTGAAGGCGCAATGACACAGGCTTCTGGCGCTCAAGGGCTAGAAGATTTGCGAGCGGCGGCTGAGGAATACACCGGCGCTGTTGAAAAGATCACCGGTAAAATCGATGGCATGACTCAAGATTTGGAAGGACTGAGTATTGGCGATGAACAGCTCGATGAGTATCGCGATCGCTACATCACTATTGTGACGGACTCTCAAGCAGCGCTGAGCAGTGCCAGCAACGCCATGCAGCTTGTCGCGGAGGCTCAGAGTGAAGACGAGTTTAGAAAAATCTTCGACAGCTTTCAAACGCAAGCTAACAGTGCGTTTAGCGATCTCCAATCACTCTCTGTTGAAGAGTCAACTCTAATTGAGCAGGTCAATGCCTACTGCGGCGCAGAGGCCGAGTAGTCTGCTGACTGCGAGCTGATCATTAGATTCATTTAGCCATCTGGCCCTACGTTTATTTAGCGTTTAGTCTATTAGCTTTCACCCGTGCAACTATGCCTTTTTTACAGCTGATTGATCACAATGACCATCAAACCTTAGAAATCGATGGCAGTAAAGGTGGCCCCCTCACAGGTGACATTACGATTCCCGGCGATAAGTCTATTTCTCATCGTTCGCTGATGCTGGGTGCGATCGCTCAAGGCACCACCCGCATCAAAGGACTGCTGCTCGGCGAAGATCCCCGCAGTACGGCGGCTTGCTTCAGCGCCATGGGGGCCAAAATCTCCGGCCTTGACGCAACGGGGGAAGCCTCTGATGGCAGCGAATGGATCACCGTAGAGGGCACTGGCGGTCAGCTGCAAGAGCCAGATGACATTTTAGATACGGGCAACTCTGGCACGACGCTGCGGCTAATGCTGGGACTGCTGGCCTCCCAACCCGGTAAATTTTTCGCCGTGACTGGCGATGCTTCAATCCGTTCGCGCCCGATGAAACGAGTGATTGCGCCCCTGACGCAAATGGGAGCCACCATCGCCGGTAAAGCCGGAAATACCCTTGCTCCACTCGGGGTACAGGGCCAGCAGCTAAGTCCCTTTCACTATCATTCACCGATTGCCTCCGCCCAGGTAAAGTCTTGCCTGCTGCTAGCCGGACTCTCAGTAAAGGGAGATACCACCGTCACCGAGCCCAGCCTTTCGCGCGATCACAGCGAACGGATGCTGCAAGCCTTTGGTGCGAAGCTCTCTATCGATTCGAGCACAAATAGTGTCACCCTTCACGGCCCCGCTCAGCTCACTGGACAGACCGTAATTGTCCCTGGCGACATTAGCTCTGCGGCCTTTTGGCTCGTCGCTGCGGCCATCACCCCCGGCTCAAACCTGCTGATTAAAAACGTCGGTATCAATCCGACTCGCACAGGCGTGCTAGATGCACTAGCCGCGATGGCCGCTGACATCACCTTAGAAAATCAAAGAGAAGTCACAGGCGAACCGGTTGCCGATCTGCGCGTTCGCTACAGTCAGCTCAAATCCTGCAAAATTGACGGCGATCTGATTCCTCGCCTGATTGACGAAGTACCGATTCTGACGGTTGCGGCGCTCTTTGCAGAGGGCACTACTCGCATCAGTGATGCCGCTGAGCTGCGGGTAAAAGAAAGCGATCGCCTAAGCGTAATGGCCGACGCGCTCAGCCAACTAGGGGCCACCGTGAGCGAATATCCCGACGGCATGGAAATTGTCGGGATGGGCACAGACGCGTCACTAACAGGCGCAGCTCTCGATAGCCACAGCGATCATCGCATTGCGATGAGTTTGGCGATCGCCGCCACCCGCACTCCCCACAAAAGCCAAATTCAACGAGCCGAAGCCGCCGCTGTGTCCTATCCCACCTTTGTCGAAACCCTGGCTAAAGCGAGTCAGTCAGCTAGCTAACTTGCTATAGCGCTTGTCACTTGGCTCGAATACACTTTTTTGCAAAAGCCTTACCTGAGCGTGGGCTAAGTGATTCGCGCTCCTCAGGTCATAGTCGGGCATCCTAACCATGAAAGTTCTAGCAACGACTCATGTGTTGAGCGAAGTGGTGAAAGCCATACAGCTGATGCTGGCTATGGCTTTTGAATGTCGAGCACGGATAAAAACTGTTAGGGTAGATGACTTAGAAATGTCGCGAGTATGTGGATGCATTCGCCCACTAGCTAACCGTACTGTGGCTCTACGCCTGCTGAATCTAGGTGAGTTTAGGGAAGGCTTAAGACAATTTTAAGGCTGTTATTGATCAATTGGTAGAAGAGTCAGGTCTGTCGTTGGCGGTGCGATCAGCTTTTGGTGGGAGCGAGTGTGTCTGTTATTTACCTATTAGTGGTCTGTTCGATCTTCTCTGCATCTTCTCAGCACTCAAAAGTGCGAGGACTGTGAGACGTCCATGCAGAGAATATTAGTGATCGAACCTCCCAAAGCAAGTCGGGCTAGTTTAGTCGCTTACTTGGAGTCTGAGGATTTTTTAGTTGATGTCGCAGACGATGGTCTTTCTGGCTTTACGCTAGGCCGCCAACAGCGCCCCGATGTCATTGTCTGTAGCTCGGAAGCCCTTGAGCTCAATGGCTATCAGGTTCTAGAAGCAGTTCGTCAAGACAGTGAACTAAAGGCAACTCCGTTTATCTTGCTGACCCATACGACGGAGCGATCGCACATTCGCCGGGTAATGGAACTCGGCGCAGACGACTGTCTGGTTCGTCCGTTCACTCACGCCGAACTGTCTAGTACGATTGCCGCTCGCATCAACCGACAAATCGCCACTAGCGAACTCTATGTGATCTCACTGCGCAATACCGCTGAGCAAATTAACCGGCTGGCCCACTACGACAGTCTCACCGATTTGCCCAATTACCGGCTCCTACATCAGCGGCTCAGTCAAGCGATCATCACTGCCCAGCGCAACCAGCAAACGCTGGCCTTTATGTCCGTCAGCCTAGATCGTTTGCGATTAGTCAATACCGTCATGGGCTACCCGGCTGGAGACGAACTGCTCAGAGCCGCCGCCCGCCGTCTGCAATCTTGTTTGCCCCCCAGTGCGACTTTAGCGAGGCTGACCGCCAATCAGTTTGCTGTCGTTTTACCCGATCTGAAGTATTCCTCTCAGGCTAGAACCATTGCTCAGGAATTAATGGACGCACTCAGTCGATCCTTTTCGCTACCGGGGCAGGAAGTCTTTGCCACCACGAGCATTGGCGTTGCCATTTTGCGCCACCAGCACGCTGCAGACATCTATACCTTGCTCCGTCAGGCCGATGCCGCGTTGGAATATGCCAGACGCCAAAAGAGCAACTACTGTCAGTTTTATCGCGCTGATATGCCGACGGCCTTTTCAGATCAAATTGCGATGGAAACCTGGCTGCGATATGCCTTAGAGCGCAGCGAGTTTGAAGTGCACTATCAGCCTCAGCTCAATCTCAAGACCGGTAAGATTGAAGGCAGTGAGGCGCTGATTCGCTGGGCGCATCCCGAGCACGGCTATATTTCACCCACTCAGTTTATTCCACTGGCGGAAGAGACGGGCTTGATTGTCCCCATCGGCCAGTGGGTGCTTGAAACGGCTTGCGCCCAAGCTAAGCACTGGCAGTCGCTCAATTTGGGCTGGCGCTATATCTCTGTTAATTTGTCGAGCGTCCAGCTCAATCAACCTGACTTGATCGACTCAATTAAAAACACCCTCGCAGCCAATGGTCTCAAACCCCAACAGCTAGAACTAGAAGTCACTGAGACAGCGCTTATGCAAGATGCCAAGTCAGCCGTGATGCTGCTCGGCGAGCTAAAAGCATTGGGTATCCGTATTTCTATTGATGACTTTGGGACTGGATATTCGTCATTGGGCTATCTTAAGCAGCTGCCTATCGACACGCTAAAGATTGACAACTGCTTTGTCAGAGGTATCCCCCACGATCCTAAAAATCAGGCAATTGTACAGTCCACCATTGAGCTGGCCCATCGGCTCGATCTTCAGGTAGTCGCAGAAGGGGTGGAAACTCAAACCGAGCAAGCGCTGCTCAGTCACTATCAATGCGACTACCTGCAAGGCTTTTGGGTAGGTCGGCCAATGCAAGCGGCTGACATTGAAAAAATGTTCGTTGGTGCTCAATCTGAAGAGCCTTCTTGCCCGTGAGTGCTGATCGCTCGCATGCGGCTCAAAGTTCCGTACAGCAAGTGCAAAAATATACCGTAATTTCTCTAGGGTGAGTGGGAATATTAGACACACAATGCGCTGACGGATTCTGCGGAACCGATGATCCTTATGACAATGCGGCTAGCAATTGAGCAAATCGGGCAGGTAGGACAGCTGAAGAATTTTCTCAGTAGCGCCTATGCCTATGCCGATATGAGCCCTGATATCACCATTCGCAAAAAAGTTAATGATTGGATGCTGAGGCGCGATCGCTCCTCTTTAAGCCTGTCAGATTGGTGCCAGCTCTACAGCACTCAAGCACAAGCTTATTCGGTCCTCTCTTTTATCTATCAGTCCTTTAGCCAGTACTCCGGCCTAGACTTTAGCCGGGTGCGCCCTGACGATCAGCTCAACCGAGATCTACATTTTCCGTTGGTGTGCTGGTTTGACTGGTCGATCACGTTTTGCGAAGACTTTTTTCAGCAGTTTGATTTGGATTTAAGCGATCGCTTTGACGAAGCCAGCTTCAGCACCATCGGTGAAATGGTCAATTTCCTCATCGCGCAAATGTCTCAGTCAAACGCTGAAGCTTGAGCATTACATTACTTAAAAATCCATTACATTTGGGCGATCGCATCCTCTACCATCAGATAATCTGTAGAGGGAATTAGGCCATTTTCGAAATCCCTAACTCGAATAGCCCTAATAAGGATTTCTATGCCAAGAACTCAGAAGAACGACAACTTCATCGACAAGTCATTCACGGTAATGGCTGATTTGATCTTAAAAATGCTGCCCGCCAAGCAGCAGGCCAAAGAAGCCTTCGCCTACTATCGAGACGGTATGTCTGCTCAGGCTGATGGCGAATACGCTGAGGCCCTAGACAACTACAAAGAAGCCCTGACGCTTGAAGAAGATCCCTACGATAAAGGCTACATTCTTTACAACATGGGGCTTATCCATGCCAGTAACGGTGAGCACGATAAAGCCTTAGCCTTGTACAAAGAGGCGCTAGAGCTAAACCCTCGCATGATTCAGGCGCTGAATAATACGGCTGTAATCTATCACTATCGGGGCGAACAAGCAGAAGCTGCCGGTGATAAGAGCGAATCTGACAAGCTATATGACGAAGCCGCCCGCTACTGGCTAGAAGCCGTTCGGATGGCCCCTAACAACTACCTCGAAGCTCAAAACTGGCTAAAGATAACTGGCCGACTGAGACTCGATAGCGTCTAGACTCGATAGCGTACCCTCCTCACCAACCCAAAATAAGCCAGCCCCAGATAAGCCAGCTCAATATGATAGATATCGATCAAGTTCGCAAAGTTGCTAGCCTCGCTCGTTTGGAGCTCAGTGAAGCTGAAGAGCAGCAGTTTACCGGCCAGCTCAACAACATTTTGGAGTACGTCCAGCAGCTCGACGAGCTCAATACCCAAGATGTCCCACCCACGACTCGAGCAATTGAGGTCAGTAACATTACCCGCCCAGATGAGCTAGTCATCTTTGCTGATCGTGAAACCATCTTGGAGAGTGCGCCTGATCGCGAGGATGACTTTTTCAAGGTTCCTAAAATTTTGGGCGATAGCGAATAGCTAGTATGGGCAGTTTAGGCACATTTAGCGGCTGTAAGCCATTGCCAAATGACGTCGAGATCCTTATACAGAGCGCCAGCGTACAATAATCAATACGCTGGCGCTCTGTTATCTTTATTGGCCTCTTTGCTAGCTGCAAAGTGACAGATTGAGAAATCAGGTGAGTTCAGTATCAGTATTTTAAGATAAGGACTGGTCGCGAAATAATAGGTTCGCGGGCTTTTCTCACACTAATTTCTCACATGCTTGATAATCTTACTTACAAGACGCTATCACCCAAAAGCTCGCTGGCTAAGAATAGCCAACATGAGGGCCATCAGGAACGATGTACGTAGAGGGCTGTCTAGTCGGCTCAGGTGCCGCTACCCTGCGCTTGGGAATAAAGCGCTCCATCGCATACTGTACTGCTTGGGCGACGGACGCTTTAATGTAGTCCTGTAGTCTGCGCTCAAGCTGGCAGTCTTGCGCATGCCGCAGTCGACTCTGTTCTATCTGCTGCTGACGGTATGTTTGCTCGAACTGAGACAGCCGGGCATTCATCCGCTCTTCTGTTTGCACCATGGCCTGAATTTTCTCTAAGGCAACCACTAGCTTCGCTTGGAGCTCAGTTTGCTGGTGGCTCATGAGCGCTACTCTACCGCGAAGCGCCTCTAGCTCACCGACCTGGGAATTAATCGGCACGACCTTTTCGCGGCTACCGTTTGCCAACGGGGATGCACCTGAGGATGTCAGCGATTCAGGGCATTGGTTGACAGCGCCGTAGTTTGGCAAGCTGTTTCCAGATTTGTTTGAAGTGCTGAATGGACTTAACATTGACGCCTCCTTGTCAGCCTGTTCAGACTGAAGATTAGATAGACACATGGGTTGGGAATATACCTCATCACCGCTTTCATCGCCGACGAAAGTGGCACCCAGATCAGGCATGTGGCTAGATAAATTGCTTGCGCTTACGTTATTCAGGAGCTGGGTAATTAGCGAGCCGTCAAACAGCGAACTGTCGAAGAAATTGGGAAGTAGCGACGAAAAAGGCTCAAAGCTGATACGTGGTTTGTCAGGTGAACCCGTAGCTAGGGAACTACTCATCATTTTGCCTCAAGAGTAGGAAAACCAAATCTGTACGTAACGTCAGCCAGTAGATTGCTATCTACGAGATGTCACAGGGAAAGCTGTCACATAACGAACCGTCACAGAGCAATCTCACACGCAGACCTCACATATCCCTCACGTTTTTAAAGTAACTGTATTTTTTGATTTCCGCAAGGTTGTCAAAAAAATAACTCCGTGTTGTCCGATAAGACAAAACCAAGGCAAAACGGTTTTTGTGTAATTCAATACAGTCAGTGCTTTTGCGCTCGGATTGCGTTTTTTACGTCGCGGCGTTTGCCACTCTCACAATGTCAAAGTTAGGTTAAGCTATGTGAGATAAAGGGCTGAATGACTTTATATTAGTGTTCTAGCTTAAGAACGCTAGCGCGAAATTCGGACAGTCTGAGCAGTGACTCTGGGCGATTAATGAACTCGCCTTCTCTGGCTGACTGACAGTGCCTGAGAGCTAGCTATAAAAACAGTTTTATATTTTAGTGACGGTAATTTTATGGCACCGCTTGAAATCCCAGAAGCGTTTCTCAATCAGATTGCCAGAGATAAAAAAGTGTCTGCAGGGGAGTTAGAAGCCCTGAAACTAGCGCTTAAACAGCGAAAAAGCAAAGATATCGCAAAGCAGCTAGATATCTCTGAGGCAGCGGCTCGCAAGCGGCTAGGTGAGGTGTATCGCAAGTTTGGGATTAAGGGCAGCGGTCCAGGTAAACTGGCCTCTCTAGAGGAAAAGCTAGGGGCAAAGCTGATAGAGGAGCATGCTGCTCTCTCTGATAAGCCAGCTAGAAATGAGCTAGCTCGGCTATTGGCTGAGGGTGATTCAGCAGCGCTGCCTGTTTTGATGTTCTCAGAAGGTGCCTCAGAGGAGGCGCTAGTGAGTTCGCAGGCTGGGGTGTCCTTGGCCAGACAGGCTGTCGGGACGGTTGCTAACGCAGTGACGCCGACAGATGGAGATCCGAAATCTCTCTATATGCTGGGTGACGCACCTACCCTCAGCTGTTTTCAGGGGCGTCGTCAGCCCTTGGCGCTGTTAAAAAACTGGATGGATAAGCCAGCCGCCTCGCCGAAGCTACTGGCGATTTGTGGGATTGGTGGGATTGGGAAAACGCATTTGGTGCGCAGGCTCATAGATGATGTTGACGGTGAGTTTGAAAAGGTTGTGTGGTGGAGCATTGACGAAACCAAACCACCGAAAGAATTGCTGCGATCGCTCAGAGAAATCCTGCTAACCCTGCATGGTTCAGCCATTCCCCTGCGCCGCTCAGCGCGAATGAGCGGCAAACAATCGATGGCTAAGCAATCAGCGGACAAGCAGTCAGTATTAGAGAAAAACTTAGATAAAAAGCACAAGCGACAAACCATCCGTCTTGCTGATGAGCCAGCTGATGTATTAATCAAGCGAATAGTGGCAGCTCTAGCAAAGCAGCGCTGCCTAATCGTTCTCGATGGTTTTGATA
>JBAUIB010000400.1:0-16277 GCA_049680585.1 Phormidesmis sp.
CGTTCGACTTGCATGTGTTAAGCACGCCGCCAGCGTTCATCCTGAGCCAGGATCAAACTCTCCATTTTAAAAAAACAGATTGCTCAACTAACCAAATAGAAAACCTAATTCCTACACAATTAATCAAACGTTTGTCTCTTACTCAAGCTATTTACTAGCTATCCTTATTGCGTCCGATCAATAGCTATGCTATCCTCGAAGCAATTTACATTCTTTAACGAGGGTCTCGTTAATTCTAATTCTCTAAATTATTTAACTTTCTAGGTGCTACTGTCGCCTCCAGGGCTACCCGCTCTCGCGGCTCGCTCCCTTCAGCGCCTAATGAATATAACGCTGTTTAATAGACAGTGTCAACTACTTTATTCGGAAATATTTTGGAAAAGTTGAAACCCAACTACAGAAAGGGTTTTAGATTTTTCTTGCTCAGGCTTAGTCATTTTATTCGCTGATGCTGGCTACTCATCAGGAAGATTTTTTAGTTCATAAACGCTGGTAGTCCTCGATAAATAAAGGATGTAGCTGATTTGGATTTATGCTCAGGTAAGTTTCTTTTTTGATTTTGGGTGAGTGAGATGCTGCCGAGCTGGATAGTTTTGGATGAACTGCTAACAACTTGGCTGAAGGAGGATATCGGACGGGGAGATAGAACGACTGATGGATTAGCTGAGCTAGCACAGATGGATGGGCAGGCTTCCTGGGTGGCAAAAGAAGAGGGTGTGATTGCAGGGCTGCCGGTTGCAGAACGTATTTTTTCCTTATTAGATAAGAATGTGAGGTTTCAAGCTGAAGTTGCTGAGGGCGATCGCATCACAAAAGGCACTACTCTCGCTAACATCACCTGCCAACTTTCCACCCTACTCACTGGAGAACGGGTAGCGCTCAACTTAGCGATGAGCCTCAGCGGAATTGCCACGATGACTAGACGATATTCAGAAGCCATATCAGATCTGCCCACGCAGCTAGTTGATACTAGGAAAACAACGCCAGGGATGAGACTGCTCGAAAAGTATGCGGCTTCTTTAGGCGGAGCGAGAAATCATCGGATGGGGCTAGATGATGGGGCGATGATTAAGGACAATCACATCGCCGTGGCAGGTGGAATCGAAAAAGCAATTAAATATATAAGAGGGCGAATTCCCTATCCGATCACGATCGAGGTGGAGACGGAGAGCTTAGAGCAGGTGAATGAGGCGATTGCCCACCAAGCCGACATCATCATGCTCGACAATATGGCGTTGGATACTATGCGCGATGCTGTCCAAACAATTCGAGCGGCGAATGAGCGGATTAAGATTGAAGCATCTGGCAATATTTCGTTGGAGACGATTCGAGGGGTTGCTGAAACGGGGGTGGATTACATTTCAAGTAGTGCACCAGTTACGCGATCGCCCTGGCTAGATATCAGCATGCGAATTCAAGCGTGAAGCTAGATTTCAGACGCAGAAATGGATAGGGCCGCCGTTCAAGCAAACAGCTTCAGCAAGTGATTTCAGCAATCTAACTTGCCAAACAGGATCTCTAGCATAATTAGGGTATTGAACTAGGCTTAGTCCATTGGATTTTTGATCTTACGGATTTCTATTGAGTGTTTTCTATTTTTAAGGAGTGCTTATGAGCGAGCAGCCCAAAATTACCGAGCTCAAGATGTTGGATACTGACTATGCCAAGATGGTGGCAGGAGAGCCTATTGCCAAGGAGCGTCGGGAAAGACTGGAAGCCGCTGACGCACATACCCTTAATCGATTAGAAAAGCAGATTAGCCGCTACCGTTACGGACAGCTAAGTCAGGAAAGCAAGGACGATATCCTGTGTGATATTGGCCTCACCGCCGAATTGCTCACCCCAGCAGACATGGAAGATATTCACCAAAGAGTGCGGGAAACAGGACGGTTTTACTTGGTGGCAGGAGAACGCCAGCAAATCATTAATTGGATCAAAGACGAACTAGCCATAGACTTGACTAAGCCTATTGATTAAACCTATCGATCGAGTCCTGTTAACAAAAGATGGCTGAAGACATCTCCAGTGATCGAGACTGAATCCCTCTAGTCCTTTCATCCCCTTCGAGGAAATATGGTTGCTGTGTTATCGACGACTTCTGCGAGCTTGCCCGGTCTGGTGGACGGCCTGCCTAATATCTGTGGATGGGAAGATAAAATTGAAGCGGTGATCGCCACGCCAGAACCGGTATATCTGCCGCGGACAAATTTACAGCTGGCAGACATCTCTGCGGGTTTTGCGATCGCCTTACATATGCATCAGCCCACCATTCCAGCAGGAAAGAACGGGGAGCTGATCAATAACTTACAGCACATGTTTGAGCATCCCTGCGATGGGGACAACCACAACGCCGGGCCATTTGCCTATTGCTACAGCCGCATTGGTGATTTTGTTCCTGAGCTGGTGGCACAAGGCTATAATCCCCGAGTCATGCTGGACTACGCTGGCACGCTGCTATGGGGTCTGCAGCAAATGGAACGAGAGGACGTTTTAAACAAGCTGAAGCGGATCACCTGCGATGCCCAATACCAGCCCTACGTGGAATGGCTCGGAACTTTTTGGGGGCATGGTGTAGCAGCCTCTCTGCCGCTGCCGGATATTGAGCTGCACATACGCGCTTGGCAGCACCACTTTGCGGCTATTTTCGGCATAGAAGCCTTGAAAAGGGTAAGAGGATTTTCGCCGCCAGAAATGCAGTTACCGAACCATCCCGAGACGCTATATGTCCTTGTAAAGGCACTAAGAACATGCGGCTACCAGTGGATGATGGTCCAAGAGCACACTGTCGAAACGCTGAACGGGGACGGTATTCAGCAGCCTCATATTCCCCATCGACTGGTGGCCCGGAGCGCATCGGGAGAGGTGGCTGAAATTACGGTCCTGATTAAAACCCAGGGCTCAGATACAAAGCTGGTGGGTCAGATGCAGCCTTACTACGAGGCGAAAACACTGGAACCTGTAGCACTCGGCAGCAAACAAATTCCGCCGTTGGTCAGCCAGATTGCCGATGGGGAAAATGGCGGCGTGATGATGAATGAGTTTCCAAGCGCCTTTAAACGGGCCTGGCACGAGATGGGGGGTGGCAAACGTGGGACTGTCGCTTTCAATGGAACAGAATATTTGGAGTTGCTGGCCGCTGAAGGGATTACGATTAATGACTTTCCGACTTGTCAGGCGATTGGGCAAGCGCGACTTTGGACGCAGATTCAAGGTGAGGTAACGCCACAGAAGGTAGCAGATGCGATCGCCCAATCGCCTGACGAGCTCAACATGACAGGCGGCTCTTGGACCAACGATAGAAGCTGGGTAGAAGGCTACAGCAACGTATTAGAGCCGATGGAAAATCTGAGCTATCAGTTTCATCAGATAGTAGATGCGCTGGTAGATGCGCAGCCAAAGCTGAAGCGGCAACACCAATATCGCAATGCACTGCTGCATAACTTACTGCTACAAACTAGCTGCTTCCGCTATTGGGGACAAGGCACTTGGACAGATTACGCCAAAGAGATTTATCGACGCGGACTCGCTATTTTAGAGAGCGATTTTTAGAGAGCGGCTGCCTGTAGGCTTGAAAAGCCTTACTGATCAGCGATTTGGCTGACGGCAATTTGAACGAAGGTATCGGCCACGCTGAAGTCGCTGTCGTGGGCTGCGAAAATCACGACTAGGCTTTGATTGCTTTGACTGTAGGGATTGGGATAGCAAAGGATGCGAAAGGACCCATCGCCAAAGTAGCCAGTGCGATCTATTTGACCGCGCTCTACGCTGACGTCAAGGGTATTGACGAAGGTATCTGTCCGAGATAGACAGGCTTCTGTACCGGCATCGACAATCCCGTCACCGCTGGAAATTTCTGGCATGGCGGTTACAGCGATCGCAGAAGAGCACCAAGTCAGCAATGCAGCAGACAACAAGTTAGTAACTTTCATAAAGTAGCTTTTATAAACGTGAGAGAGCTTCATTCTATGAAAGTGTAGTCTAGATAAATGTAAGTGGCTTTGCCGAGCTGTTCCGGTTTGCGGACGGTCATAGCGAGCACAAGCATAGTCAGTAGCCGCTTATCAGCCACACCGTAAGCTCCTGCCAAGGGTTGATGACACAGCAGAAAAAAGAGTCGATTATGACAGGTGCGGCTCTATCTTTGCCCAACTTATACCACCTGAATGCACCCCATCTGGATATGGCACCCTACGATCAAACACAAGCGTCTACTGAAGACTGGATTGCTTACTTTGCCCGCTTCGGCTATGCAGCGAAAGGCGTACTTTATGGTGGCATCGGCATTTTGGCTTTACTGCAAACCCTCAACATCAGCTCAGGGAAAACGGTCGGATCTAAAGGCGTCCTGCAAACGATTGCGAGCCAGCCTTATGGTCAGGTGCTGCTGGTTATATTAGCGATTAGTTTGATGGGCTATGTCGTGTGGCGCTTCATTCAGGCATTTCTAGATCCCGAACACGATGATAGTAATGATACAAAAGATGTTGTGCGCCGGATTGGCTATGCCTGCAGCGGCCTGGTGTATACCGGTGTGGCGTTTAGCGCGGTGAGTATTCTAATGTCATCTTCGTCAGAGGGCGGGAAAACAACGCAAGATTGGGCGCTGACGGTTATGCAGCAACCCTTTGGACGCTGGCTAGTAGGGGCAGGCGGTCTGCTTTTTTTTGGGCTCGGCTGCTATTACTTCTACCGGGCCATTAAAGCTAAATTCCGCAAGCGGATGAAGCTGCATGAAATGAGCGATACGGCTAAAACGTGGGCAACTATTGCAGGCCGAGCGGGCATTACGGCAAGAGGCATCGTTTATGTTGTCATTGGCGTTTTCGCCATGAGGGCAGCTTGGACGTTTGATCCATCTAAGATTAAGACGACGGAGGGCGTGCTAGAAGTGTTCGAGAGCAACCCAGCCGATGAGTGGATTCTCAGCATTTTGGGAGTAGGGTTTATTGCCTACGGTATTCATATGGGTTTTCAGGCGGTATATCGTCGGATTCAGCCAAGTAACTGACAGAGATGGAGAAAACCGATCCCTCTCACAAACCCTACGAACGCTGGATTGAATACTATGCTCGCTTTGGCTACGCTGCTAAGGGCATTGTTTACGGTAGTACGGGCGTGCTGGCAATACTAGAAGTTTTTAACTTTAGCCAGGGTGAAACAGTAGGAAGCACCGGGGCGCTTAGGGCCATTGCCCGGCAACCCTTTGGCCGAGCAATGGCAATATTGATTTCTATTAGCCTGATGGGCTATGTCTTATGGCGCTTTCTTCAGACGTTTTTAGATCCTGAGCACAGCGGCTGCAATGCGGGCGATATTGTGCGCCGAATTAGCTATGGCTGTAGTGGCGTGGTGTATGCCAGTATTGCCTACAGCGTCATAGAGATTTTGACGGAATCGCCTGAGAGCGACAACAAATCCTCTCAAGAGGTCGCTTTTATGCTGATGCAGCAGCCATTTGGAAGGTGGCTAGTAGGGGCGATCGGAATATTATTTCTCGGCACTGGCTGTTACTACTTTTATAGAGCGATAAAAGCGGAGTTTCGTAAACGCTTCAAGCGGCATAAAATGAGCGATGCAGAGAAAGTGTGGGCAAGCATCGTAGGTCGTGTAGGCATTGCCGCAAGGGGTGTCGTGTATGTCGTGATCGGCACCTATGCGGTACGAGCTGCTTGGCTGTTTGATGCTAATGAAATCAAGACGAGTGAGGAAGCGTTAGAACTATTTGATAACAATCCTACTAATGAAATCATCCTGTGCACTTTGGGGATTGGTTTTGTGGCCTATGGAATTCATATGGCATTTCAAGCGAAGTATCGCAGTATCGATCCGCTGTAGAAGCAAGGATGCTCTAAAGAATTCTATGTTTGGCGTTTTTGGCAGCGCGAGTAGCAGCCTCCAAAGACAGGATTAGCGTTGCTAGCCAGAGCACACCGACAATGAAACTCGCCACGATATCGCTGGGCCAATGGGCTCCGAGAGAGATTCGAGAAGTCGTAATTAGGCCAATCCACAGTGCGCCAAAGGCGATCGCAATCACTCTCTCTATCCAGTTACGAGATGTGCGAAACCACAGGTAGAAGATCAGGCCATACATTGTCAAAGCAACAACAACGTGCCCCGAGGGAAAGGAGTGCAGCCCCGGTGCGGCGATTCCATCGGCGATGAGTTCCGGGCGATCGCGACTCCACGTTCCCCAACTAATCCAAACCAAGGCAAACTGGCCAACATAGGCAACGACAGCGGTTGCAGCAATAATTGGCTGTCGAAACCAGGCGGTTAGGGCAGTTAGCGTCAGAAAAACGGGCAGCATGCCAATCAGGTTGCCGGGAGACTCCCAAGTGACACTTCTAGGGAAGGAAAGGGGGGAGCGCTCATTCAAGGTCAGCAGCCATTTTTCATCCCAGGCTTGTAGCCAGATATCTTCCCACCCCATTGCCAAGCGAGTCAGCAGGTAAGCAACCAAGGCGCAAACCCCCAAGCCGATAGCGAGTGTTTTCCACCAGCTGGACCAGGCAGCTGGTGGCAGCAAGCGGCTTTCTTTCCAAAAGCGATGAGCGATCGCACTCACACCAGCAGGTACGACTGTTTTGTACTTACGTGCCATTTGTTTGCCTTCTACGGGGATCAAAACAAACCCAGCATGATGGCATAGAGCAGGCACTGACATCTGCCCAACGATGGGAAAGTTGTCAAAAATTAAGCCAGTACAGTATTAATGCGGCTGAGAAATGCCTGTAGCCTTTCGCTTTGAGGGTTGATCAAGACTTCACTAGGATGCCCCGTTTCTTCGACCTGGCCCTTGTTCAAAAACATCACACGACTGGCAACTTCGCGGGCGAACTGCATTTCGTGGGTGACCACAATCATGGTCATCCCTTCCTGGGCAAGCTGCTGCATCACCTGTAAAACTTCACCCACCAGCTCAGGATCCAGTGCGCTGGTGGGCTCGTCAAACAGTATGACTTCAGGCTTCATACAGAGGGCACGGGCGATCGCAACTCTTTGCTTTTGCCCGCCTGATAGCTGATCGGGATAGGCATGGGCCTTTTCACCTAGACCGACTTTGTTCAGATAAAAGCTAGCGGTCTCCTCACTTTCCCTCTGCGAAAGTTCTAAAACCTTTTTCGGGGCAAGGCACAGGTTTTCTAACACGGACAGATGCGGAAATAAATTGAACTGCTGAAACACCATACCCACATGAGCTCGCAGCTCTAGCAGTCGGCGACGGCTGAGATTCGCTTCAGAAAGGTCAATATTGTTAACAATTAGCTGGCCACCGCTGATCGTCTCTAAGCGATTGAAGCAACGTAGCAGCGTGCTCTTACCGCAGCCTGAGGAGCCAATAATAGCCACCACCTCACCCCGATGGATTTGGCAGTCAATGCCACGGAGCACGGCGAGATCACCAAATTTCTTTTGCAGATTGGCGCTGATAATGGCGGGAGTAGGCTCTGACATATGAAGAGCGGCTTGTAGCCAGCTTTAAGATCTACATTAAATGTATCATCAAGCCTTTTAACGACACTTTAGGTAGCATTGGTTACTGCTCTGGCGCACCAGAGCGCAATAATAAGCCATTGAGGTTACAAACTTCGGCATTTGCTAGCTCTACGGACCTGCTTTTTAGTAGGTTAAGAGAGCGTAAAGTTTTTGACTATATTTAGGCAGCTATCGGCTGTGAAATGTGAGGCGATTGACGATGAAAATGACACGGGCTGCTTTTTTGAAGTCGGCGGTTTTGGGGATGGCGGCGGCGGGTCTGCTGGCAGCTTGTGGCGGCAGTGAACCAAGTGGGACTGCTGAAGGCGGGGAAACTGGTGATACCGTTTTATCGGTGGGCACAGAGCCGGGATTTCCGCCGTTTGAGTCACTGAGTCCCAGCGGTGAGATAGAGGGGTTTGATATTGACCTGATGAGCGCGATCGCTGAGAAAGCCGGTAAAACCGTTGAGTTTGAGAGCCTGCCTTTTGACGGGCTGATCCCGGCTTTGCAGGGTGGCACGATTGATGCGGCGATCAGCGGTATGACCATTACCGATGAGCGACAGGAGACCGTCGACTTCTCGGATCCTTACTTTAAGGCGGGGTTGGCGATCGCCGTAGCAGAAGGCAATACCGAGATAAAAACGCTAGATGATCTAGAAGGAAAGCGAATTGCTGCGCAAATTGGCACTACTGGTGCTGAGACCTCTAACAGCGTTGAAGGAGCGACGGTCACGACATTTGACTCGGCGCCGCTGGCTTTGCAAGAGTTAGCAAATGGCAATGTCGATGCGGTAGTGAATGATGCACCCGCAACTTTAGATGCGATCGCCACTGGCAATATTCCCGGCATTGAGGTCGTAGGTGAGCTGCTCACAGAGGAGTTCTACGGAATTGCCCTGCCTAAAGACTCTGAGAACATTGAGGCGATCAACACCGCTCTAGAAGAAATTAAGAGCGATGGCACCTACGCAGAACTTTATCAAAAGTGGTTTCAAGCAGACCCACCGGCTGAGATGGTCGAATAACGCCGAGCTAGCCAGATTGCTTACCTGATCTCTTATTGGAGCTTTCGTTTTGGACAAGTCACTCGGCTTTGTCATTGCCGCGCTGCCCGCCCTTCTCAAAGGGGCCATTATCACCTTGCAGCTCACAGCTGCTGCTGTTGCTTTAGGGTCTATCGGCGGAGTTGCCTTAGGCATTGCGCGGCTTTCAAAAATCTGGCTGCTGCGGCTAGCCGCGAGGGTATACATCGATTTTTTTCGAGGGACACCGCTGCTCGTACAGCTTTTTATGATTTATTTTGGGGTGCCGCCTTTAGTCAGATCCATCGGCATTGACTTTACGTTTAATCAGTGGACTGCGGCCATTGTCGGGCTCAGCCTCAACTCGGCAGCTTACTTAGCAGAAATTGTCCGAGCAGGTATCCAGTCAGTTGAAGTAGGGCAAAAAGAAGCGTCAGAATCTCTGGGGTTGGGGCCGACTCAGACCATGCGCTACGTGGTCTTCCCCCAAGCGTTGCGCCGCATGGTTCCGCCTTTGGGAAACGAATTTATCACCCTGCTAAAAGATACGAGTCTGGTGGCGATCATTGGCTATCAGGAGCTGTTCCGCCAAGGACAGCTGATTGTCGCTAGAAACTTTCGGGCCTTTGAGATATGGTTCACCGTCGCCTTGATCTATTTGATCTTGAATGTGATCGCCTCGCAGGCATTTTCATTGTTAGAGCGCAGAATGAATCCAGCTACCAAGTAAGCAGACAATTTTATGGGCCAAAGTTTTCCAAAAGTCAAAATTGTTGCGGTCGGAAAAGTTAAGAAAGCTTGGTTGAAAGATGGGATTGCGCTGTACACGAAGCGGCTACCTGAGGTAGAAATTATTGAAATCAAAGATAGTGGGAAGGAGAAAGAAGCTGACAAGCTAGAAAGCTTACTCAATGCTCAAGATCGCTTAGCAGTCATGGCAGAATATGGCCAAGTTCGAGATTCTGTAGCGTTTGCAGACTGGCTGGGGCAGGAAGCGTTTGGAACCTTGGCACTGTTTATCGGGGGGCCGGAGGGAGTGAGCGATCGCCTCAAAACTCATTCCATGATCAGTCTCTCAGCGATGACCTTTCCTCACGAACTAGCTAGGCTGATGCTAGTCGAGCAGCTATACAGAGCTAAAACCATCTTGCAAAACGGCAGCTATCACAAGTAATCATCTAATCGCCTTGGAACGTTACTCATGGGCGCAGCTAGATGGCAGAAGACTTTTATACGGCCTCGACCATACACTGCGGTAGACTACAGAGTAGCCGTGCCAGGATAATCAAAATGTCTCAGACAGAGCGATTGGTGATGCTAGCTGAAGATCAGCTAACCGAGTACAGCACCGACGCGCGAAAGATCGAAAAGCTGCGTCAAAAGATCGCCCTATCAGTCTCCCCTGCGCAGCAAAAGCAGGTCAAGCAGGATCTAGAAGCTGACTTAAACAGCAATTTCTTCGACAATATTTTGCTAGAGCAGCGGCAGGCCGTCGCCCTCCCTTTCTGGGGAATTGCCGGTTTAGGCTTATTATTCGGCATTTCATTCACACAGCCCGTCGATTTTATAGCCACGCTAGTCGGCGGCGCGTTAGCCATCATCATTCAAAAGCGGGGTTGGAAGCTTCAAGCCAAGCAACTCATCGTTCGCTCATTGAACGAAATAGAAGAGCGGACGCGACAGGCTCAGAGTCCAAACGCTCCGCTATCTAACGAAGCCGCTAGCGAATAGCGCTGTCTGTTTGGTTGTCCCTTCAGCATTGCTATGTCAGATATTCGCATTTGTTTTTTCGGCGATTCTTTCGTCAACGGAACCGGAGATCCCACTTGTTTGGGTTGGAGTGGCCGAATCTGCGCAGCGGTAAACTCATCCCACCCCAGCCTGACTTACTACAACTTAGGCATTCGAGGCAATACCAGTGAGCAAATAGAAGCGCGTTGGCAAATGGAAGCAAATCTGCGCTTTCCTGCCGAGTGCGATGCTCGCTTAGTGTTTTCCTTTGGGGCGAACGATGTGCGCCTAGAGTCGGGCGCAATTTTGGTAAGTCGGGCTAACGCTGTCACTTGTGCACGCCGCATTTTAACCCGCGTAAAAACGCAGTATCCGATCTTGTTAGTCGGGCCGCCGCCCGTCGCAGATAGTGCGATGAATCTGCGCATTGCCGACCTTTCTTCAGCGTATGCTGATCTCTGCAAGGAGATAGACGTTCCCTACTTAGAAACTTTTCAGCCGCTCAGCCAAAATCTTCTCTGGATGCAGGAGGTTGCCCTGATAGATGGTGCGCATCCAGCCGCTGCTGGGTATCAGGCGCTCGCTGATTTGGTTTCACAGTGGTCCGCCTGGCAGAACTGGTTTGTCTAGACTCAATGCTTGTTGATTGCCTTTTCAGATCGCCTTTTTAGATTACTGCTTTAATGACCTACTACATTTCGCCTCGTTTTCTCAACAAGCTTGCTGTTCACATCACCAAAAATTATCTCGATCTTCCCCGAGTGAAGGTGCCGTTACTGCTAGGCGTTCACGGTCGCAAGGGCGAGGGCAAGACCTTTCAGTGCGAGCTGGTTTTTCAGAAGATGGGTGTCGAGGTGGTTTATATCTCCGGGGGCGAGCTCGAAAGCCCGGATGCTGGCGATCCCGCTCGGCTGATTCGGCTACGCTATCGGGAGGCCGCTGAGCTAGTACGGGTGCGCGGCTGTATGGCAGTCCTGATGATCAACGACTTGGACGCGGGCGCAGGCCGGTTTGATCGCATGACGCAGTACACCGTCGATACTCAGCTAGTGAATAACACGCTGATGAATATTGCGGACAATCCTACCAATGTTCAGCTGCCGGGAAGCTATGACGAAAAGGTACTGCCGCGCATTCCCATCATCGCCACAGGCAACGACTTTGCGACGCTCTATGCGCCGCTGATTCGGGACGGACGCATGCAAAAGTTTTACTGGGAGCCTAGTGACGAAGATCGACTAGGCATTGTCGGCGGCATGTTCGCTGGCGATGGGCTTTCTCCGGCAGATGTGGAGAGACTGGTAACGCACTTTGATAAGCAGGCAATTGACTTTTTTGGAGCAGTGCGATCGCAAATCTATGACGAACAAATCACTCGCTTCATTCAGTCCGTCGGCATCGAAAACATTGCCAGCAGCGTCGTCAATACGATACAAGCCCCTACATTCGCCAAGCCTAATTTCCAGCTTGAGCACCTGGTTGAGGTGGGTGAAACACTCGTCCACGAGCAAGCGCGGGTGCGTACAATGGGCCTAGTGAGCGAATACAACCAGGCCGTTACCCCTGCCGGACGCTCAACAGAGGCACCACGCCGCCGAGATCTGGCCTTACTGACACCGCCTGAAAACAATCCGCTTCAGCCCTATATCCAGCCTTCCCGGCGGCTAGGAAAAAGAGATGCCCAGCACGCATCCTCTCACCCCATGTCAGAGCCACAGCCGCCTGAGGCTATAGGCTATGGCCCAATCTCTAGCCAAACTCAGGCACTCTCTAAACCCATTCTCAAAGCGCTGCGTGCCATTCTCGCTCAAGGACATCGACTAGGCATAGAACATGTCGATAAACGTCGCTTCCGAGTCAACTCATGGCAGAGCTACGCTACGCTAAACCCCTCTCACGAAGCCGAAGCGTTTGATAGCCTCAAGAGCTGCCTGTCCCAATTTCCAGATCACTATATTCGCCTCGTCAGCATTGATCGCCAGAGCAAGCGGCGGGTGAGCGAAATAATTATTCAAAGGCCCTGATTCAAAGGCTCCGATATAGAGTTTGCAAGCACCAAGCAATTGTCAAGCCTCTAATTGCCGGGTCTTTGGCCATCTGTTCTAGGTACGCGCTGTCTTCTGCAAATATTGCTTGAGCAGCAGCAGACTGGCCGTTTGACCTAAGTTTAGGGGTAGCAGTGAAATACCTTCCAAACGCGACTGCACCCAGCCATCTCCCCACTGCCATTCGTGAAAGCCATCTATACTGCCGCTCAGCAAGAAGCGCACGCCAAAGGGTGCCACCTTCTCAACATAATGATGGATCTTCGCAACGCCCAGGACACTGTCAAATGCCTGCCCTTCTGATAGGGTGGCGCTCGATGCGCTGCTAGCAGGCCAGTGCATTTGCTGGAGCCATAGCCACTGCTTTAAAGTTTCAGGGTCGCTCAAGCAAGCACCAATTTCATCAGCACCCGCATCTATTTCTATTCTGAGCTCACTGTGCTGATAGGTTCCAAACATGCAAAATTTAGCTAGCGACTTTTTCGGGCATCAGCTCAGCTTCGCTAGGGAGTTCTAAGCAATAGCCTGCACCGTACACTGTCTTAATGTACTGAGGGTGCCTTGGATCGGGCTCTAGCTTAGTGCGTAAATGTCGAATATGGACCCGGATAGTCTCAATGTCATCATTGGGGTCATATCCCCAAACCTCTTTTAAAATTTCGCTGGGTGAGACCGTCTGCCCATGCCGTTGCAGTAGGCAGTGCAGCAACTCGAACTCCAAGTGAGTCAGCTTAACCGTTTTATCTAGCCAGATAGCTTCAAACCTTTCGGGCACAAGCGTCAGTGGCCCGTAGCTCAAAATCTCACTGTGCTTGGCGGCCTGAGGAATGCGATCTGTGCGTCTCAGCAAAGCGCGCACCCGTGCCAACATTTCCTCTAGCTCGAAGGGCTTGGTCAAATAGTCATCTGCACCCGCATTGAAGCCATCCACTTTGTTCTGAGTTTCACCCAGCGCGGTCAGCATTAAAACCGGGATATCGGCTGTGCGATCATCTCGCCGGAGGCGCTGACACACCGTAAATCCGTCCACTTTTGGCAGCATTAGATCCAGCATGATCAAATCAGGCACGATTTGTACAGCTAGGGCCTGACCCTTTATCCCATCAGCGGCTTGACTGATGTCATAACCAGCCATCTCTAAGTTGATCGAGACTAGCTCTACAATGGCGGGATCATCATCGATAACGAGTATACGGGGCATGTTAAAAAAGAATTGCTATTCAGGGATAAGTATTTAGGGACAAGGTTACCACCTCAGTCAAAGGCAATTTTAAGTATATATACTCAACACATACCGCATTCCATCGACAGAGCAGGCAGCTATTAAATTGACAAGAACCTTTATCTTAATAAAAAAGTAATATTTCTATCCTATACTATGGCCGTCCAAAAAACTTAACAAATCTTTGCTTGGGTGGGCTTTCAGCATCCAGCCCGATTGCTGGGTTCTTATGCGCAGTTTTTCGCACAAACGAGACGAGTGTTGCAACTATAGACCTTGCTTTTAGCGCTGTGCATCCGACGTTGGCAATGGCACGGCTATCTGGAACAACTAAATGTTAGGAAGAAAATGAATGCAGGCGAAGATCTGAATACTAGCAACTGGCCTTGACAGAGAGGCTAGCAACCGAAAAGACCCGGTCGAGCAGACCCGGTCAGGAAAATAGAAAAATAAAATAAACTCCCCAGGTAGGATTCGAACCTACGACCAATCGATTAACAGTCGACCGCTCTACCACTGAGCTACTGAGGAATGTAAGGAATGCGAACTTCATAGTACATAAGGCAGGGACCGTTTGGCAAGATTTTGCCGCTGCTCATTCGCTCATTCCTAGTCTCATTCTAGCTAACTGCGCCTGTACGTCTGGGTTTTGACTTGTCAAGATTCGGCCTGAGCGCTTCCGGGAGGGCGTTTGTCTGCGCTTTACGCGCCGGCCTACGGTAGCAACTTCGCTTTCTAAGTGCAGCGCCGACATGCCCTCTGCGCCATAGCCGATAACGGTTTGCCGATGAACGCTATCAGAGGTGGCAACAATTAATCGCTGAGTAAACTTTCGAGCGTCGCTACGAAATTTGGCGCAGGCTTTTTCGATGTAGCTGTCAGCTGTTTGACCGAAGCCCGTATAATGCACCGACAGATGAGGCGTAATCCGCTCTTGAGAGGCGGGCGATCGCTGCTCATACGCGTCAAACACAGCCCACGTTTCGTAAGCCTGATAGGCACTGTAGTTTGCCAGAGCCGCAATTAGCGCTTCGCGCGCAGCGTCTAGTCCCTCATTTTCTTTCAGCTCGACTAGGTGAGCCCATGCACCAATGATGTTGTAGCCATCGACCAGCAGAATGGCCTGGGAGGGGTTGGCTGCCATAATAAGGCCAAGAAGTAGCTGCAAGTTTCTTAATAATAGGCGATTTTCCCTCGACAGGCTGGGCCTATAGTGCCAGCTGGGCGTTAGCGGCGTAGCTGGCTAGTGTGGTTTGGCAGTAGGCTAGGCAGTCAATCTAGCGCGTGGCGAGGTAGTTCTCTTTTATTTTTTCTTTGAGCCTTTGGGGGTCGCCGCGATCGCTCACTTCCCCATTCTCTAATAAAAAAGCGCGATCACAATAATCTAGCTCGGCCAACCGATGCGTCACCCAGAGGGCGGTGAGGCCCCGGCTTTTGACCAAGGCTTGCACCTGTCTGACTAAATCTATCTGGCTATCGGGATCGAGCAGGGCTGTCGGCTCATCTAACAGCAAAATTTGGCAGTGCTGAGCAATGGCACCCGCGATCGCCACACGCTGCTTTTGACCACCGCTGAGCGCGTAGATAGCCCGCCTTTGTAGGTGCAATAAGTTAACGGCGGATAGAGCCTCTTCCACCCGCTGCCGCACTTGAGGCAACGTCAGCTTTTCTTTCACCAGGCCAAAGGCGACATCCGCGCCCACGGTAGGCATCACCAACTGATGGTCGGGGTTTTGGAATACAAATCCGACTGGACCGTGGGTTTCAATCGTGCCGGTTTGTCGCGGCAGCAGCCCAGCTAAAAGTCTCAGCAGCGTCGATTTGCCGCTGCCATTGTTGCCGAGCAGCATACAAAACTCGCCCGCCTCGACCCTCAGCGAACAGTTACGCAGCACGCTCGCACCAGAGGGCCAATAAAAACTGAGATCCGTTACCGTAATAGCCGTTTTGGCAATGACCGCGTTATTCATCACCTGCTAGCGCAAAAAATCCAGGAGCTCGCCCTGCAGCACCTGCACTACCCGACTTCTCGTATATTTGGACAGCGGCTAGTTCGCTAGCGGCGATCGCCACTTTTTTATCGGTCACCTTGTCACAGCTCGCTTCTATCGTGACCGGTTTTCCAGAAGCGATCGCATCTAATGCGACTTGATAAGATGCCTCTGCCGCTTCCTTATCCTTCTTTTGAACCGTTAACGGCATAGCAGTGTGCTTCAGGAAAAATTCAACGATATACATAATCTATTAGTTCTTCGAAATCAGTGAGCTATGGCCGGACTGTTTAGAGATAGGTCCGCCCTCTAGTATTGCAAACAATCCAAAAATCAGGGTGCTAACCTTAACAGTTCCCGGCGCTCATCAGCTCTCATAATTAGCAAACCCTGCTGCGACAAGGCCCTGCAGCCACTGCCTTGTCGCGTCTATACCTTTTGGCGGAGTGATTTTTTCCGTTAGCAGGAAGATTTTTTAGAAAAGTGCCCCTATAATAATGAGAAGTACCGTAAAGATTAGTGAACAACTGCTTATAAATTTCGCAAGCAAATGTTAGTCAGTCAGGCACAGATGCTCAAACAGACGTCTTTCCTAGACTGCCCACCCAAATCTTTACGTCGTCCTAAATACGTAGATAATCCGTTTGGAGACTTTTTAATGACCATAGCAATGGGACAAGCGCCCGCTGGTCGGGGACGGTTTGACGTCCTTGACGACTGGCTGAAGCGCGACCGATTTGTCTTTATTGGCTGGTCCGGTTTGCTTTTGTTTCCCTGCGCCT
>JBAUIB010000401.1:0-3543 GCA_049680585.1 Phormidesmis sp.
CTGTACACCAGCAGCGACTGAGAGCGACCGCTACCCACGGCCAAACCATTGACAAGCGCGACGATGGCCTGCACCCGGCTCAGCGGGGCATTGGGCCGAAAAGACCCGTCAGGAAATCCTGAGATAAATCCTTGCCCTTGCGCTTGGCGAATCGCACGGGCGGCCCAAAAATTGGCGGGCACATCGGCAAAGCGGCTGAGCGGGCGATCACTCTCCAAATCTGGAAAAGCGGCTGCCACTAATGCCGCGAACTGGGCCCGAGTCACCCGGCTATCTGGCTGAAAGGTCCCGTCGAGAAAGCCCTTAACCAGATTTTTCTCAGCCATCGCTTCGACAAAAGGCGCGGCCCAGTGCCCGACTAAGTCGTCAAAGCGGCTGTCTAAGCTGATGCCCGCGAGCGGATCGACAGGGGCAGGTGGCTGGCGCTGGGGCGGAAGCGGCGTGGGCTCAACATTGCCTAGGAGTACGGCTGGCACGGCCGATTCGTCCGGAATTTCGCTGGCTAAATAGGCGATCTGGCCCTGCACCCGCACAGGGTTGAACTGATTGCCCGCGCTGGCGATGGGGGCGGCGGTATCGTTGCGAATGTCATAGCGTTTGCCGGCAAAGATATTATTGCCGGGATCTTGCGGCTGTCCCATGTCTGGCTGGGCGCGATCTTTTGCCCACAGTCCTGCTTCCTGACTAGCCTGAGCACTGTTTTGGCGAAGGACGGGTCGGGCTACCCCGGCGAGTAAAATGGCGCTGCGATCGCCCGTAAACTGATTGTCAATAATCAGTGGGGCCGAGCTGTCTGCCAGAGAAATGCCGTAGCCATTGCGAGTAAACTGATTTTGCCGGATCTCGCCTTTCGCTTGGTTTACCAGCATCAGGCCGGTTGCCCCGTTTTCTGTAAATTCATTTTTGGAGATAAAGGGATGGGCTGAGCCCGTTACCCAAACGCCATGCTGCTGGCAGTCAACCAGCCGATTGTTGATAATCAGCGCCGTTCCAGTGTGACTGAGTAAGCCGCTGCCGTTGGGATTGGTAATTTTTACATCGCGGATCTGGGCGCGATCGCCCAGCACTGCCGTTACATTTATCGGCTGATTAGCCCCTGCGCCTGCATACCGGCCCCCACCCTGAATTGTGACACTCTGCGGCGTCCCCACGATACTCACACCGGCTGGAATAGCCAGCGGAAACTGCTCCCCGGACAGGCCGTGATAAGTGCCTGAGCCCAGTTGCACAATACTGCCTGGCTGAGCTTGCTTCAGCGCCTGAGTGATGGTTTTAAGCGGAAAGTTGGCGGTGCCTTCATCGCTATCTTGACCGTGGGAGCTAACATATAAAACAGACATGGGGTGGCGGGGGCAGACAGCACGGGTCGCAATGTAGCATTAGAATAAAAGCTAGACACCTTAATTATTGATTGAAATTGAGATATAAGGGAATTGCGGCTCGCTAACCTATTGGTGGTCCTCGTCCCCAACCCTTCTCTTCGCAGGAGAAGGGCGTCAGATCAGTTTTCTACAGCAGTTTTCCTATGGCAGATTGGCTAGAACATACTGTCCACGTAGATGTGGATGTGCCGGTAGAAAAAGCTTGGCAGATGTGGTCTGATCTCGAGCAAATGCCCCAGTGGATGAAATGGATTGACTCGGTCGAGATCCTGGCAGATAATCCGGAGCTTTCACGCTGGCAGCTCAACACAGCCGGTCTTTCCTTTTCTTGGCTGTCGCGGATTGTCAACATGGTGCCACAGCAAATTATTCAGTGGGAGTCGGTAGACGGGTTGCCCAACCGAGGCGCGATTCGCTTCTTTGGCCATAAGGATCATACGAGTACGGTCAAAATGACGATTGCCTATGCGCTGCCTGCGATTTTAGCGCGGCTGATGATGAGCAATTCGTTTGTAGATCGCGTGGTGACCTCTACGCTGCAAGCTGATTTGGATAGATTTAAAGCGCTGGCTGAGCGTCAGGCTACGGGCAATACTGAACCTGCCAGGAGTACTGCTGGCTACGAGTGACCGCTGAGTCAGTCAAAGGGTGGTCGCTGCGTAGCCGACAAGTAATAGGTAGATGGCCTCACACTATCATTCACAAGATGAGTCGGATTTGAAAGAGGCCCTCGAACAGCTGCGATCGCACAATCTTACTGCGCTGTTTACCCAGACCCTGTGCTGGCAATCGCCTGACCAGTGCTCTGAGGCACCAAAACCGATCTACAGCCATCAGCAGATCTGTCTGCCGATCGCCTGTCGTCAGGCCGTTACCGTTTGGCAAGTCGTCTTAACGGCGCGCGTGCGGCTCACAGCGAGTATGCGCCAGCAGATCTATCAGGACATAGCCGCCCTTACTCCCACCGCT
Source organism: Phormidesmis sp. (assembly GCA_049680585.1). Taxonomy (GTDB): domain Bacteria; phylum Cyanobacteriota; class Cyanobacteriia; order Phormidesmidales; family Phormidesmidaceae; genus Phormidesmis. Next base: position 2,352 of record JBAUIB010000401.1, read on the forward strand.
CACCCCCCTTTCATTATCTTCATTGACGCGGTCAAAACTCGCAGCTTATGGTGCCAATCACCTCACGAAAGTGCGCTGTACGTGTCGGGACAGCCCAGCGCTATCTGGCAGTTTCGCCTGCGTCGATTGGCTCAGCCGGAAGGCAAACTGTTCCCTTCAGTAGCGCTCTGCTCAGCAGTGCCGTCCACAGAGCAGTCCACAGAACCGCCAACAGAGGATAACTATGAGACTTTTGAAAACCTTCTGAGCGATTTGTGCGAGGGGATTAGCGGTATCAGCAATATAGCGGATCGACAGGACTACGCGATGCTCACGCTGCAGCGGCTGATCTTGATTCAAGGCATCCAGCAACAGGGTTGGCTCGATGGCGACACCTGGTATTTGCAAACTCGTTTTGAAAGTGCGGTGCAGCAAGGTGAAAAAGTCTTTTTTGAGCGCTATTTGCAGCCGCTCTATCGCTGTTTTGCGCTGCCTGTGTTGGAGCGATCGCCCGCGCTACAAACTCAGTTAGGAACGATTCCCTTCGTCGGCCACTGGTTTGAGGCCCATCGATTAGAGCAGCAGTATCCGGCGATCGCTATTTGCAATCATCCCTTTGAGGAGATGTTAGGCTGGCTGAGTGAACAAACCATTAGCCATGCCCTCAACCCTTGGATGAGCGCAAACTTGGGATACTTACTAGAGCGCTATTGGGCACAGCGATCGCCCGCTAGCCCACCGCCTGTGAGCACACCTGCATTGACCAGAGAGTTGTGCGATCGCACCCTAGACAGCTTTCTGATCAATCAGCTAACCGCTCACACTCACCACAAAGCAGACAAACCAGAAAAGAACACCCTCAACGATCTTCTATTCAACGCAGACGCCAGACTGTGCCGTCGCCTCATTCAAGAGATTTTACCCGAGCTCCGTCTGCTCGATCCGGCCTGTGGCAGCGGCAATCTCTTAGTCGCGTTGCATCAGCGACTCACTGAAATTTTCAGCATCTTAACCGGCTATATTCAGCAAACTCAAGACACGCAGCTCCAGATTTGGCGGGATGGGTTGGCCACTGATCCGGCAGCTGGTTCGACCGCGGGCTTAACAGGAACAGCCGCGTCAATACCGCCAAATCTCATTCAAAACTTACAAAAGCGCATTCTCAAGCACAACCTCTATGGCGTTGACCTCTCCGTCAGCGCTGCTGAAACCA
>JBAUIB010000402.1:0-13590 GCA_049680585.1 Phormidesmis sp.
CGTCAACCCGTTCTTTGGCCGCGAATCCATTGGCCGCTCTAGACCTCGGCGTTGATGGAGCGCAGTTAATAAGTCATATAGAAATGCTGGCGCAGCCTCGCGCAACCCCTGCACAAAAGGAAGCGGCCCGGCGCTATATCATCACTCAGCTGACGGCGTATGGCCTCACCCCGCTCGCCCAGCCCTATGGCGATGATACGGGTGGGGTGAATCTCATCGCTGAGCTGCCCGGCAGCGATCCCACAGCAGGCACAGTTGTGCTAGGTGCTCACTACGACACTGTAGAGAACTCCCCAGGCGCTGATGACAACGGCAGTGCGATCGCTACTTTGCTAGAAGCGGCTCGCCTTTTTTCGACAGACTCAGCCATTGCCCGACCGCTTCCGGCCGCTCTAAAGCTTGTCTTTTTCGATCAAGAAGAACAGCAGCCTGAGGGCACGGGCCTTTTAGGCAGTCTGGCCTTCACGCAGCAGCCGGACAACATCGCCAGCGTGAAGGGCGCTGTTGTTCTCGATATGATTGGCTATGCTTGCCACACGGTAGGCTGTCAAACCTATCCGCTTAATCTGCCGCTGCCGGATCTTCCCGAGACAGGAGATTTTCTAGCTGTGCTTGGACTCAACTCTGAACCCGATATGATTGATGCATTTATGCTATCGGCTCAAAGCAGTAGCGGCCCTACGATACGGACCTTGCCCGTGCCAGAACCCACCCTGAAGCTATTTCCCGACCTGCTGCGCAGCGATCATGTTCCGTTTTGGGACAAGGGTGTTCCAGCGGTTTTTGTCACGGATACGGCCAATTTTCGCAACCCAAATTACCACACTGCGCAGGATACATCCGCTACGCTGGATCGCTCGTTTTTGAGCGGCAGCGCTCAGCACGTGATCAATGCGATCGCGACTCTACGCAACCAACCTGCACCATAAGCCACCTGTACCCTAGGCCGCCTGCTGCCGTTCTCTTTCCAAATAGTCAAAAACGCTCTTGTCACCGATATCGGGTGGAATCGGCTGAGTCACTTTTCGCAGCGCAAAAACAGCGAACAATGCAGCCCAAACAGCCAGCATCCCCTGCTCAGTATCGGCTGATAGGATGCCTGCCATATGGCCTAGCAGCAAACCAGGCACCAAAACGATTAAGAACTTAGCCTCTAAGCGATTGAAGCAAAAGGCTTCCTTGATGAAGAGCCCGGTCAGTGCGGCAAAGGTAAAGCCAATACCAAAAATCGTCAGCGGCTGCTGATAGGCAGTCAGCGCTAGCGGGGTGGGATAGTACAGAGCGATCGCTAAACTCATCAATCCGCCGACTGCCCAGAAAACTTGTAGAGCGCGGTGCAAGGGCCGTAGATAGATGTGGATTTTAAAGAAGCTGAGGCCCAACCCGCACCACAGTAAGCCATAGCAAATCGTCGCCACCCAAGGAACTGCGCCGCTTGCAAAAAAGATACAGAGCGTCGCAATCGCAAAGCTACTCGCGGCTACGACTAACCCCGCTCGATAGAGAATCACTTCTTGGCGATCCTCTTCATCAATCGTAAACGTGCCGAATTGACCTTCGTAAACTTCGGACACCTCAGGTGTAAGGTCGGTTTCAGTCGCCGTATTCAGCGAATTTGTCATGGTATTAGCCCTCAGAGACTACAAATAGACATTAGAGATATAAATAGACATTAGAGATATAAAGACGGCCGTATTAGGAGGCGTTACCTACGATATTTACCCGCAATACTGATCAACGATAGGTATCTCGCCCTTTGGAGAAAAGCCCTAATACCGGTCCTAAGATCGCTCCAAACACAAAACCGCCCGCATGTGCCCAGTAAGCGACTCCGCCCGAGCCCATATCGGCTGTCGCTCCAAGGCTGGCAACGCTGTAAAACGCCTGCTGTACAAACCAAAAGCCTAAGAAGAAAAGGGCGGGTACCTGAATGGTCGTCATGATGATAAATAAAGGCACTAGCGTGAGGATGCGAGCCCGAGGAAAGCGAATAATGTAGGCTCCCATAACGCCAGCGATCGCCCCGCTTGCACCTAGCGTCGGAACCGTAGAGGTCGGATCGATCACCCACTGAGCTAACCCCGCTGCCGCGCCACACACTAAGTAGAAAACCAAAAACTTGATCGAGCCAAGCTGATCTTCAATGTTATTGCCAAACACCCATAGATAAAGCATGTTGCCCCCGATATGGAGCCAGCCGCCATGCAAAAACTGAGAGGAAAAGAGCGTTAGCCACTCCCGATTTTCGCTGACTACACCGCTGGCAATCTCGCCGGATAGCTCAGCAGGCACAATCGCCCAAGTATTGAAAAACTGCTGCAAGGCTGGTTCCGGCAGCGACATTTCGTACAGAAAAATAGCGATGTTAATCGCTAGCAAACCATAGACAACCACAGGCGTCGTACTAATAGGATTGTTATCTCTTAGAGGGACCACGGCACCTTAGGAAATAGGGAAGGAAGGTTGGACTGCTTATATTTTATACGGATTGCACAGTTATACGGATGACTCAGCAGATAACCTATATTTCCAGGTGAGCTCACCTGTATCTGCATCTAGCTGTACTGGCAATCCTACGGGCAATGCGGCGTTTTCTCCGTCATGGCCAAACGGTAAATCAGACACAACCGGAAGACCCAAGTCACCTAGGCGATCGCGCATCACCTCCGCTACGCTCAGCGTGGGTCCTGACACCACCTGTTGCCAACGGCTAAAGCGTCCCAGCGCAATCCCCTTTATCTGTGAAAACTTGCCCATCGAGCGCCATTGAGTCAGCATTCTATCCAAGCGATAAGGGGCTTCCCCCACATCTTCAAAGGCCAAAATAACGCCGCTTAGATCTGGCTCGGCTGGCGTGCCCAGCAAGTGAGTGGCCACACAGAGATTGCCCGGCAGTAAAATGCCGCTGGCCTGACCACCACAGCCATGTTGGCCACCACTCGGCTCTCCCCAGCCGCGACCCCTCAATGGGGCGATACGATGATGCTCCACCCAGTCAAACAAGCGATCTATCGACCAAGCGGGTTCCTCAGCCAATGTGGTCAAAACCGGTCCATGAACACCCGCAATCCCTTGTTTCCTCAAGCTCCACAGCAGACTCGTAATATCTGAAAAGCCGATCAGCCATTTAGCACAAGAAGACACGCCAGCTGTCGCATCAGTCATCGTGTCAACAGGCGGCCAGGTCCAGTTTTCTAAAAGGCGGGTGCTGCCATAGCCGCCGCGAGCGCAGAGAATGCCTTTACAGTCGGGATGGTTGAGTGCGCCCAAAAGCTGCTGTCTGCGGCGGTCGTCTCTGCCTGCTAAGTAACCCCAGCGCTCGTCATAGCCTTCGCACAAATGCAGCTTATAGCCACGCTGCCGCCAGATATCCAGTCCGGCTTCAAATTTTTCCGACGGCTGCAGTCCCCCACTCGGTGTAATCACACAGAGTAAATCACCAGGCACCAGAGCAGAGGGAATCTGAATCGGTACGTTAGTCTCAGTATCTGCAGCAGTCCCTGAAAAAGCGTCGGAAGGAAAATCCATGCAAGAAATTAGGTCTCAAAAGCTGAATTTAGCCTAATCTACTGCGCTTGTTCTACGACATTTGTTCTGTAATGTCTGTTCCATAACTTCTGTTCTGGGGCACTGGCTCTATGGCACTGGCATACCTTAGAGATTAGCGCTCTGGCTGATACTCTACCGAACTCAGCTGACCGTAGTCGTTTGCCTGGTAAGCCTCACCCACATAGCCAGTGCGGTTAAACATCAGCTGATGAATATGCCGATCTAGGTCATGATCGTTTTCAAACTGGTCGTGATAGTAAGCCTTGATCTCTTCTTCTACGCCGATTTCATTCAACCGATCATGAAGTGCCTGGCGATCGCCGCCCAAGTAAGCTGCCATCGACGGCTTATCTTGCCAAACCTTGCTGACGACGCGATAGGGAACACCCCCTAGGGTTACCTGCTCAGTCAAGAAAAGTGAAGTCCACAGAGCTCCGCCTAACCCAATCCCTAAGACTGTGGACAGCAGAGCGCCTTGGCGTATTAGTCGATGAGTTAGCTGTGTACTCATCTGTTGATTCAGCCGGCGGCTGAGCTGAGTTGTGTACGCTCGCCTGTGCCGGACAATTTTAAGAAAAGCGCGATCGCCTCTCAGCGGCTTTTTCAACCGGCGCTGCACCCTGCTCTCCTCCGCTTCCACTTCAGTTTTTGACAGAGAAATTGGCTTTGGCTGCTGCCGTCGCGCAATAGAGTCAACACTGAGATGAAAGGGCCACCAATGTCTTTTTCTGTAGGGCAATCGGATCATGAGAACTTGGGGATGCACAGCCGATTCAGTGACGATTTCAAATACTTTTTAAGCAGCTTCTAGAGATTGCTCGAGTCAAGTTTGAGCTGGCTAATTCGAGCGGGCCAATTCGAACTGGGCCAAATTCTAGAAACCGAAACGCCAACTTAGCGAATCCATACGACCTCGCAACTCCATAAATGGCGAGATCCGTACGTTAAGTATGAAGTATCGATGAATAAATTATAAAAGTGTGTGGGTAAATTTACATAGGATCGAGATCACTCATGAGAAATCGTGGTTTTACCTCACCTGTTCAGCCCTGCTCATTCATCTGATCTAGATTTGATTGCATAATGTGGCGTAGGTGCTCAGCCAAATCGTCAATCGTGTTTGTGCGATCGCACTGATAGTCCGCTAGATAGTCTTTTAGATTGATCGGCATACCGATATAAAAACAAGCCTTTCGCAGCGCCTTGGGCTGAGTATGCTCTAGGTGAAACACCTCCCTCTCCAGTCGAGTGAGCGTATCTAAAAAGCGCTCTGGGGTAGGCGATTCGGCGACATAGCCGTCATAAATAGCATCAAAGTTTAACAGACGCACCGTATCCCAATAGATCGCGTTCGCCTGCGCCTGCGAAGCCTCTGCGAGTGCTGATGCTTCTAGCAGCGCCTGCATCTTGTAAACACGCTCACGATTTGGCAAGTTCGGGTTGGGCTCTATCTTGAGCGCCTGCTCACACCTTTTCAGGAAGAACTGCTGCAATCGATCAATGCGTTGGTTCCAGTCGAGAGTGTGATCATGCGGCAAACCGGCTTCACTCTCCATGTGCAGAATGACTCTATGGGCAATTCGGCGCAGCCGCTGATAGTTAGTTGAAATGTCGTCAGAGGATGAAGGCTGAGTCGTCGGCTGGGCTATTTTTAGGTGATCTTCTAATCGAGCCAGTGTAGACTCGATCACTCGATGCATAGGCTGCTGGTAGCGGTACTTCAAGCTGAGCGGAACCAGATAAAAGTTGGGTACTTGCTCAGGCGAATCGGCCTTTTTAGCTAGCTGTGCTAGTACAGACAGAGGTAGCTGAATGGCCCCTGGGCGAAAAGGCATGATCGTGTCGTTCTGATAAGAGCAGCCACCCTCGGGGAAAATGACCAGTCGGCATCTGGGCGCTTTGAGCAGGTTTAAGGTTTGGCTAATACTGGCGCGATCGCCTAGACCCCTGCGAATGGAATAGCACCCGAGCCGCTGAATAAACCATCCTAAGAGGCCCTTAAAAGACTCATAGGCGACAACATAGTGAAATAGCTGTCCGAGCCGCGCCGATAGCACAAATAGCGTAATCCCATCTTCCATCGTCGGGTGGTTGCAGACAAAAATCAGGCGAGCACTATCGACCGCTCTCACCCGGCCTACTTGATCTTCACTAACCGATATCTGAAACTTGTAGAGCAGCCGTGCTAATGGATAGGAAACACTCTGTACCAATCGGCTCATCAGCGGTCGCTGCCTAGGTGGATAGAAAAGCTGAGGGTCCTTGTCAGCCGGCGCGGGCCGAACGTCACGTCGAGAATCCGCAGTCATAGAAAGCCACACGCAAAGAACTCTGACCTTCAATATATAGACAAGCGCGTCGGATGCAGCCGCAGGATTTTTACTCGAGTTTTTCCAAAAACGCGAGGTCAACAGCGATTTTTTCTGGTTACTCCCTAGCTTGTTCTTTACGACTACGCAATTGGGTGTTCTAGAGGTAATCCGATTTGGGACATATCATCAATGCGCGCGTTCATAAAGCTAATCGGCTTTGGACTCCTCATGTGGAGTATCTATCTGCTAGGACACAATATCTTTTTTACGACTAACGTCTATCCCTACTGGTGGCGAGGCATTGCAGCCGACGCTTCTGTTTTATGTCTATCTATTGGGGTACTATCGCTAGTTTTTTTACCCGATGACTTTAAAGAAATTGGCTGGATATCGACGGCTGTTGGCATCCTATTGGTCTTTGCAAGCAGCCGAGCGATACTAAACCCCACTAGCCTATGGGAGTTTTTCCTCTCGTTTATGATTATGGCCGTCGGCTACAAGTTATTCTCGACAGGCAGAATACCTCTGCTATAGTCGGATGCCCTTGCAGTAACCGCTAGCCTGCCAAATATTCTCTCATATCGCTTCGGCGCTTGCGCAGCTTAGTCAGAGCCTCTCGCTCAATCTGACGCACTCGCTCGCGGCTAATTTCTAACAGGGCACCAATTTTCGCCAGGGTCATATTTTTGCCATCTTCTAGGCCAAAACGAAGCGAAATAACGCGCTGTTGCTGAGGCGTCAGATCCGCTAAGAGCATCTGCAGATCACGCTTTAAGGAAGATTGAGTAGCGTAGTCGTCGGGAGTGGGGCCGTCGTCTTCGAGCAAGTCGCTGAGCTGAGTGTCTTGATTATCACCCACTCGCAAATCTAACGATAGCGGCTGACGCGACTTATCTAGATAGTCTCGCACTTGCTGAATAGTGAGCCCTGTATCCTCAGCGATTTCTGCCACAGTTGGGGTACGACCAGTGGCCTGGGTGAACTGCCGCTGGGACTTTTTGATCTTATTGAGTTTTTCGGTGATGTGGATAGGCAAGCGGATGGTGCGGCTTTTTTCAGCGATCGCTCGCGTAATAGCCTGACGAATCCACCAGTAGGCATAGGTACTAAAGCGGTACCCTTTGGCAGGATCAAACTTCTCGACCCCGCGCTGCATGCCAATAGTGCCTTCTTGAATCAAATCAAGTAAATCGACATTGCGCTTAATGTATTTCTTTGCAACCGATACCACTAAGCGAAGGTTAGCCTCTACCATTTTGCGCTTCGCCCGCTCACCTGCTGAGGTTATCGCCTCTAGCTCGGCTTCAGAAAGTGCCGCGACCTCAGCCCACTCGAACTGACTAGGTTCTCGGCTAAGGGAGTCAGCCAGCTCGCGCTTAAGATCTATCAGCGCCATCATGGCCTTGACCTGCTTGCCCAAGATGATTTCCTCTTCGTGGGTCAGTAGCGGTACTCGGCCAATCTCTTTTAGGTAAGTACGGACAAGGTCCTTGGAAGCAGCAGCTTTCATAAAAATTGCAAGGCAGTGAAAGAATAATTCTTGGATTAGGTGCCCCCTTCAGCTACCGAAGGCTTTGTTTGAGACAGCCCATCCGAAGCGGTCATAACATGAGGGGCTCAGCAGCGTTGACTTATCAGATAAGCCCTCTTTATGTTAAGTATTATATCTTTTGTGAGAGTATTTTCCGAATCTATCTAATGCAATACATTTCACGAATCTGTAAAGCGGCTGGCCAAATCCCTTGTGTACAGAGCGTGTAAATCGCTTGTTTACGGAGACCCACATGCTTACTTAGAAAAAGGCCGCTTTGTTTTAGCAGACATGCTTATCAGAATTCTGAGAAAAAGTAAAAACCTTTTTAGACTACTTAAACCTCACTTGCAGACACCATACATTGCCCTCCAGACAGATTTTGTTCGCACAGACACTGTTCTTGTCGGATGTCTTGTCGGATACTTAGCGCCTGCAAATGGGTCAACATAGAGCGAGCTCAGCGATCTCAACTCAGTAGCCATCTTTACTAAATGGCTCCTCTCAACCCGGACACCAAAGGTCGCTGACGACGCACTTGCTGAGAATATACAGTACATATGAACTATATATTTGATGTGAGACTCAAAGCTTTACATAACTTCTAATCTTTCTTAGCCCTACAAGGGTCAACTGACGCACGCAGCTGACTTACGCATCTTTCCCTGCCAACACGTTTTTAGGGTAAGAAATGCGTTTGTGGTTGTGCTGCTGCCATACTTGAATAAACACGCTGGCAATGATATCCATGTCGTCTCGAACGAGGCCGCTATCTACCAGCTGGCGGTTGCGCCAGCGAGCCCGCAAGATTTTATTCACCATAGAATAGGCTTCGTCCATAGAGGCGTCTGGCTTAAGCGATCGCAGCGCGGCTTCGCAAGAGTCAGCCAGCATCGTAATACCTGTCTCCGGGCTCTGGGGAATCGGCCCGTCATAGCTAAAATCACTAGCGCTGACGATCAGAGTGGGCTCTTTTGCCTGACGCTCTTTTGCCTGATGATAAAAGTAGCTGATTTTCATATCGCCCTGATGCTCAGGGATGAACGCCTGCACAGCTTTAGGCAGACGATACTGACGTGCCATCACCAGTCCTTGGGTGACGTGTTTTTTGATGATGCTGGCGCTTTTCCAGGGGTTATCGATTAAATCATGCTTGTTAGGGCCGCCCATTTGGTTTTCGATAAAGCCTTGGGGATCGTGCATTTTGCCAATGTCATGGTAAAGGGTGCCTGCGCGCACTAGCTCTACATTTCGCCCCAGCGCGCGGGCGGCAGCTTCGGCTAGGTTAGCCACGAACATCGTGTGCTGAAAGGTGCCCGGTGCTTCTGCCGCTAAGCGCTTGAGTAATGGCCGATTGGGATTGGCGAGTTCAGCGAGGCGAATCGGGGTGACAACATCGAAAAAGTGTTCTAAGTAGGGGCTAACGCCCAAGGCCACAACGCTCCAGGCAATGCCATAGAGCCCGTGCATCGCAGAGCCTACAAAGATGGTTTTCCATAGCGGCGTGGCAACGGCTGAGTGCATCAGCGTCAGCACCAGATGGACGGTGGCCTGAGAGAGACCCACAAAGCCACCGAGCAGCGCAAATTCTTCACGCGATCGCAGCTGAGGTGAAATCCACGCCCCGAGGATGGCCGCCGCCGCGCCTGCCAGCAGCGGGATAACGCTGACTGGCGCGCCGACGAGCAACAGTAAGGTAAGCAGTCCCGCTACCGTCAGCCCCAGCATCGATCCATAAAAGCTGCCGACCAGGAGCCCTACGGCGGGTAAGCCAATAGTCGGGACTCTCAGCGCGGCAAGGACAGAAACCCCCAGACACAGCACTAGCACTAAAAAGTGATCGCGCTGGTTGAGCCGATGAGAGTAGTAATGATCCACCCACAGATAAAAGGTTACGGCTCCTATTACCAACAGGCTAAAGCCGCAAAGTCCGAGCCAATTGAAGTAGCGTCCGGTCAGATCAAAATAGTCGAGCAGGGCAAAGTCGGCGGAGTCAATGGTCTCACCGGCTCGTACGATCACCTCTCCTTTTTGCGCAGAAACCATCACCGGCTCGATCTGGTCAACCGCCTGCTGAGCTTGCAGTCTGGTACGCTCCTCATCCACTTCAAGATTGGAGGAGAGGGCTGCTGCCAAGACATCTGCCGTGAGCTGCCTGACTTCCGGCGTTGAAGTCTTTGGGACGCGGGCTTCAATGGCACGGCGCAGCAAATCGGGAGGGGCTCCTTGAGGAATCCCCTGCAGCATCATCTCGTCAAAAATCTGCCGGGCATTGTCTTCGAGGGTAGACCATTGCTTTTCAGACAGTTCAAACAGGCGGTAGTTATAGAGAGGCTGCCCTTCTGTGCTAGCGGCGGTTGCCAAATCGTCAGCGGCCTTGCGATACTGCTGACGGCGCGTGTCCATTCGGGTCTTGAGGAGTCCTAGGGCGCGGGCATCAGAAAGCTCTCGGTACGCTAACAGCTCCCTGAGCGCATCGGCTTGATTGGGCTCTAGCGATCGCACCTTCTCTTTGATATCTTTAGGCAGTTGAGAGAAGTCTGCCTCACCTTCTAAACCGTTGTCAGCGTCTGAACCGTCTTCAGGCGAGAGCTGTGAGGCGGTAAGGCTCTGGGTCCTGGCCAAGCGCCAAACCGTTCGCCACTGATAATCGCTCGCTTGAAATAAAAAGTCTTGAGTCGGCTTTGATAGGGTTTCCAAGTTTAAAAACGGTGGGCTACCGGCCTGATCTCTAAGCTCTCGGCCCTGCTGTAGCAGTGTTTCTAACGATTGCTCTGCCGCTTCTGTTAGATCGGGATTTATCCTGAGCACTTGCAAGGCACCGCTACGAACGCTGTTGCGCAGGGTTTCTGTTTTGCGCTGATCTTCGATAATCACGCTGCTAGGCGCATAAAACGTCTGAGTGGCGACTGACTTGATATCTAGACCGGGCTGGCTATAAAAGCGTTGACCGAAGCAAGCCGTTAGCAGCAAGACAGCTAGTAGGGTCACGGCCCACAGGCGATGGGTAATGCCGACCAAAAGCAGCGCTTGGCCTGTAGATGGCTTCATGGCAGGCGGGTGCGATCGCTTTGCACGCTGCCGTCGAATGCCGCTTTTACGTGTGAATGGAAATGTCTGCTCTGGGAAGAAAAAGCGCTGAGCGCTGTTGACAAGAGGGGTGCATCGACGATTGATTCGCCGCTGCAGATATCGGCCAGGGCGCTTCAGTCGCAAGCGTGCGCGAGACCAAAACCGGCCTACCCGTTTAGCCAGTTGGCTTGCCCGATTGGCTATATTACGTAGAACACTCATGGGGCCTACCGGATAGTGCCGAAAACACGCCGAAGATACGACCTGATGCCGAAAATACCGCTGTAGTCAGGCCAACAGCGGCAAATAGTAAAGAACGGTATCGGCGCGGAAAGAACGTCATTTTGCTATTGTCGTTTCGCTATTATAGGAAGTCTATGGATTTCTTACCCATTTGTTCTTTCCTTCATCCCAGCCCACTGACTATAGAGCTGCCTGGCTATCTCTACAATGTCTGAGCGAGTCAGTCTAGCTTTCATATCACTGGCTTCCGTGCCACTAGCATTAACGCGACTAGAACCAATGACAGCCAACGATTTAGGTCGCAGTAGATGAAGCTGCCACGCTGCGGGCAGTGACGCGCCCCCCTGTAAAGCGCCTGCAACCAGCCCTGCCACCAAAGCCGTTTCTCCTTGCTGCATAGGCAATTGCATCATTGTCTGTATCGTCATCTGTACAGCCATTACATAGCTCTCTGGGTAGCTGAAAGCGGTGAGCGCTGACCCTGCCAGTGTCGATCCAAAAGCCCTCGGGGAGAACTCTTCTGGCCCAACAGCAAGCGTTGAGAACGCTCTATATCTAGCCCTATATCTATAGAAAAGGTCATCCCACATATCTCGATAATAGAGACCCTGATCAGGAACGATATCAGGAGATAGGACAGCCCTTGAGCTGGCAGAAAGGCTGATTCTATGGGCACGCTCATGCAGTTCATCAACGCGATCCAATAAAGACGAGGGGCGATCGCACATTACTATTTCCAGCAAATCGCCAAGCAGTAAAATCTCAGCGGTAGCCACTTGAAAAGGAACGTCACTGCACTCAGCCAAAATCCGAAGCGCTTCTGACTGTGAGGCCAGCCACTGGTATCGGCGCATCCAGCTATCGTGATAGCGCAGTAGGGCAGGCACACTCACTAGCCAGCAGGGTAAGTTGGGACGGTGCGAGCCGACTTGATAGAAAGTATCGCCAAAGCCAGCTCGAAGGTCTGCGAGAGGTCGCGCTATGTAATGTCTGATGTGCATACAGCCAAGCGCAACAGACTCAGCCATTGCATTGGTTATTTGCAGGGCTGTCTCGCCTGATCCAGCAGCAGCGCGGCTCAAGGCCACTGCCTGAGGGGCCAGCCACAAGCCCAGGAGCGCGCCCTGAAATCGATCACGCTGCCCTGCAGAGTGATCTACCGAGTGAGCTGGACGATTTGGCACAGGCAATTTATCCGTCTATATTGATATGGCTTATAAGGATACTATGCATAAGTTTGAAGCCATAAGGTCGAAAAAAACGTTGAGGAGACGAGAGATGGGGCGATCGCTCGCGGTAAGGATGACCACGACAGCCGCTACGACAGTGTTTGTCTTGGGGGCTGCGCTGCTAGAGTCTATTGCGCTAGCTGGCTCAGTTCAAGGCGCGATCGCCCAAGCGCCCCCTTCAGGCACTCCTCTAGGCAATTCTCCAAGCGCCACTCCTGATCGTGCAACAGTTTACGTCATCGCCCAGACCCCAGCTGCTGCTGAACCTAATCCTACTTTGTCTCTCGACAGCGTTGGGGAAAGGGTTAGCCGATTACAGGCGACCTTAGCGCTGCTGGGATTTTATCAGGGCACTGTAGACGGCAGCTATGGTCAAGCGACCCAAGACGCCGTCGTCCAATTTCAAACGGCAGCGGGGATTAACGCCGATGGGGTGACGGGTCCCTCTACCTGGCGCAAGCTGTTGCCAACGCCAGATGAAGTGAGTCCTGTTGTCTCAGCGCCTGCTGCACCGCCTACGCAAAACCAGTCCCCTACCGGCGGCCCTCCGATTCTGAGGCCCAATGCTGAAGGTTCGGCTGTTTCGCAGCTCCAGACAGAGCTTCAAGAATTAGGCTACTACAGTGGTGCAATTGACGGTGGCTATGGAGAGGAAACCGAAGCCGCCGTTAGGCAGTTTCAAAGCGACCAGCAGCTTGAAGTCGATGCCGTTGTCGGACCTTCTACGTGGAATGCGCTTTCTGAGGCATTGGCTAGGTAGAAAGAAGTCACACACCGCTATCTATTCGGAAGCCTCTTAGATAAAAAGCCTTTTAGATTAGAAAACCTGTTAAGCCAGCCAGCCGCTGAACGAAGGGGGCGCGACTAGGCTTAGCAAACTCACTCAAGCTAACTTGAGGGCCAGCCCGTTTAAGACCCACTCATTCGAGCCAAATGGGAAACTCACTTTCAACAAACGAAGTGTCATAGCCATCAAACGCAGCGCCCGTTTGAGTGATAAATGTGACGTAATCACTCATCAAAAAATAGACCCCAACCATCGCAGCAGCAGAGGAAGCCACCAGAAACCCTGCCAGCATTAACGAGAATTCTTGATTCTCAACAGCCCGGTCCATCAGACGCAATGCCCAAAAAACCAAACTCACTACAATTGTTAAAATCAGAACTATCATTCTGTGACGTGTACTGCCTATGAAAAAGAGTTTTTAATAATAAAGCGCAAGATGTTTACATAGATTAACAGATTTATCAGACTATGCCGACTGGCAGATCGACTCAACTGTCATGAATCCGCCATCAACTCACGATCCAGCAAAAGTCAGACATATCCTTCCTAGATCAAGCCTTTGCGCTCTTGTTTGTGCGATCAAAGGCTATTTGCAGAGCTAGTCACTTCTTACTCTTTTCACAATAAGCGCTGTTTCAGAAAAGCCTAAATTTTATAAGGTTTTGTAAATAATTGGTTACGCAAATGAGTCGCGAACGAGCACGTCATGGGCCGTCAAATAGTGCTTAATCTCACCGACGCTGAGCTGACCGTAGTGAAGCAATGAGGCTAGCAACGCCGCTTCGGCCCGGCCTGCTGTCAGGGCCTGGTGAATATGTTCACAGGTGCCCGCACCGCCGGAGGCAATCACAGGCACATCCACCCGAC
>JBAUIB010000403.1:0-3007 GCA_049680585.1 Phormidesmis sp.
GTAGTGCCCATTATGTTGGGATGGGGCGATCCGGGGGTGGCTTTTACCGCCGTTATTCAGTTGGGTTCAATTGCTGCTGTGGTTTGGTATTTTTGGCAGGCTTTGTTTCCAATAACAACAGGCGCAATTAATGCCGTTCAAAAGTCTGATTACCAATCCCAAGATTTTCGCATGGCGGTGGGTATTGCTTTAGGCACTATCCCGATTGTCTTTATGGGATTGTTGATCAAGGTGTTCGTGCCCGATTTTGATAGTTCTCCGCTGCGCAGCATCGTTGCGATCGCCTGCGTCTCTATCTTCAT
Organism: Phormidesmis sp.; assembly: GCA_049680585.1. GTDB lineage: Bacteria > Cyanobacteriota > Cyanobacteriia > Phormidesmidales > Phormidesmidaceae > Phormidesmis. Next base: position 303 of record JBAUIB010000403.1, read on the forward strand.
GGGCCTGCTGATGGGCTTAGCTGAATCAACCGCTAAGTTCAAACGAGACTTCAGCGCATTGGGCACAAAGGACGGCATTTTAATGGGTGCGGCTCAAGCGCTAGCGATTATTCCAGGCGTTTCGCGTTCTGGCTCAACCCTCACGGCTGGCATGTTCATCGGCTTAAAAAGAGAAACTGCGGCTAGATTCTCCTTTCTGCTGGGCATCCCTGCCATTACGCTAGCAGGTGTAGTTGAATTGTTAGGACTTCTCAAAGATGGCTTAGGCGATATCAGCTTAGTTCCGCTGATGGCAGGCGTCATCTCAGCGGCTGTATTCTCATCTGCGGCCATCTCTTGGATGCTTGAATACTTAAAAAGGCAGGGTATCTGGATCTTCGTGTGGTATCGAGTTCTGTTTGGAATTGTGATTTTGCTGGGGTCAGCTACCGGCTGGATATCTAACTGACTTCACGCGCAAAATGCGGCTCGCATTTAAGATGGCCAGCAGTGCTACACCTACATCGGCAAACACAGCAGCCCAAAGAGAAGCTAGCCCAAAGGCCCCCAACGCAATAAATACCGCCTTGACCGCCATAGCCAATATGATGTTTTGCCAGACGATACCTAGCGTACGACGAGCTAGAGAAATCGCCTCAGCCACCTTAGAAGGCGCATCGGTCATAATCACCACATCAGCCGTCTCAATCGCCGCATCAGAACCCAGCCCGCCCATCGCCATACCCACATCAGCTCTAGCGATGACCGGAGAATCATTGATGCCATCACCAACAAAGACAACCTTTTTCTTGTTTTTAGCAGCCTGACCTAGAAATGCCTCTAGTTCAGTTACCTTGTCTTCTGGTAAGAGTTCAGCTCGGTACTGGTCGAGTCCTAACTTTTTGGCAATGCTGTCGGCAACAGATTGACTATCGCCTGTGAGCATAGCGGTTGTAATCCCAAGAGATTGCAAACTTTCAATCGCTTGGGCCGCATCTTCTTTTAGCTCATCGGCAATAATAATGTGCCCGACATACTTACCCTCAACAGCCAAATGAGCGACCGTGCCATCTACCTTGCATACATCGTGAGGAATATTCTCTCGGTGCAACAGTCGGTCATTTCCGGCTAGCACTATGCGGCCATCGACGCGGGCACGAATGCCATGTCCTGCAATCTCTTCGTAGTCACTGATCGCAGATTCATCAACCGGCTGGCCATAAGCTTGCAGAATAGACTGAGCCACCGGATGATTCGACTGCGATTCTACTTGAGCCGCTAGTGCCAACAGTTTATGCTCCTCTAGCCCGTTTTCAGGCACCACCTGCGTAACCCGAAAGCTGCCTTTAGTGAGCGTCCCTGTTTTGTCGAAGACAACGGTATTGACCTGCGTAAGGGCATCAAGGAAGGTAGAGCCTTTGACTAAGATGCCGCGTTTGGCTGTGCCACCAATGCCGCCAAAGTAACCTAATGGAATGCTGATGACCAAGCCACAGGGGCAGGAGATGACAAGCAGTACCAAGGCGCGGTATACCCACTCTGAGCGAGATGCACCCGGAACGAACAAAGGTGGCAAAATGGCAACGGCTAAAGAGAGAAATACAACAACGGGCGTGTAGTAGCGAGCAAATCGGGTAATAAACTTTTCGGTGTCGGCTTTCTTGGCGCTAGCGTTTTCTACCAGCTCTAAAATTCTAGAGATAGATGATTCGTTAAAAGGCTTAGTGACTCGAACCGTCAAGACTCCGGACTGGTTAATCATGCCTGAGAGCACCGTTTCACTAACCGCAACGCTGCGCGGCATAGATTCTCCAGTGAGGGCCGAAGTATCCATCTGAGACTTGCCCTCTAAAATCTCGCCGTCTAGCGGAACTTTCTCTCCAGGACGTACCAGAATAATGTCGTCTACCTTCACCGACTCGGGGGAAACTTCGCGAACGTCATCATCGACTTTTAGGTTGGCCGTATCAGGGCGCACCTCTAGCAGTGACTTAATTGACCAGCGCGATCGCCCCACCGCATAATCCTGAAACAGTTCTCCCACCTGAAAGAACAGCATCACGGCAACGGCTTCGGGCAGTTCATGAATTGCGATCGCCCCCAAAGTCGCAATCGACATCAAAAAGTTCTCATCAAAAACACGCCCGCGTAAAATGTTGCGCCCTGCTGTACTTAGCACGCCCCAGCCACTGATTAAATAGGCTGGTATGAGCACGACGTATTCAGCTATGGAGAACGGCGTATTGTGCAGCGGCTCGTTGAAGATCAGGCCCACTAGAAAGAGGAGAGTGGCGATCGCAATGGTTATCAACTCCGCTTTCATATTGAATTCACCAGAGCCGTGGCTGTGGTCGTGACTATGGCCGTGGCTTTCAGTAGGGCCGCAGCCACAACAGGCTGTATGAGAATGAGCTTCTGCCATAGTGATTCCTCGCCAGAGAAAGTAAAGTCGTAAACGCTATTTATGAATATGTGAAAGCTTGTTCATATATTACATTAAAAAAGCATTTTCCTCTGCCTTTTTCCTTTGGCTACATGCTGATATTGATTGATCTACGCTTCGCTTAAGTGCTCGGCTACAGCTCGATAAATCGTCATAATGTGGTCATCCGCCATGCTGTAGTAAACGTTGCGACCCTGACGGCGGTATTTAACCAAACGCTGCGACCGGAGTACCCGCAGTTGATGAGACACTGCCGACTCCCCCATCTTGACAGCCGCTGCCA
>JBAUIB010000404.1:0-2458 GCA_049680585.1 Phormidesmis sp.
GGCATACTGCGGCCCCATCACCAAATCCAGTTCAGGCACGCGCCGCATCAAGCTTTCGCCCTCTTGCTGAGCGACACAGCCCGCCACGACGAGCGTCAGATTTGGATTTTTGCGCTTGCGCTTAGCCTGCTTGCCCAGGTACGAGTACACCTTTTGCTCGGCGCTGTCACGAATGGTGCAGGTGTTGTAGAGGACTAAATCCGCTTGTAAGGGATCTTCTTCCCAAGACATGCCCATATCTTCGAGGATGCCTGCCATGCGTTCTGAGTCTGCCTTGTTCATCTGGCAGCCAAAGGTGGTGACGTGATAGCGGCGAGATTCGCTCATGGGAGGTAGGGGAAACGTGTTTTTAGGCATACCATTGTGCCATCAAACGGAAAATCTTGATAGAGAAAATTGCAATTGTTATAAATGTCTGTCGCTAAGTTTCTGATGATAGGTGAGAATGCGGCTACCTCGTACAGCTTGTTCTGCTAGAGAGCCTAATAAATTGACGCAACTGCCATGGAACATAGATACCGATGGTCTAGTTTGAGCTGCGAGTGCTACCCTGACTCGCTCGAAAATGAACCGAGTCCGAAATTGGAATAGAAATGACAAATTCAGAGCCCTGTCCCGGCGATGAATTGAACTCTAAACACCCTCCATGCTTCTCTGTAATAATTTGATAACTGATAGACAATCCTAAACCCGTCCCTTTACCCACTTGCTTTGTTGTAAAAAACGGATCAAAGATGTACGGCTTAATTTCATCGGCAATGCCTGAACCGTTATCAGCTATGCGAACGTCTACCCTATTAGGTTGAGTTAGCTCCGTCGTTATGCAAATTGTGCCTGGCGCTTGGGGCTGACCATTGCTCAGTTGAGACTTCTTTCTTTTAACAGCTTCGATTGAGTTGTATAGAAGATTCATAAACACTTGGTTGAGCTGTCCCGGATAGCATTCTACCAGTGGAATTTCTCCATATTGCTTGATGAGTTGAATATCCGAAGCACCTGCTTGCAGATGTAATTTGTTTTGCAATAGCAGAAGGATGCTATCTAGATTTTCGTGCAAGTTGATGGACTTATATTCTGCTTCGTCTAGGCGAGAAAAAGTTCGCAGTGATTGTACAATCGCTTGAATTCGCTCCGCCCCGGCTCTTATTGAGGTGTACAAACTCGGAAGATCCTCTGCTAAATAATCTAGATCTAGACTATCAAGCACAGCAGCGATCTCTACTGTAGGCTGCGGACACTGTTGTCTATAAAGATTGACCAACTCTAGCAACGAATGAGTGCAGTCGTCGGCATATGCAAGGTTGCCAGCTATGAAGTTAGTTGGATTATTGATTTCGTGAGCAACGCCACCGACCAATCGACCTAGTGCCGACATCTTTTCGCTTTGAACTAGGTTCGACTGCGTTTGCTTCAATTCAGACAGCGTTTGCTTTAACTCTTTAGTTTGTTGAGCAAGTTCTACGGTTCGGTTTTCAACCCGTAGTTCCAACTCTGCGTTGAGCATTTTTAATGCATCAATTGCCTGCTGTCTCTCTAGCTCAGCGCTCGCTCTAGCTGAAAAGAGTTTCAGTAGGTCTTCGTGTAGTCTGCGGGCAAGAATAGGATGACTATCTAAAACTGCCAGGTTTCCCAGAATTTTGCCCCGGTGACTCCGCAGCGACACTCCAACATAGCTTTCGGCTTCAAGCAAGGGTAGCGCTGGCTGGTGAGGAAATAACTGCTGCACCCCACTAGAGCAGTAATAGATATCCTTATTGAGGACAACACCACAGGGGCCTGGTTGCGGATCGTAAGTGATACTAGGCGCAATCTCTCCGTCTTTCCAAAACGCAAGCGTTTGAAGTTGACCATTTTCTAGAAGTTTAGTCAGTAGACAGTGCCGAACATTCAGCGCTACTGCTAAGCTGCGGACTAAGTTTTCAAAAAAAAGCTGTCCGGTTGATGCAGCAGTGTCTCTAACAACTAGCTCAATGATAGCTTCCACCGACGGAGAATTACTACGGGCCTGAACTTCTAAAGAATTACTCATGTGTCCATCAGACTAAAAGAGCGGTCCTTTTTAGAATTCCCGTCTTTAGAGTCCCTCTAAACTGCTTAAAGCTCTCCTGACGGTTTTTTCAATTGCTCAACCTGCCTGCCTATTCATAGCACTTCAGCTCTTATGCACCTTTGATGATCTACAGGCTCCATCACGTAAAATCCTAAATCTTAGACGGAAGTGGTTGCGTAAAATCAAAGCTTTCAGCTGCGTTTGCGTATTATCAACTGAGGTTGAGCGCTCGATCACCCAAAGCTAGGAAAAGGCTAACTTCGGCAAGCAGTCACTCCTAACTTCTAGCTTTGGGCTCTCAAGCATTTTCAGCGATGTAAGCCCTGTCAATCTGATACTCGACAATTTACAATCACATTAGTAGCGACGTTTCCCCTAAAGGAAGTTACAGACGGAAAGCCCTATGGT
>JBAUIB010000405.1:0-5393 GCA_049680585.1 Phormidesmis sp.
ATAAAATAGAGGAAACGAGCCAAAGAAAACGAATCGCTGCCCAGATGAACGGCCCTAACGTAAAGCCACTCTTTCGAGCGCTGTGTGGCTAGTCTGAAGAAAAATTTCTCAAGGAGACGCTACGAACAATTTCTAGCAGAGTTGTTGTCTACTAAAGGCTGTAAGGAAAACTATTAGAAATCTAGAAAAGGAAGAGTATTATGCGCGCCCGCGCAGCAGCAGCCCGCTAAGGCTGTGGCTGAAGATGTAGAGAAGAGTTGTGAGGGCGTTCATCGTCAAAAAGCTGTCAAAAATTGAGCTGTGAGAAAATCGTAGCTTAAGGAAACATGGCTAGTCAAGCTCATCTAAGTTTCAACTGAAGGGCCTTCTTTATGAAAGATTGGTAAAGTGCCCTGAGATTCTGAAACAAAAGGGTTTTGAAAGTAAGAATGTTTGGTATTTGTACTAGCAAAATGGTCGCTCGCGCATTAGTGTTGAGCCTCAATGCTTAATTGATCAGCATTCACAACCATCGGTGATTTACGGCGAACACAAATAACCAGGGTGCTGCGCTACCAGCAGGTGAGGATAAAACGTGAATTTAACTGCCGTACTCAGATGGCTGAATGATTCTGTTGTCAGTACCATTGGCCAATCTTTGCGAGAACCTGAAATTGTTGTTCTGGCAGGGACGTTGCGAGGGCTGACCTACGAGCAAATGTCCGAAGAGTCAGTCTATAGTACTAACTACTTGATGCGCGATGTTGCGCCTAAGCTCTGGAAGCAGCTCTCTCGTGTCTTTCGGCAGCCAGTGAGCAAGACTAATCTTCGGGTGGCGATAGAAGTCTATGTCGCTGCTAATAAGGCGGTGGCATCTGAGCTGGCCACCTATGGGCTGAGTGCTCAAAGCATATTAGCTTTGTCAACTGATCGTGCTTCAGCACCGTCTGATTCAGACGATACAGAGGGTCCTAATTTAGACAAGTATGATCTAGACAATCGCGAAGCAGCGCAGGCTATTATCAACTATCATCCTGCTAGCAATCTGGGGATTTGGGAGACGGCGACTATCCCGGAATGGAACACTGCGCTCAAAGCAGGCGTCCATAGCAAAATGCCGTTGCTTCCCACTGTAATGTATGGATATGAAGATGAATTAGCCCAGGCTGAGCATTGGTTACGAGAGGCTACTGCAGGTGAGGGTCATATCCGATTGATCGGCATTTGGGGGCTGAGCGGGGTAGGAAAGACGCTGCTGGCCGAGACACTGGTTTACCAAGTTGGTGAGCAGTTTGATGGGGTCATTCGGCGATCGCTCCAAGCGCAGCCAACCCCTAACGACCTCAGTGCGAGTATTTTGATGGAGGTAGGCATTGTTCCTCACCCTACTCAAGCAAGCACTCAGCTGATGAGCCTACTGTCGCAGCGATCAATCTTGCTAGTGTTAGAGGGGATAGAAGCGGTTTTACAGCCGATGGAGCTGGCTGGAGAATATAGAGCAGGGTATGAGGCGTACCGTGATTTTTTTCAGGGGGTGATGAGTCGGCGCAGCTGTCTCATCGTCACCGGCATTGAACCGCCAGCAGAACTGGTACGTCAAGGGCGCTATGGTAGCAGCTTAGGCAATGAGCCAGTGCGATCGCTCACGCTCTGCGGAATTTCTGAGCGAGCAGCGGTTAGCCTTTTACGAGCAGAATCGTTGGGCTCGACCGGTCACTGGCTAGCGCTAGTCGGTCGCTACAGAGCTCAGCCATTGGCCCTCAAAGCGGCCTCTCGCGTGATTCGAGAGATTTTCAATGGTCGAGTGGACCAATTTCTAGAACAGACGTCAGTTCTCTTTACTGATGTTTTGCGATTGCTAGCGCCTTCTTTTGATCGCCTTTCACCAGCAGAGAAGGACGTGCTTAGCTGGTTGGCAGTTCAAGAGGTCGCCTTATCGTTAGCCGATTTCCAGCGATCGCTATCTTTAAAGCCGACTGAGCTTGTTTCTGTGCTCGATTCACTCAATCAGCGATCGCTACTGCATATTCAAATCACTCAGACAGCACCAACATTCTCCCTGCCCGCTTTGGTTAGAGCATATGCACTACATCAGTTAATCGCCCGCTTCAGCCGAGCTGACGAGAATTCTGTAGCCGAACGCCGCCTAAATCCAGTGATTAATCTGAGCGGTGTGATCGCGCCTTCCGTTCATCTCAGTCAATGGTTACAAGGCTCGCTCGACGCCAACTGGAAAGCGTTAGCTCAGCTATTTGAATCAGCGCGCGATCCAACTGTGCGCTTGCGCAACGTCTATCACCTACGCAATGAAACGTTCATCAAAGGCTACAAGAGCGTTCGCTTGAGTGCTGATGTTGAGGCCGTTCTGATCTTGGCTATTCACCAGGAGACAGGCACGCTTTATCGGGCTTGCATACAGGTTCAGCCCACTACAGGCGATCGCAACTTACCCGAATCGCTCACGATCAAACTGCTAAATAGCCAGCAGCATGTCTTAGCAACGGTGAGTGCTACGCCCAACGATACGTTTATTCAGCTACCTGATATTCGAGGGGCGCTCATCGCAGAATCGTTTGAGGTTGAGCTAACTTCAGGTCACTATCGCCATACTGAAACGTTTACAATCTAGCTTGGCAGCTGAGCTTAGAGCTATGCCGTTAACTGCTAGGGCTCAGGTCGTACTATCCTTTTCCAGTCTGGATAATTTGGCCAGCAGCCAAACTGAGCTGTGGAAAAACAGACGACTTCAGCACCTGTTCTTCGTGAAAAGCTTTTCCCTCGGCGTATTCTCGATCAATTAAGTTGTATATCCATATGGTAGGAGTTTTGGGCGAACCAATAAATCGAACGCCGCCCAACGCACGATAGTCAACAATCCAGTACTCCAAAACACCGAGCTTTTCGTATTCAGCCAACTTGATTAAATAATCATCTTGCCAGTTAGTGCTCACCACCTCGACAATCAATCGAATGGGTTCACCCGTCGAAACGCTCGAATACTTCGGCCAGAAAGGATCTGCTTGAACTTTTGCCTGGTCTAAAACAATGATATCTGGCAGATAGCCTTCTCCCTCTCGGTGAGGCTTGACTAAACAAGTCTGGGGAATAAAGTAAGGCAGGTTCAGCCGCTCAATTTCAACGTCTAGCTTTCTGCGAATAAACCCAATGACTTCTTCGTGGGGGCCAATGGGCCGCATTTCTACAATCTCTCCATAGCGCAACTCATAGCGTCTCCCATCTTCTGGATAGTACGCTACAAAATCATCAAACGTGAGAGGATGTGCTGTCGCCTGGACCATAATGACCAATGACCAATCGGAACAACGAACGTGAGGTATTTTCTCCCTACACTATTCCAACACTACAAAATTGTCAGCAAAAAGATTGTGGGTTCAGTGCCTATCCGTCATCATTGTCATCATTATTGTATCCCGGCATTTTCAAAAGACACCCTGCGGAAGGCAGCTTACTGCGGCAAAGTTGCTAGCATCAAACCAGAATGCTATGACTTACCTCTTTTATGCCTCGCTCCCCCCTTCCCTCGATACTCACACCCGATTTGATCTCACGGCAGCGTGAAATTGTCGAAGTATTTTTGCGCAACGGCTGGGACTACATGCGGCGATTACTCACCGGTAGCGCTCCAGATGAGCCAGATTTGCCACCGCCGGCTGTACTGCGTAACATTTTGATTGAGCTTGGGCCTGTGTATGTAAAGCTCGGTCAGCTGTTGAGTACCCGCCCTGACTTGCTGAGTGCGTCGTATATTGAAGCGCTTAGCGGCTTACAGTCAACGGTTCCGGCAGTGCCCGCCATACAAATTCAAAGCTACATCCAGCAGCATATGAACCGGCCACCCAATGAGGTGTTTGCCGAGATTGACTATAGCGCGATCGCTGCTGGATCTATCGGCCAAACTCACCGCGCCACCCTTAAAGACGGTCAGGCCGTCGCCCTCAAAGTACAGCGCCCCGGCATCGAAACGCAGGTAGAGCGCGATATGGCACTGATTAAAGATATCGCCAGACTGGTCTCTACCACCCAATTTGGCCAGCGCTATAACATTATAGAGCTCGCCGAAGAGTTCAAGTCAGCCCTCACCGCTGAGCTAGATTTTACAACTGAAGCTCGCTACACCGATGAGCTGCGCCAAGATTTGCTCAAAAGTCCGTGGGTAGATTCTAAGCAGCTAACGGTTCCCCTCATTCACTGGCCTCTAACCAACTCGAAAATACTGGTCATGGAATGGTTGGAAGGCAAACCGCTGCTCCAAGCCGCAATTCCTAAGCGTTTGAGCGCAGCAGGGCAGATAGCAGGTGAGCCCGCTGCTCAACCAGACCCACGAAAGGATATTACCTCACTGTTATTTCGAGCCTTTCTCTCCCAATATTTTGTTACCGGCTTTTTTCACGCCGATCCCCATCCGGGCAATCTGTTCTATTTAGAAGATGGCCGAGTTGCCATTCTCGACTGTGGCATGATGGGCCGCCTCGATCCACAGACTCGCGCAACGCTCACTGAGCTGGTATTAGCCGTCGTCAGCTCTGATGCTCAGCGGTGCGCCCAGCTGACGCTACAGTTGACAGAACCCTTAAAGACAGTGGACTTAGTTCGCCTAGAAAGTGACTACAGCCGCCTACTAGGTCGCTATTACGGCATCACCTTAGAGCGCTTCAATACAGCAGAAGCATTCGGGGCGGTCATCGAAACAGGGATTCGTAACCATCTGCGGTGGCCTGCCAATATTGGACTGTTTACAAAGTCATTGGCCAATCTAGAGGGTGCAGCCCGGCAGTTTAACCCATCCATAAATCTAATGGCTGAAATTAAGCCGCTAATGGTGGATTTATTCCGGCAGCAGCTAGTCGGTGATGACCCTGCCCAACTGCTGCTGCGTACGGGACTGGAGTTTCGCAATCTGTCGCTATCGGCCCCCCGTCAGCTAGGCTTTCTGCTAGATCGACTGAGCGACGAAACGCTGCGATGGAACCTCAACATTCAAGGCATTGAGTCTGTTCAACGCAGCATTGAGCAAGCAGCCAACCGGCGAGCCTTTAGCACCGTTGTCGGGGCGCTGATTATCGGCGCTGCAATTATCTCGACTAGTCAGCAAACGGCTCAGCTACAGTGGCTTAGTTCCTTGCTGTTTGCGGCGGCATCGTTTTTGGGCCTATGGCTGATTGTCAGTATTTTGAGATCGGGGCGATGGCAGTAGCCCAATCCTTCATATCCGCCTCAATCAAGACACGATAGAGCTGTCTGTAGGCGTCCGTAGGGGGGAGATCACAGAGCGCGCGTCTTTGCCGTATTATAGTAGAGCCCCCGGTTTTTGCTTTTTTAGGTACCTTTTGATACCGTGGCATTTTTGATATTTGATTTTGACGGCACGATTGCCGATACCTTAGGGGCTATTG
>JBAUIB010000406.1:0-18628 GCA_049680585.1 Phormidesmis sp.
TGCGTGGGGATGCCTAGATTGTCGGCGAGCTGCTCGGCGTCGCTAATGGAGTGATCAGAGCTATAGGGAGAGGGCATGAGGACGCCGAGAACGTTCTGTGGACCGAGCGCTTCAGCTGCGATCGCACCCACTAAAGCCGAATCCACCCCACCGCTAAGGCCAATCACCGCCTTGTTAAAGCCGCACTTACGCGCATAGTCTTTGACCCCCAGCACCAGCGCCGCCCAAATTTCAGCCTCGTCTGTTGCTGGCAAATCTTTGATCTTTGCTTTCTTTAATTCTTTCGTTTCAGTATCAAAATCTAAAACTTGCAAATCTGTTTCAAATGCTGCGCCGCGACTGACCAACTCCCCTTGAGAATTGTAGGCAACACTTTGCCCATCAAAAATTAAATCGTCGTTGCCACCGACCTGATTGACGTAGACAATTGCGCAGTGATTTTCCTGAGCGGTGTGAGCGATCATCTGCTCGCGCAGCTGCTGCTTATTCACACTAAAAGGAGAAGCCGACAGATTAACAATCAAATCGACGCCTTGATTGACCAGCGCCTGAATCGGATCAACCGAATAGGTTCGTTTGCCCCAAAAAGTCTCGCTATTCCACAGATCTTCGCAGATAGTCACCCCGATATGAACCGGCCCTGTCTGCGAGCGATACATGAAGCTGTTAGCATCTGTGCCCGATTCAAAATAGCGATCTTCATCGAACACGTCATAGGTCGGCAGCAGGCGCTTGTGAAAAACCGTCTTAATCTCGCCGGCCTGGAGAAGTGCCATACTGTTGAACATTGATTTTTCACCATTATGGTCTGCCGCGCTATTCATTTCGGCAATGCCCACTAGTGCACTCAGCTCAGAGGGCAGACCGGTTGCTAGTGCCTGTAGCTGCGCTTTCATTTGGGCGATGAAGCTGGGGCGCATGAGTAAGTCGCGAGGGGGATAGCCACACAGTGAGAGTTCTGGAGTGAGTAAGAGATCTGCGCCGAGCTGGCCGGCTTGCTGGGCAGCGCTGAGGATGCGTTGGGCGTTGCCGGTGAGGTCGCCGACGGTAGGATTGAGCTGGGCGATCGCAATTTTCATAAGAAGACCATTGGTTTGTCTTGAAGGGGTTTGAAGGCTTCTGCGTTGAACCGGTAGAGGCTGGCAGGGCGACCAGCACCGCGAGAGGTTTTGATTTTGGTATCTTGCAAAATGCCGAGCTTTAAAAGGCGAGTGCGAAAGTTAGAGTAGTCAGAAAAGTCTTCGCCGAGGACGGTGGCATAGAGCTGATAGACATCGCTGAGGGTGAAGGTGTCGGGCAACACATCGAAAGCGACGGGGCTGTATTCAAGCTTGTTGCGCAGGCGCTGGTAGCCGTAGGTCAAAATTTGGTTGTGATCGAAGGCGAGTTGGGGGACGCGAATGAGCGGATACCAGGCGATACCGCTGACGCCATCGGCAATTAGGGCCGTATCTTCATAGCGCACGAGGGCAAAGTGACTGACCGAGAGATAGCGGATGTTGTAGGCATCTTTAGCTTCTCTGGGATCGCGATTGGGGCCGCCGAAGGTAAATAGCTGTTCCAAATAAAGATTGTTGACGCGAATTTTTTCGGTGAGAACGCGATCAGCTGCGGACTCTAGCGATTCGCCAACGCGCACCAGCGTTCCCGGCAAGCTCCAGTAGCCGCTGTAGGGCTCTTCATGCCGCATCACCAACAGCACCAACAGCCGATTTTTCTCAGTATCGACTGAAAAAATAACGGTATCTACGCCCACTTTAAAATCCGCCAGCTCGGGTAAAGCGGGCTTTATCGGTGTGCTGACAGCTGGGTTTGGGGATGAGCCGAGGGGGTTTGAAGACATGGGTAGAGGTCGCGTTCGTTAATGTAGTCCCGGATGACGGGAGGGAGATCGTGGGGCACGGCGCTGCATTTGTTTTGCCGGTAGCGGCTAGAGGCGACATCGTACTGATTTTGAGGATGGGCGATCGCCACATTCGCCACTTGCTGCAAAGCCGACAGGGCCGGTCCGTCAATTGCATAGCCAGGTCTAGGAAACACCAAGATCTCCACCTGCTCAAATATTGCCTGCGCCTGATACCACTTGGGCAACTGCGCGATTAAATCTGCACCGACAACCAAACTAAATTTTGCCTCAGGCCAGCACTGACGTGCCCGCATAATTGAATAAACGCTATAGCGATCGCTCAAATGCTGATGGACCGACACTTTGCTGCTGGCCAGGTTAGGCGGTAGCGCCTCGATCATCAGCCTGAGCATTTGGGCGCGATCGCTCAGCGGCGACTGCTTGGGCTTATACGGATTTTCAGCCGCCCAGACTGCGACTTGATCAAACGTTTGAGCTAGCCAAATCAAAATGCTTTGATGTCCTAGGTGCGGTGGATCGGCGCTGGTACCAAAAAGCGCAACTCGCATAGGGGTATTCATAAGTAGGGTTTACAGATCACTTTTGCTGCGTTGCTTGTGTCAAGCTGCTGAGTCCATGCGAAATCTCAACGGGCAGCGTCTGCGGGTTTTGCAGTTGTCGGACAGTCGGCGGCAGGGCACTGACTTGATCCATTGTTCTTTGGGCAATGGCATCGAGGCTTTCAGGGGGCGAGAGGCGGATGCCGTCATGCATGACCCGCTGTAGCAAGGGAATTTCGCCGGGCATTGCGCCTTCTATTGTCAGTCCTAGGCGATCACTCACCACCTGATCGTCCTCGTACTGGCGAAAAATTTGCTTGCGCCCCGGATAGGTCGCCTTGCCACTCGACTCTTTCATCACCGGGGTGCCATTCACTTCGACCAGCTTGTACACCCCGTTGACCGGTGAGCCTGTCACCAGCTTCGTGCCCAGGCCATAGCCGTCGATGCAGGCCTCTTGCTGCTGCAGTGCGGCAATCGCGTATTCGTCGAGATCGCCGCTGGCAAAAATGGGTGTCTCCGGTAGGTGCGATCGCACAGTTTTAGACAGCTCAGCCAAATTGCCGGAATCGAGCCGCACGCCGTTAAGCGTCATCCCATCGGCGACATTTTTCGCCAGTCGCGCCGCCGCCGCCGCTGTATCGTAGGTATCTATCAGCAAGGGCGCACCTGGAAAATAGCGGTGAAACGCTTCAAAGCTCTCGTCTTCACTGCCTTCTAAGGCGGCGATCGCCATCACCAGCGCATGGGCCATTGTGCCCACTGGCTGACGGCCTAGTTTGAGCGCGGCCAGTACGTTTGAGGTGGCATCGAGTCCGCCTGCGATCGCCGCGCGTGCTGCCCACAGTGAGGCTTGGGGGCTAAATGCTCGCCGTGTCCCAAACTCATATAGCTTAGCCGTCGGCCCAGCCACCTGCCGCAGCCGCGCGGCCTTGGTCGCCACCAAGGTCTGATAGTTCAGGGCATTGAGCAAATAGGTCTCGACGATTTGCGCCTGCCACAGCGGGGCCTCTATTCGCAGCATTGGCTCATTTGCAAAAACCGGCGTCCCTTCCGGCAGCGCCCACACATCGCCGTCAAAGCGAAAGCCATCCAACAGCCCCCAAAAGCTATCAGGCGCATCCCCAAAAACCGCCGTCTCTTGCAGGTGCAAAATCTGCGCTGGGCTAAAGCTCAGCCGTTCTAGATAGTCCAGCCCTTGCGCTAGTCCCATTGCCACCAAATAGCCATAGCCCTCAGGCAAGCGGCGGGTAAACAGCTCAAAGCTAGCAGGCGTCTGCTGGATGTCTTCACCCACATAGCAAGCCGACATCGTCAGCTGATACAGATCCGTCAGCAACCCATATTCATTCGGCGCGACCGATAGCGACTCCCGCTCTATCGAGGTTAACTCAGTAGAGCGCTCCCCCCTTGTCTTCGGTTCTACTACACCGTCTTGAATAAAAACCATAAGCTTCAATAGCGCTGCCGCTAGCATTAAATGAATTATGGTCATTTTAACCATAATTATCTAGCGTTTGCCATCTGCTTTTTTACACAAATCCCTATTAAAAGCGCTAAATAAAGCTGCGAATCTCTCCCCAAACGATGCTATACGTTGGCCGTGCTGAGTGTGGCTAAAGCGATTCAGCCCTTTTTCGCCTGACGCTTTTGGAAAAAAGATTTGTCAGAGAAAACTTGCAAGCTAGGTGTCGGCTCGCCCTCATCTACAGCCGCCCGATCTCCGGACCCGATAAAAACGTGTTTAGCTGAACGCGGGAGAAAAACTCTGGCCGCCCGTTCACGCCCGCGCAAAAGTGAAACAGGTTTCCCGCCGCATCCTCACTATTCGTCGCTTCATTTGTCGGCTGGCTATCTGCCGGCTGGTTTTGAGCACCGTCGCCGCCTGCGGTCGAAATAAATAGTCGCTCGTAGTTTTTGCCGCCAAAGCTCACGCAGCTAACCTTGGCCGTTGGTAGCTTGAGTTTCATCACGGCTGTTCCGTCCGGGTCGTAGCGATAGACGCCGCCCCCTTCCCAGCGCGCCGACCAGAGATAGCCGTCTGCATCAATAGTCAGCCCGTCAGGGACGCCCTCGCCCTCTGGAATCGTGATCAGCGTGTGTTGATTGCTGAGCTGGCCGCTGTCTACGTCGTAGTCGAACCGGTAGATGTGGCGGCGGTCTGAATCGGTGAGGAAAAAATGCTTGTGATCAGCAGAAAAAGCCATGCCGTTCGGCAGTTTCACATCTTCAACCACGACCTGATAAGAACCATCCATATCTATCCGATAGAGATGTCCGGCGGCGCGATCGCTGGCGATGGTACCTGAAAACACTCTGCCTTTGGGATCGGCGATCGCATCGTTAAAGCGTGTATCTCTGGCCTCGGGAATCTCAGGAATTACCGTTATCATCCTGCCTTCACGCCAAATTTCAACCGTCCCTTTTGCCTTCAGCAGCAGCAAAGACCCATCTGCCTGAATCGTAAAGCCACCGACTGGCTTGCCGCTGTAGATTTTTTCATAGCGATCTTGCTCCAGATCGTATCGAAACAGCTGCCCCTGCGGAATGTCACTCCAATAAAGGCACTGATGCTGAGCGTGCCAAAGAGGGTTTTCAGCATTTTGGTTATGAGATGCGACCAGAATAGACGGCTCAGTCGATAGATCTTTAATTTTGATAGACATCGCTCTTTTGATATATCTTCAGTTTCTATATTTTTCGTTTTTTTACAGCTTTAAGCCCAAGTTGTAAATAAGTGTATCGTCGCCTCCGCACAATCAGCCATTTTCCAATAAAAAGCGTCTTTTCAAGGCAGAAAGGCCGGGAACATTACCGCGAGTGCAAACGACAGATTAAATACTGGCATAGGTAAAAAATCAGACACAGGCCCCTGCCGCGATACTGAAAATTATTGAGCGAATTAATGATCGAAAAGAACGGTGAAAAGGGATAAGCGCAGGGACTAGGCGTCAGAACAATGGACAACGACGATTCCTTACATCTATATTCTTTACTTGTTCAAGCCTTAAGGCCGCACGAGGGATTTGGCACGAACGAAAATGCATGTTTTGCCAAAGGCTATGCACTATTAAACTTGGGTCATCATTTAGGTTACGGCGGTGCAGCGATCGCGGAAGCACCTGATCACAAACCGAACCGTAGCAGCTATTCGCTATTTGACCTGATCGAAACGGAGGCGGTCATCGCTGCCTACAATCAAGTTCTCTCGATCAATCCGGACGACAACTCTACAGAACGCCCTTGCGAACGCATCAAAGCAGGTGCTCAAGAGCAGATCTTAAAAGACTCAAAAGACTTTACAGGAACCCCCTCCCAATGCCTACCAAAACGCGCTCTACAACATCCTAGCCGAGACAAAAATCTATTCAAAGATCTCTTCAGCGCAGGCCACTACGAGGAGGCGCTGATCGCCTATAGCGAAGCCTTTGACAGTCACTCAGATGATCCAGATGCGCTCTACAACACGGTGCTCTACAATCGAGGCAATTTGCTACACGAGTCTGCTCGCTACGAAGATGCGATCGCCGCTTACGATCAGGCCCTTGAGATGCAGCCAAACGACCATGCAGCGCTCAATAATAAAGGCTATGCGCTAGATGACTTGGGACGCTACGAAGAGGCGATCGCGGCTTACAACAGAGCGATCGCCATCAAACCTGACAAATACGAAGCGCTCTACAACAAAGGCTACGCGCTATTTCAACTCGGTCGCTATGAGGAAGCGATCGCCGTTTACCACCAAGTCCTGACTCTCAGACCCATGCACTACAAGGCGCTCTACAACACTGCCTGTAGCTACATAAAGCTAAACCGCATAGGGAATGCGCTAATGTCACTGGAAAGCGCGCTTGAGCTAGACGATACCGCCGAATCGCTCAAGATGGCTCAAACCGATTCGGACCTGGACGCTATCCGCCATCGTCCTCAGTTCCAGGCTTTGATACACTCGTTTGCTGCCAGCAAGGCCAAAAAATCGGCATATACCCCTGCGGCTTGAGCTGCCTTCTGTAAAGAAGCGTATCATCTGCGCCAAACAGCCGAAAGCTTTGCCTTAAGACAGATATCTAATCCTCGAAATGTCCTTTATATTTCCTGGAAAGACTATTATATTTTTCACTCGCTGTGGCGATCGCGTCTGGGCGGGGAATATCACCCCTTAGACCCATATCATCTAGATCGAGATAACAATCTTTCATTCAAAGCGCTCTTAACAAACAACTTTTGCAAACGCGACTTGGAAAAAGGAGGCCGTTCCTTTTCAAGCCGCAGTTTGCTGGAAGCCGTAATTCTCTCAAATATTTTCACAGATAAAGAGCGCAGATGAAAATCGCTATTGTTGGACTGCTACACTATCCGATTGCCGAACCCTTTGCCGGGGGAATGGAATCTCACACTTGGTGGCTCGCCAAAAAGCTAATTGAAAGAGGGCACGAGGTAACGCTGTTTGCCAGCGGTGACTCCGACCCTAGCCTGGGTTTATCGCCTTGCCTTGAAAGGGCGTTTTCTACGCCTCGACCTCGGCCAAAAGCCTTAGTAGAGAAACAGGAGGTTAGTAACAAACGGGCCTATGCAAAGGTTATTAGACAAATTTCTCACGGTCAGTTCGATGTTGTTCACAACAACGCGCTGCATCCCTCTTTACTGATGAGTGCGGCCAAGCTGACTGTGCCAATGCTGATGGTGCTGCATACCCCACCTTATGAGGAGCTAGCAGCGGCAGTTAGCGATGCGAATGCTCATAATGCATCTGGAAAACTAGCGGCGGTAGCGGTGTCTAACAGTTTGGCGCGTGAGTGGGGTTCGTTGATTTCAACAGACGTTGTCTACAACGGTATTGATATCGACAGTTGGCCCTTTGTGGCTCAGCCGCTCTCTGAGCAGGCGCTATGGTATGGCCGGATTGTGCCCGAAAAAGCGCCGCATCTGGCAATTCAGGCGGCCCTGAAGGCAGGCTACTCAATTCAAATCGCCGGGCCAGTTGGAAATCCAGAATACTTTAAAGAACAAGTTTTGCCTTTGCTGGCAGGCGATCGCGTCCACTACCTGGGTCATCTTTCTCACAGCGGTATAAAACAAGCGCTGTCGCGAGCGAGCGTATTTGTCAACACACCGATGTGGGAAGAGCCGTATGGCATCGTGTATGCAGAAGCGCTCGCCTCGGGCACACCTGTCGCTGCCTTTGATCGCGGCGCGGCCAAAGAGATCTTAGATAAGCGCAGCGGCGTTGTCGTCACAGAAAAAACGGTAGATGCCTTAGCAGAGGCCGTTGGAAAAGCTGCCACTCTCTCTCGCCATGACTGCCGCCAGCGGGCCGTTTCTTTTTGTCATATTGATTCGATGATCGATGGCTACGAGCGCTTGTACCGGCAGCTAGTACAGCGACAGTTTGCCTTAGTGCAGCCAACCCCCCAAGCGGGCGGGCTAGCTCCGGTGCCGCTTTTAGGCATGGCGACGTAGAGGTTTGGAGTTGCGACCTAGATGGTGAGAATTGCGTTTTATCTAAACTTACAGGGCTCGGGGCACTGTCGTCGATTTGAGGCGATCGCGCCTTACTTCCCTGTGGATACTCATTTAGCGGTTGTTGGAATGGACGGCCCGCCGCCGCTTGCTGATCTTGACAGGGATGTTGAATGCGTGAGCGTACCTGGATTTGCACCGCCCTCTCCGCTAGCGTTTATGCAGGAGCAGACCGCTCGCGACTATCACGATTTTTTGGTCAACCACGGGGGCAATGCGGCCTTTACGCTGGCGATGGTTTCATTTTTGAGCCGTTGGCAGCCGGATTTGCTGGTGGTTGATGTGGGGTTAGAAGCGTCTATTTTGGCGCGGATGTGCGGCATTCCGAGTCTTTATGCGCGGCAGCATGGCGAAAGGTGGGATAAGGGACACTGCTTAGCTTATGAATGGGCCTGCTCTCTGTGGGCACCATTTTCAGCTCAGATGGAACAAGCTGACTGCCCTGAGTGGATTCGGCAAAAGACGCTCTACAGCGGTGGGTTCTGTCGGTTCTCAGGGAAAAAGAGAGCCCGTGTAGCGCCTGCTGGCTATAGTGATCACAAACCTAACGTGCTGGTCATGACCGGCTTTGGCGGCACTGACATTACGCCGCAAAAAATCGCGGTAGCAGCAGCGATCACGCCTCATTGGCAGTGGCATTTACTCGGGGACCATCTGCCGAGGGAAGCGCTGATGACAGAACCAATAGAAGAATCGATGGAAAACATACATTGTCACGGCGTAGTGGAAGACGTTTGGCCTTATCTTTGCTACGCCGATTTAGTCATTGCCAATGCGGGCCATAATTCAATAATGGAGATTGGCGCTGCTGGCGTACCGTCTGTGTTTATTCCAGCCGAGCGACCGTTTGCCGAGCAGCAGTGCAAGGCAGAGACGATTCGCGCCTTGGGGTTGGGTATTGTTGTACCCACTTGGCCGCAGCGCTTAGATTGGGGTGCGATCTGGAATCAAACAAGATCTTTAGATTATTCTGCCTGGCATTGTTTACAAGATGAGAATGCGCCTCGCCGAGCGGCTGATCATATTGTTCACATCGCTAAACAGTGTGCGCGGCCAGTGCGGGCAGGCGAATGATTGCAATATGGTCACTTTCACGGTCCCAATCAATATATCCTTCTTCTGCAAAAACGCTCAACCAGCCGCCCATCGGCCATTCTCCCCAGCGCTCGTAAAAAATGCTGGCATTGTGAACAATGCTGGTAAGGTGCTGCCACGGGGGAACCGTGCTGGTGTGAAACTGATGAAAGGCCAACGCCTGCGGCACCCAACGCAATTCGATGCCTTGCGCCTTTACTTTCCAGGCAAAGTCGGTATCTTCTGCGCCGTAGCCGGGATAGATTTCGCTAAAGCCGCCTAGCTGATCGAAGAGGGGGCGATGGAGTGCGAAAGAGAGAGACCAAAACAGGCCGTAGTTGTTTTCTGGGGTGAGGGCTGCGACGGCGGTAATGTCTCTTTTGGGATGAGGCGTGCTTTGGGCCAGTAATTGGTCTTCTGTCCAGTTGTCACGAATGGTGTGGGATAGATAGTGAACGTTTCCCATTGCGATCGCCTGCGGAACTTGTTGACAAGCCTTTTCATACTCAGCCACCATCTCACGAGCAGGAATGCAGTCTACATCTAGAAATATCAAGATGTCACCAGCGGCATGGCAGGCAGCAGCGTTGCGAGCAGCGGCTAGAGGCAATTCTTGTGGGTGGCTGTAGGCGTAGTGCTCACAGCTAAAAGGCCAAGTGCCCATAGCGTGAGCCGCTTCGTTCATATGAACGACAATACATTCGTCTGGCAGTCGGCTAGAGTGAGCCAGCCCTTTGAGCAGATTTTTTAGATGATGGCTGCGGTTTCGAGTTAGGGTCAAAACAGAAATTTTGATCACAGAATCTAAGCCTGCTGGGAAATTTGATAAAACGTGCAAACAGTGACAGATGGGCAGGTTATAATGGTAATAATGCCAATAAGGTGACAGATTTAGCCTCCCTCTCAAGCACTATGTTTTTATCTTCTATTTATCTGAAATCTTTTTCTAGATGTTACGATTTGCTAGGAAAAACATCTTTTGATAGACGTTTCTCTCCCCGATGGTCGGTAGGCTCGTCTTTAAACGTTTTGGGAGATTGCTTTGCAACTCGATTTGTTAGCCG
The DNA here is from genome assembly GCA_049680585.1 of Phormidesmis sp. Classification (GTDB taxonomy): domain Bacteria; phylum Cyanobacteriota; class Cyanobacteriia; order Phormidesmidales; family Phormidesmidaceae; genus Phormidesmis. The sequence goes on from JBAUIB010000406.1 coordinate 10,065, forward strand.
CTGACTTGAGCCAAAAGGCGATCGCAATTCATCAGCGCCTGTGCAAAGAGTACGGCTGCCCCATTGCTTACTTTCACACTCTCGATCCGCTCAGCGAGCTGGTGTCTTCTCTGCTCTCTCACCGCACAAAGAACAAAGACTCGGGCCGCGCTTTTAAACAGCTAAAGGCGGCTTTCCCAACGTGGGAGACGGTGCGTGACGCAGACACTGAAGCGGTGCAGGCGGCGATCGCACCCTGCACTTGGCCGGAGCAAAAAGCGCCGCGCATTCAGCAGGTGTTGCAGCAGATCACGGTGCAAAGAGGCGAGCTTTCGGTTGAGTTTTTAGAAGAGATGCCGGTAGAGGCGGCGAGAGCTTGGTTGGAGACATTGACAGGGGTGGGACCAAAAACGAGCGCGGCGGTGTTGGCCTTTAGTACGCTGAGAAAACGGGCGCTGCCGGTCGATAGTCATCATCATCGAGTCGCGATGCGCACCGGGCTAATTGATGAAAAGGTGGCTGTCGGGCCAGCGCACAAAGTGCTTGAAGCGCAGCTACCGGTGGGGTGGTCGGCGCAGCAGGTGTATGACAATCATGAGGTGCTGATGCTGCATGGGCAAAACTGTTGTTATTACCGTAAGCCTGAGTGCGATCGCTGCGTTCTTTTGAACCTGTGCCCTTATGGGCAGCAATCTTCTAGGCAACACTTTTCTGGATAGCAATCTTCAGCTCGCGCAGCTATAGCAGTCGCCACATATAGCGTTACTCGGATGCATTCGGGTAACGCGAGTCACTTGGCCTGTTGTTCTGCAAGGCTTCCACCAGAATAATCGTATTCAAGCCAAGTGAGAAACGCTATAGATTTAGACAGATTTAGACACTTGAGAGTCGATTGGCAGTTGACTCTAGCCTTTTCGATGTTCAGACCAAAGTGGCGACTGCTATACCACGTAGTTTTGTAGTTTCCTAATCATTGATAAACTACGAATGGATGACATAGAGCTAGAAAATCGTTATGAAATGCTTCTTAACAGGGCTGTTCGCTATAGTGAGCTTGACAACAGCGCTAAGCCTTACTCAAAGCGCTTTTGCCCGTCCCGAACGTGGCTGGATTTCGACTACGCTAGAGGGCGGCGTTGCCAATCTTCGCGATAGTCCTTCTACCGCCGCGGATGTTCGAGCGACGGCTAGAAATGGCAGCCAGCACAGCATTGTTGATCAGCAAACAGATAGCGCAGGCTATGTCTGGTATCAGGTTCAGCCGGTCTCGTCAGTCACGCCTAGCGGAGACGTTTGGGTACGCTCGGATTTGATGAGCTTTGTGGCTCCGATTGCAGTGCAGCCTCGGCGGAGCTGTGATGTTGCGCTCTCACAGGTCGAAAGTCAGATCAGAGGGGTGGCTAATACGCAAATTAGGGAGCGTCGCCGTGATGATCACGGCTATCAGAATGGGCCTGCCGGTCGCTCTGAGCTGATTAGCTTTACCGTTGCTGGCGGGGGGGCTGCTAGTATCATGGCTTCATCGGTGCTGATGAACCAGATGGCTGCTCAGCTCATTGAGAACTGTCCTAGCGTAGGACTGGTGAGCTTTGCTGACAGTGCCAATCTCAATGGGTATGTGCATTACGGCTATATGCCTGAGCGGATGGTTCGCCCTTTTCAATGCCGGGTTGGGGCGAATAGCGATCGCGGTCTGCCTGAGTGGGGCGAGCGTAACTGCGCTTAGAGTGCATCTCAGCTAAACACGTCATGTACGCCTGGTTTGCCTCCCTCTAGCTTCATTAGAAGAGAGATTCTCTTCCACCTGTCAAAGTTCGTACTAGAGTTACCATCTTCGACTGACTTCATAGTGGTCAAACTTGCTATCCGCGCTAACAATTTGAACATCTCCAGTTATTGCCTGGGCAATGAGTAGTCGATCAAATGGATCGCGGTGATGAAGAGGTAAGTTAGCAACAGCCATTAAATGCTCGAGGGAGATCGACAAGATTTCAATATCGTTCAGGGCGATTTGCTGAGGAATAAACAGTTCATAATTGTCGGGTAAAGTTAGTTTTCTAATACTCACTTTGATAGCAATTTCCCAAAGGCTAGCAATACTAAGCAATAGATCGACATCAGACTCCAGTAGCTCGGCGACATCACTGCTGATGCTGGGACTATCGTTGATAAACCAAAGAAAGGTATGAGTATCTAAGAGTATTTTCATTCCATGTACTCAGAAAAATCTTCAAGAGGTTCATCAAAATCAGGTGCCATCCAAATCTGTCCTTTGGCGCTGCCTCGCTGCCGTCGCTTAGGCATCGGTAAAACTTGAGTCAGCTTCAGAATGGGACGATTATCTTGGGTAATGATAATTTCCTCTCCTCGCAAGGCGTGCGCTAGGAGCTGAGCAATTTCGGCTTGAGCTGCTTTGATATCTATTCGCTGCACGCTATCTATCCGTTGACAACGGTTAAAATCTTATCTTAACCGGATTAGCCAGACTCTTCTCAGGATTGTGGGATTGAGTGATCGTCATCAAAGCTATCAACAGCAGCGATCACCCATTCCCTGACGAACCCAAACAAACCCGGACAAATCAAACCTATATCTGCCGAATCAACAAACTCATTGCTTCCCCTTGCGCGGGCGTGATCACTAGCGGCTCTTCTACTGCCATGACCGGACTCCACAGCACTGTCTCCGAGTAGCCTAGCGTGTGCAATAAATGAATCGTTTGCCGTACGCTGCCAGCATTGCCTAGTAAAATATGCCGAATCCGCTCGGGCGAACTGCTGCCAGAGGTCATCGTCAGCAGCTCACTCTGTCGTTTACTCTGCCGTTTATTAGATGGCACTGTTCTGAGTTGCTGATCGGCGCTCGAAGGCCGATCAGCTATAAAGTTGTGGGGTTTCATGGTTTTCTCCTGTGAAGGTGTGGAAGAAAGCCACGAAAAAGATAGCCAACCCAACTCGCAAAAAGAACTTGCCAAAAGTCAGGGTGGCTATGGCATCATTGCCGTAACTCCCATGCTGGTAACCTCAGCGTGCGGGGCGAGCTATCGGCGTTGGTTGCACCCAATGCCGATAGCGACTAAATTTTTCGGGGCGGAGGGCTGTTGCTGCCGTATTGCTACCGCACAACAACCTTAAAGAACAGAGTATCAGTATCCTTTTAAAGGTGTCAATTGTTTGGGAGGCGATCTGACGGTGAGTGACCGCACCCCCCTACTGGCTACACTCCACTAATCGTTTCTCATAAACTGTCTAGTGTTTGACTGCCTTCTATTTCTCTAGCGAAACTAAAAGCTTGCGAAGCAGTTGCGTCAAGCTCTCCAATTCTGAGGCATCTAACGCGCTGAGAATGCGGTGCTCATTTTCAACATGCGCTGTGACGGCTTTTTCAATCAGGTCAAAGCCTTTGTCAGTTAGCCGAATGGGTGTGCCTCGGCGATCGCTCGGATCAGGCACACGCTCTACCAGCTCAGCCGCCTCTAGCCGATCAATCCGGTGTGTCATCGTGCCTGAGGACACCATCATCGACTTGAACAGCTCAGTCGGCGAAAGCTGATAGGGATGACCAGAACGGCGTAACGTAGCCAGCACGTCAAACTCACCAGGGTTCAGTTCAAAGGTTGAAAATGTCTCGCCAATAGCTTTTTTGAGATAGCTGGCCAGCCGTGTCGTCCTGCCGATAGTGCCCATCGGCGAAACATCTAGATCGGGGCGCTCCCTCTGCCACTGCGCCAAAATTTTGTCAACTGCATCGGAAGCCATGAGTATCGGGTGTCTGAGGGATCGGCACTCACAAGTTTAGCATTCACGCCCTCAATAAATCTCGACGCTAAGTGTCTTAACATCGAGGTAAATGCTAGAATCTTTTCATAAAGTATCTTAGTATCGAGATAAATTATGCGGCCTTCTAACGTTCACTCATCTAACGCTCGCTTGTTCGACATCCTATTAACGGCCTTAGCGCCGATCTCCTGGGGGACGACCTACATCGTAGCGACTGAATTCTTGCCGCCGGGACATCCGCTGCTGGTGGCTTCCTTGCGATCACTGCCTATCGGTCTGCTGCTGACTATTGGCCTGAGAAAGCTGCCTCAGGGCATTTGGTGGGGGCGTATGTTGATTTTGGGAGGTCTGAATATTGGCGTTTTTCAGGCGCTGTTGTTTGTTGCCGCCTATCGTTTGCCGGGTGGGGTCGCGGCTACCGCCGGGGCGATTCAGCCGCTGTTGGTAGTGCTGTTTGCTTGGCTAATACTCCATACGAAGCCTTCTAAGCTGGCGATTGTAGCGGCGATCGCGGGTTTTATCGGCGTGGGGCTGCTGGTGCTGGGTCCAGAGGCACAGCTGGATAGCATCGGGGTTTTGGCAGCGATCGCCGGGGCGGGCGCGATGGGACTAGGCGTAGTGCTAGTGAAGCAATGGCAGCCGCCGGTCTCTCTGATTGTTTTTACCGCCTGGCAGTTAGCTATCGGCGGACTCATGCTGCTGCCAGTGGCATTAATAACAGAGGGGCCGTTTACGGAAGTGAGTCGAACAAATCTGTGGGGCTTCATCTATCTGGGGTTAATTGGCACCGGACTAGCATACGCCCTTTGGTTTCGAGGGATTAGTCGGCTCAGCGCCACAGCCGTTTCGTATTTGGGATTGTTGAGTCCTGTAGTAGCCACCCTGATCGGTTACATCTTTTTGCAGGAAACATTGACAGCAATTCAGCTAATCGGAATCGCAATTGTACTCATCAGCGTTGTTGTTGGCCAGCAAAGTCAATCGCGCTCTTGAAACGATTCCTAAAATGACTCGTGAGACGACCTATGAAACAGCGTATAAAAGCAAGGAACAATAAATAGCGTTAGCAGCGTCGCCAGCGATAGGCCCGAAAAAACAACAACGCCCAGCGGCTGTAAAAACTCAGAGCCCTGACCGATGCCCAGCGCCAGCGGGAACATGCCCAATACTGTGGTAATCGTGGTCATCAGAATAGGTCGCAGGCGCTGCGGGGCGGCTTTGCAAATAGCGATCGCCCGATCACACTGCTCTTGCTCATAAATCTGATTGGCCAGCTCGACTAAAATAATCGCGTTGTTCACCACAATGCCGACCAGCAGCACCGCGCCCACAATTACCGTCGCCCCAATCGCCGTCTGCGTGATAAACAGACCCAAAATGCCACCCGCCAACGCTAGCGGCACCGTTAGCATGATCACCAGCGGATCGATCAGCGAGTTGTACTGCACCGCCATCACCGTAAAGACTAAAAAAGCTGCCAGTCCGCCCAAGATGCCGAGCCCATCTTGAATGGCCGCGTTGCTCTGGGCGCTAAAGCTGGGCAGACGAGTAATGCCCTCGGGCAGCGCTAGCGTTTGCATAATCCCATCCAGCTCTGCTAGCGCCTCTCCTAAGCTCGCACCTTCCGTTAAATCTCCTTCAATGATGAAGACTTGCCGCTGACTGATGCGCTGAATTTCACCGGGTGCTTGGCCGTCTTCTATATCAGCCACATCGCCAAGCCGCACGGTCTGGTTGTCACCGTTCAGCAGCGGCAGTTGAGCCAGCTCAGCCAGATTTTGCACCAGGGCATCAGGCGTTTGTACTCGCACGTCTACCAGCCGATCGCCGCGCTGGAGCTGAGTGGGCACTGATCCTGACAGCACCGTTTGCACCGTGCGGCCAATCGCTTCAGCAGAGAGGCCAAGGTCGGCGGCGCGTTCCCAGTCGGGGCGAATCTGCACTTCTGGCTGGGGCGGATCGGCGTCGGGCGAGTAGCTTGCGAGTGTGGCCTGCGCGTCTAATGCGGCTAGCACCTGCTTACCCGCTTCCGCTAACGCCGCAGGGGAATTGCCCTGCAAAATAACGTCTACATCGCTGCGCACTGGAGAGTTGCTGAGAATGAGACCGCGCACTGAGCCCGGAGAAAGCCGCAGTCGGGTTTGAACCAGGTTGAACTGATTAAATTCTGTGTTGAGGCGATCGCTAAACGCTTCTACATCTGTTCCTGGTGCCAGCGTCAAGGTGCTGGTCCCCCGCAGGGCATTCTCACTGCTGCTATTGCCAAAGAGAAAACCGCCTGAGGTGGTAAAGGCATATTCTGTCTCAGGTTGCGCTAGCAATAGCTGATCGACTGCGCTCATGACCCGGCGATTCTCTTCTAGAGTTGTTCCGGGTGGAAACTGTACCCGCAGGTTTGCTTGGCCGGTGGCAATGCTCGGCAAAATCTCTTGGGGAATTTGGCGCACCATCAGCAGACTGCCGCCGCCGAAAATAAGCAGGGCGATCGCGATTGTCAAAATCCGCCGCTGTAGCACCCAACCCAGCAGCTGGCCGTATTGCCGGGTTGCTCCCTGCAGCTGCTGGTCAAACTGACGAATCAGCCAAAGCTGACTCACCCCGCTTGATCGCCGCACTGCCAGCAGCCGAGAGGTCAGCATCGGCACTACCGTCAGCGCCACCATCAGCGAAGCCGCGACTGCAAAGCTCACAGTCAGCACCAGCTCATTAAACAACAGCGAGATAAAACCGCCAATTAGCAAAAAGGGTAGCACCGCTACCAAGTTTGTCGTCGTCGAGGCAAACAAAGCCGACTCTAGCTCGCGGCTACTGGCTTCGGCCTGACGCAGCACTGGTTTGTCACTGCCTTCTACGCCTTTAGTAATGTTCTCTAGCATGACAATAGCGTTGTCCACCACAATGCCAACGCCTAAAGCCAAACCGCCTAAGCTAAACACATTTAAAGAAAGGCCGAACATCCCCATTAGCAAAATGGCAACCAGCGTCGCCAGTGGAATGGCGACGACAATAATGAAGGTTTGCCGGAGGGACCCGAGGAAAAGGAGAACAGCGATCGCCGCCAATACCGCCCCTATCAAGCCAGAAACAGCCACATTACGAATCGCATTTTGAATAAAAACAGACTCATCAAGTGTGGCATTAAGCACCAGATCGGCGGGGATCACGCCCGATTGTTTCAACTCTGCTAGTCGCTGCTTAATGCCCTCGACCACCGTGACGGTATTTGCTGTTGGCTGCTTTTGAATGCTCAGCTTTACCGCTGGCTCACCGTTGAGATCGACAAAAATACGCTGTTCTTCGGTGCCATCAATCACCTCTGCAAAGTCTCGCAGGTAAACTTGCTGTAGCGGGACCGTATCACCGTCTTCATTGCCTACCTCGAAAATCAGCGTGCGAATATCGTCAGCTTTTTCAAAGCGGCCCGCCACGCGTGTTAGCGGCTCTTCGTTGGGGCCTTGAATGCGCCCGCCAGCAGTGTCCTGATTGCGTTCTGAAAGCGCGTCTAATACGTCATTTATCCCTAGTCCCAACGACTGTAGCCGCGCCGGATCAAGGTTAATTCGAATTTCTTCTTGAACGCCCCCTGAGACATCGACACTCGCGACTCCTGGCACTGTGTTGAGTTCGCGAGCCAGCTCCTGATCGGCAAACACTCTCAAATCAACCCCTTGCAGTGAGGGGGATGTCAGCGCAATTTCATAGACCGGTAGCTGAGAGGGATCAAACTTAAACAGTCGGGGCTGACCGACGGTATCGGGCAGGCGATCGCGGGCTCTATTGAGCGCAGCGGTGGCATCATTGAGTGCCTGGTCAATATTACCGCCGGGCTGAAAATACAAGTCCAGACTAATTCTGCCTTCTCGGGTTTGAGAGACCACTTGCACAACGCCTTCTGTCGCTGCGAGTGCCTGCTCTAGCGGACGGGTGACCTCATCAACGGCGACCTCTGGAGAAACCCCTGGCGCGTCTGCCCTAACGCCAATGCGCGGATAGGTAATCGACGGCAGCAAATCAACCGGTAGCTGTTGAACAAAGAACAAGCCGAGAACAATGACTGCGACTGTCAGCGTCAGCGTCGCGATATGCCGCCGAATCGCAACGCTGCTTAAACTAAAACTGCCCGGACCAAAACTGCCTGAAGCATCTTTGTTGGGTGGTACAGAGGATTGAGCAGAGGGCTGTACCATTTATGGGATATCCTGCTGAGACTTTGGCTGGGCTGTCGGCTCAGATAGTGTTTCAGGCGTTGAATCGGAGAGAATGCTGAGTCGTACGGCCTGCCCGGAAGTCAGGGGGCGATCGCTCTGCGCCACAAACGCCTCCCCCGGCGCTAACCCCGAGAGAATTTCCACCTGATTTTGCCCTCGCGCCCCTACCGTGACGGCGCGAGCCACGGCGATCGCCTGCTCTCCCTCTCCTTCAATGACAAATACCGTATCTCCCGCCTTGCCAACGGCCAGGGCGTCAGCCGGGACCACCACTTGCGCTGACTGCTCAGGCGTAAACTGCACCCGCGCCAGCAGCCCGCTGCCAATCCGCCTGTCGGGGTTCGGAAGGCTCACCTGCACCGGGATCAGCCGCGAGGTGGTATCGGCCACAGGCGCAATCTGCATAATCTGCCCGACTAGGGTGCCTTCATTGGGATAGGCGTCGAGCTGAACCTGAGCAGACTGACCAATACCCAGCCGGGCAATATCTAGCTCAGAAACCTGGACGCTGACCTCCAGCGTGCCGAGATCGCCAAGTTCTAAAAGCGTCGCACCCGACTCGACAAAGTCGCCAATATCGACCTGCCGGGAAAGGACA
>JBAUIB010000407.1:0-10174 GCA_049680585.1 Phormidesmis sp.
GGCGGAGCAGACACTGACACTGCGTTTAATCTGCATCTGCGGGTGCTGAGTGACGAGCAGGCCACCCGACAAAACATTATCGACGGCTTTCAGCAGCACTTAGCCCAGGCAGGCGCTGAGGATGTCGCACTGTTTTACTATGCCGGACATGGCGCTAGAGCTAAGGCTCCAGAAGAATTTTGGCCCGTAACGCCGGATCGCATGCTGGAGACCATCGTTTGTTACGATAGCCGCATTGACAGCGATCACTGGGATCTGGCCGATAAGGAATTAGCGCAGCTAATCGCTGAAGTCGATCAAAAGCAGCCGCATATCGTCGTGATTTTAGACTGCTGCCATTCAGGTTCTGGCACGCGAGAAGGCCATCCCACCGTCGCCACTCGCAGGGCAGAGCCCGATCTGCGCGATCGCCCCCTCACCAGCTTCATTGTTTCCCCCGCAGACGCAGCGGCGGCCTTGAGCCCGACCGCTTCCGCTGGCTCAGGGGAAACGACTCGCAGCGCGATCGCCACGCCGACAGCCATGAAGCTCCCCATCGGTCGCCATATCGTCCTGTCTGCCTGCTCAAACCTCGAAGAGGCGAAGGAATACCACGGCGCGGGTCAGCCGAGAGGCACCTTCTCTTACTTTCTACAAGAATCTCTGACTAAGGCCAACGGCAGCTTGAGCTATCGAGATTTGTTCAAACGCACGAATGCCTTGGTACGCAGCGGGGTGTCCGCCCAGTCTCCGCAGATGGAGGCGACCCATCCAGACGATTTGCAGCAGCCGTTTTTAGGGGGTGCGATCGCCACCTCCCCCCCTTATTTCACCGTCAGCCATCACCGTGAGCACGGCTGGGTTATAGACGGCGGTGCCATCCACGGTCTGCAATCGCCGATCACCTCTCAGATCATCCGTGCTCAGGCCACCGACGCACCGCAAACCACAACGCTGGCCCTTTATCCGTTTGGCGCGTCGCCGGAGCAGCTCAAAGACCCAGCCGCCAGTGTAGCCATCGCCGAGATCACCGAGGTATTACCCCAGCTCAGCAAAATTGAAAGTGACGGCCTCAGCGATACCGTCGAGACTTTCAAAGCGGTTGTGATTGCCTCTCCCCTGCCCCCGCTTCAGGTCTTCTTAACTGGAGAAAATGCTGGGGTGGAGAGTTTGCGGCGGGCGATCGCTACGATTGGCCCATCGACCCAATCGTCTCTCTACATTCAAGCGATTGATCAAATAGACGGGGCGGACTTTCGAGCGATCGCACAAGACGGCGAGTATTTCATCACTTCACCCACCGACGATCGCCCACTGGTGAGCCCCGTGCAGGGCTACGATCTAGAGCATGCTGCAAAAGTCGCGCAAAACTTAGAACACATCGCTCGCTGGCAAACCATCGCCAAACTGGCCAGCCCCGCCAGCAGCCAGATTCAAGGCTCCGTAGAGCTGAAAATATATACCGGTGTACAGCCCCATACCGAAAACGCGACCGAAATTACCGACTCCCAAATTCGGCTGAGCTACCCGTTCGATTCGGCCACACAAACCTGGAGCGCCCCTCGTTTTCGCATTAAGCTGCACAACACCAGCAGCCAGACCCTCTACTGCGCTTTGTTTTATCTGACAGAGCGGTTTAAGGTCGATGTGCTCAAGCCCGATGGCGTCACTAGCCTAGTACAGCTGCGGCCCAATCAAGAAATTTGGTTTGCCAATGGCGGCGCACTCATGGGCACCGTACCCGACGATCTTTGGCAAGCAGGCATCACAGAATGCCAGGACCTTCTCAAACTCATTGCCTGCACCGACGAGTTTGACGCGAATCTGATGGTGTTAGAGGCGCTGGGTTCACCGGCTGTCACCCGCCCGGTCACCCGCTCTGGCTCTCCGGCGACGGCTGGCGGTAGTCTCAATCAGCTGATGCAGCGAGTCAACACCCGAGATATCAGCTTTGCCAGTGCAGCTCCGCGCTACGACGACTGGGTGGCTAATCAAATTACCTTTACCTTTGTGCGCCCGCAACAGTCAGTGCCGCTCAATGCAACCGAATCGATTGCTGTGAGCGATCGCCTGCAAATTCAGCCACACGCCGAGCTTCAGGCAAATATCCGCCTCACCACCGTGCCCCAGTCTACACGCGCTTTGGGTAGCGTGGTTCTCCCGCCGCTGCTGCAAACCGAAACCGAACCTTTTCAATTCACGCAAAGCCGCGCCAGCGATCCTGGGCTCAGCGTGCTCGAACTCAGTAACGTTAGCCAGCTAGAGGCTGTCACGCCTGAGCAACCCCTACGCATTGAAACCGATATTCCGCTAGCGGAAGGCGAGTATTTGCTGCCGGTTGCCTACGACGGCGAATTTTACCTACCGCTGGGCTATGGCAAAACAAAAGCGGGCAAAACTCAGATTGTGATCGAGCGCCTGACAGAGCCCATTAGTGAGGGCAACCGTAGCGTACAAGGCTCTATCCGGATCTTCTTTCAGAAGGTTGTTGTCAAAAAAATTGGCGCACAGCTCGCTCAGCATTTGGGCGTTGCCTTTGAGTATCCGCTATTAGCGATCGCTCAGCTAAAAGAGACGATTTCTGGCTCAGGTACAGAGACTGTTGCTGAATCGGGTGCTGAAGTTGTTTATCTTCGAGATCTAGACGACATCAAGCGCAAAATCTCTCAGGCCAACACCATTGCCCTCTATATACATGGCATTTTTGGTGATACCGAATCGATGTTGCCCAGCCTGAAAACGACCATTGCCGCTTTAGAAAATGACGCTCAGCCAATCGGGCAACTCTACGATTTGGTCTTAGCCTTTGATTATGAAAATCTCAATACGACTATCGACCAAAATGCTCGCCTGCTCAAAGAGCGACTGGAAGCTGTGGGGCTAGGCACCAACCACAACAAAACGCTGCACATCATCGCCCACTCAATGGGCGGACTGGTTGCCCGCTGGTTTGTTGAGCAAGAAGGCGGTAATCAGGTCGTCAGCCATGTAATTATGCTGGGCACGCCGAATGCGGGCTCACCCTGGCCCCAGGTTCAGGCGGGTGTGACTGCCGCTGTCTCGTTTGCCATCAATGGCTTATCACTCATCGCCGCGCCCTTGAAAATTTTAGATGGATTACTCAAGCGCATTGAAGACATTGATGTCTCGCTCGATCAGATGCAGCCGGGATCGGAGTTTCTCGCAGAGATGGCCAAGGCCAAAGATCCTGGCATTCCCTATACGCTGGTGATCGGCAATACGGCTTTAATTGCGCAGGATGAAACCGCCAGCCTTAGGCAGCGACTGATGAATAAGCTGGGCAAACTCGCTGAGCTGCCTTTCTTTAAGCAGCCCAATGATATCGCGGTGCTGGTAGAGAGCATTACCGCGCTGCCAGCGGGGCGATCGCCTGCCCCCAAGCAACTGCCCACCGCCTGCAACCATCTAGAATACTTTACGCACCCAGCGGGCTTAGCCTCACTGACAGAAGCCGTGGTCGGCACGGGCATCGCCACCGCCAGGCTCACTGCTCAGACGCATTCAACCGCCAGTCCAAATGAGTCAACGCCTCAGTCAACATCTGTGAAGCAAGAAGTATTAGAGGCCGATCCAGAAGATCCTGAGGAAGCACAGTCACCAGCGGTCGCGGCTTCAGAAACAGAGTCTTTAGAGACAGCTCCTTTAGAAACAGATTCTTTAGAAACCACGCCGTCAAAAACAAACAGCCTCTCAAAAGTAAAGCCGTTGTTAACTCTGTTGCTTTGGGTGCTAGTGGCGATCGCTCTCGGCGGACTATTCGGCTTGGCGGTGCGTCAGCTCTTGCTGGTCCCCCAGGAACCACCCGCAGTTGAGCCATCAACCCTCCCTCGCATGGAGCCGCCTGCTGAATCCGAATCATAGCTAAGGAGAAAGCTAGATGAGCCAGGTGGATTTTTCACGAAGTATTGCGATCGCCATTGGCATTGATCGCTATAGCAACGGCATTGCCCCTTTAAAGACAGCCGTATCGGATGCGAGTGCGATCGCCCATCTGCTAAAAAGCAAACATGGCTACAGCACACATCTACTTACCGACACGCAAGCGACAGTCGCTCATCTCAATCAGCTCATTCACAGCACCCTCAGCCAGCACATTCAGGCGGATGATCGCCTGATTTTTTACTTCGCAGGTCACGGCATTGCCCTCAACGGCGAAGGGGGCCCGGAAGGATTTCTCATTCCCCAAGACGCTCGTCTCGGCGACACTCACAGCTATCTCTCGATGGTGAAATTGCAGCAGGCCCTGATCGCCCTGCCCTGCCGCCACTTTCTCGCCATTTTCGACTGCTGTTTTGCGGGCGCTTTTCGCTGGTCGAGCACCCGCGACATCAGCGTTGTCCCCACCGTCATCCACCAGGAACGCTACGAGCGCTTTCTGCTCGATCCGGCCTGGCAGGTAATCACCTCCACCGCTTACGACCAAACCGCCCTCGATGCCTTCACCTTTGAAGACGCTCGCGGCCAGCAGGGCGAGCATTCTCCCTTTGCCCTGGCCCTGCTAGAAGCCCTGGCCGGTGGGGCCGATGCCTCGCCCCCAGCTACTGCCGAAAGGCCGCCAGGGGATGGCGTGATTACGGCCACGGAGCTGTATTTGTATTTGCGCGATCGCATCGAAGCGCCCACTCAACAGCAGGGCCAGCGCCAAACCCCTGGACTCTTTGCCCTCGGCAAGCACGACAAAGGCGAATACATTTTTCTGGCCCCTGATCATCCGCTCAATCTCCCGCCTGCGCCCCCACTCGATCCGTCTCAAAATCCCTATCGAGGACTAGCGTCGTTCGAGGAGGCGCAGGCTGACTTGTTTTTTGGCCGAAGCGATCGCATTGCCCAGCTCCAACAACAAGTCACCAAGAATACCTTTACAGCTGTCGTTGGCACCTCTGGTAGCGGCAAGTCTAGCCTAGTAAAAGCGGGCCTCCTGCCTCAACTGCGCTCAGCTCCCGACTGGCAGATCGTTACCCCTCTGCGCCCCGGCAATGCGCCATTGAAGGGGTTAGCGATGAGAATAAAAGAGATTCGAGGAGAGAGATCAACAACAACAGATCAAGCAGACACGCTTGAAGTAGACACGCTTGCAAGTGCAGTTGAACAGTGGAGTCGTGCCCATCCTGGCAAACGGTTGCTGCTGGTGATCGATCAGTTTGAAGAGCTGTTGACGTTGGGGGAGAATGAAGAGGCGCGATCGCTCTTTTTAGAGATTTTAGCCAGAGCTGTAGGGGCAGAAAACAAACCTACCAATCTGCGACAACCGGGTCCATCGTTTCATCTCATTCTCACACTTCGAGCCGATTTTGAACCTCAATTTCGAGACAGCTTTCTGCCGGATAGTTGGAGCACAGCCCGGTTTGTTTTACCGCCGATGACCCGCGCCGACTTACGAGAGGCCATCGAACAGCCCGCCAACGCTAAGGTCATGTACTTCCAGTCCGACGATCCGCGCCATCCCCTCGTCGAGCAAATCATCAACGAAGTCGCCGATATGCCCGGTGCCCTACCTTTACTCTCTTTTACCCTCAGTGAACTCTACCTCAAGTTTTTAGAGCGGCAGCAAATCGCTCAGCAGCAGGGACGCGCTCTAGATCGCGCCCTCCTCGAAGCAGACCACAAGGCAATGGGCGGGGCCGTTCGCAGCCTGACCCAGCGAGCCGATCAAGAGTACGCAGCGCTCGTACAGCAAGATTCACACTACGCCGAGACAGTTCGTCACGTCATGCTGCGAATGATCGCTCTAGGAGGTGGGGAGCTCACCCGGCGGCGAGTACCTCTATCAGAACTGACCTATCCTGGCGTTGAAAACGAGCGAGCCCAAACGGTCATCCAACGGTTTTCAGCGGCTCGCCTCCTGGTAGAAGGGCAAGATTTGACCGGTCAGCCCTACGTAGAACCAGCCCATGATGCGCTGATCCGCGGCTGGCAGAGACTCTTAGTTTGGCAGCGAGAAGAAGAAAACCTCGCGCTCCAGCGACGGCTCACACCAGCGGCTTTAGACTGGCACCGAGAACAAAAGCCGCGCTTTCTCTGGAACGCAGATCCCCGCTTAGCTCTACTGCGCCAGATTCTACACTCACCGAACAATTGGCTCAATCGCCTAGAAACAGAGTTTGTAGAGCGCAGCCTTGCCCGTAAAAAGCGCAACGGCCAGCTCTGGGCAGCAGGCATCTTGAGCGTGATTGTGCTCCTCAGTACTGGATTGCTTTTGGCGCTGTGGGGACAGCGGGGAAGGATCATCGCTTCATCAGGGGCCTATCGCGAATCTGCGCGGGCAGATCTCGCCCGCAATCACACATTAGAGGGCCTGCTGAGCAGCCTCTTGGCCGGACAGTCTCTTCAGCATCCTTTACTGCGGCTGATCCAGCCAGAAGAAGCACAGCTCAACCAAGTGCAGGGCACCCTCCAATGGGCAATGGTCAACGTCAGAGAGCACAACCGGCTGCTGGGACATGTCGGGCCAGTGCGCAGCCAGTGGAGCCCAGACGGCAGCCGCATTGCCAGTGCGGGAGAGGATGGCTGGCTGCGGCTGTGGAATACCGACGGGGAAGAGATTGCTCGCTGGCAAGCCGATAGCCAGCGGCTGTGGCTGTTGAGATTTAGCCCCGATGGTCAGCAAATTGCCACAGCGGGCGAAGATGGAACGGTTCGTCTTTGGAGCTTGACCGGTGAACCCTTGGCAAAACTCGCAGGGCACACGGGCGCGGTTCGCTACCTCAGCTTTAGCCCAAATGGTCAATGGTTAGGCAGTGCGGGAAATGAGGACGGCAAGGTATTTTTGTGGAATCTACAGCCGGGAAACGCTTACCCCTCCGCACCTTTCTCCTCCTGGCAGGTCAACTCGCAGCGGGTCAACAGCCTCTACTTTCATCCTCAAAGGCCCTGGCTGATCACGACCGACGAGCAAAGAATTCAGATTTGGAACTATCAAGGCGAATCTTTGCAGCAGTTTGACCAACAGGCTTGGGCAGCAGTGTTCACACCCGATGGCCAGAAAGTTGTCGCTGCTGGTGATGATGGCAACGTAGGGGTATGGGACGTGGCCAGCGGCGATCGCCTCCAACTCTGGCAAGCTGACGATCAGCGCCTCTGGAACCTAACCCTCAGCCCAGACGGGCAGCAGATTGCCACTGCCGGAGAAGACGGGATCGTCAAGCTGTGGACCCTATCAGGCGAACCGCTAGATCAATTTCGCAACCACACGGGCCCCGCTCGCAGCGTCAGCTTTTCTCCCGATGCCCTTTGGTTAGCCAGCGCTGGCGACGACGGCAGCACCCGCCTCTGGAGCGTCCAAACCCAGGAGTTGGCCCAGTTTTTGCAGGTAAAAGACGGTGGAGCGGTAACCACTGGGCGGATTCAATTTGTCGCGGACGGAAAACAGCTCGTCAGCGGTGGGTCGGACGGCAAGCTGCGGTTTTGGAATTTAGCAGGGCAGGCATTGACAGAAACCGCCAGGCGTAGCGCAGCCATTCAAGATCTCGATACGGATGCCACCGGAGATCTGCTGGCCATTTTAGATGCCTCCGGATCGCTTTCAGTGCGAAGCTTAAGCCAGCCGCAAAAGGCACAGCGCCTTCGACTTTCTAGCAGCGCCGCTGACAACATCGCCCTGAGTCCGGACGGCAAGTGGCTAGCCAGTACGATTCAGGGCAAAGAAATTCTGCTTTTAAACAGAATGAACAATCAGTTTCAGGTGCTTCGCGCTGAAGGGTCATCGATCAGCCGATTGACGTTTAGCGCGGATGGGCAGAGCTTAGCAAGTGCCGGAGCGGATGGGTTGATTGAAGTGTGGGATGTGCGCAGTGGGCGATCGCGTCAGCAGTTGCAGGAGCATATTGGTCAGGTTCACAGTATCGCCTTCAGCCCAGTGAATTCGCAGCGGCTGGTGAGCGCGGGCGCAGACGGCACGATTCGGCAGTGGGATCTTGAGCTGGGAAAATCTGTGGGTTCACCTTTTCAGGTGTATGCCCAGGAGATCCTGTCGGTGGCGTTTAGTCCGGATGGATTAAGTTTGGTTAGCGGCGATCGCACGGGCTCTGTACAGCTTTGGGATATTGTCAATACAGAGCAGATCGCGGCTTGGCAGGCCCATTCCAGCGCAGTTCAGGATGTGCGCTTTAGCGCTGACGCTCAGCAATTAGTCACCGCAAGCAGTGATGGCAGCGTCAAGATTTGGCCAATTGAATCGTTTGAGCAGCTGATGGTACGAGGGTGCAAGCGAGCCAACAACTTTTTGCAGACTCAGGCTGAGCTTAACCCAAACCAACTTTGCCCTGATCGCGACCCATAAAAAAGACACCGCTGATTAGCTTGTAAGCTCCAGCGATGTCCTTGCTTTTGTGTGTGAGCAATTCAGAAAGTGCGGCTTTTATGCGACAAATTCAAACTGATTGGCTTGCAAGTTAAAACCATTAGAGAGCGTTGCGATCGCCTGAGCCGACCCACCCCCATTGCCATCTCTATCAAAGCGCAGTGTCTTATCGCTGGTGTCGAACAGGAACGTGCCGCCACCGCCGATAGCGTAAGGATTACTGCCTTGAATAAAAGACAACCCATCTAGCGACATGCCTGCCGACAGCCCGCCACCAAAACCAGATGCCGAAATCCGAAATCTGTCGTTACCATCAAAGTCAGTTATCCGGTCACCGCCGTGATTAGCACTCTGGTAAAAGAACACATCCGCATTCCCACCACCTGTCAGCTCGTCTCGGCCATCGTTACCTGTGAGCACATTGCTGTTACCATCGCCAATCAGCAGATCGTCATAATCGCTGCCAGTAAGGTGACTGCTGCCCCCAATAGACTTCGGATTAAAGACCTCTCGATACCAGGCATTGCCTAACTTATCATAGCCATCCGCAGTCGGATGTAAGCCGTCATCTAGGTCGTTAGTCCGGCTACGGTCACCGTTGAGGTCACCTACAGACAAACTCCCCCCAGCATTCACATACGTCACCCGGCCACCCTTCTTTGACACCAAATTAGAGATTTTGGAATTATAGTCTTTTACGTTTTTCGCCTCTTGCGAACTCCCTCGCGGCGCGTCAACTGGCGCAATCGAAGAGACATACAGGTAGGTATTCGGCGCTTTACTCAGGATTCTGTCGATTAAATTGTCGAGGCGATCAATCATTTGATTAGCAGAGGCACCGTTGTTGACATCGTTCGTCCCAATCATCAGGAGAATGGCATCAGCTGGGTACGAAGACAGCTTGCCACTATTCACCCAATCGGTAATGAAGTCAATCGTCTTACCTGGAAAGCCAGCATGATCGCCATCGCTTAGACCACCCGATCTGTTGTTTTCGCTGCCCACGAAATTGATAGAGATACCATCTGCTGCTGCCTGCTTCTCAAGCTCAATTCGATAGCCACCCGGCACCGCACCACTGTTATGCTGGCCTGCCGTAATCGAATCACCTAACGGCATCAGTCGGGGTCTCTCCAGCGCTCCAAACTTAGCCGACAGCGCCACCCCCTCTTGCAGGTTCAATATCACACCGTTCTGAGCATTTGAATAATCTACTGTCCTGCCGTTGGTAGGGATAAACGCGGCAGGAGAAGGGGCACCCGCTGGCACGAATTCGAATGCATCTAGTCGGGCCACTTCGCCATTGTTCAACGTGCCTCTAAACTGAAGCGTATTCACCCCAGCCGCTAACTCTATAGCCGGAATGGTACGAGAGCGACGGTTGCTCGCCGAAGCCCGTCCGCTGTTAGTCTTTTCGTTCAGCGTCCAAACATCGCCTCTACCGGCTACCTGAATGGCCATCTGCGATGCGCCGTCATTCTCGTCGTAGTACCACACCACCAGGTTATAGACACCTGCGGTAGGGACCACAAAGTCAATGCTGGCCGTGCCTTCAGTCCCATCGTTCGGCAGTCGAATGAGCTGTCCACCCGAAGCGTTAATGCCATTATCCGTTTCGACAACGTAGCCGTTCAAGCTCATCTGCTCGGCTTCTATCAGAATTTTGCTACCTGGATTAAAGGCAGGTAGGACAGGCGCTGACGGCACTGGCGCTGGAAGGACAGGCGCAGGACCTGGCAAGGGCACAAACTCGAACGCGTCCAATCGAGCCACTTCGCCATTGTTCAACGTGCCTCTAAACTGAAGCGTATTTACCCCAGCCGCTAACTCTATAGCCGGAATGGTACGAGAGCGACGGTTGCTCGCCGAAGCCCG
>JBAUIB010000408.1:0-4697 GCA_049680585.1 Phormidesmis sp.
AGCGCTTGCTGATGGGGTTTGCCGAGCGATCGCACTTCTCCTAACACCTCGGAATACTTCTGCCCGGCTCGGATCTCTTCTACCGAACACAAGCCCAAATCCTGTCCCTCATTTAGCTGCAGTTGACTAATAGGCACTGTCAGCCTGCCGTGATAGTAGTAGCGTTTTGTGACACTATCAGACTGTCGTTGAAAAATTTTCAGCTCAGGTGGCAAGTAGCCCAGTTCTTCGACGAGCTCTCTGCGAATGCCTATATCGACATTTTCATCAGCTTCTATATGCCCGCCAAAGAAGCCCCAGCAGCCGGGATACACAATATGGGGAAAGTCATCCCGTAGCTGCATAAGAAACTTCCCTTCCTGGTAAAGAATCGCCATTGCAATCTCTATCACAGGCTATTCAGGGCACAGTACATCAGAGCCTTCAGTAACATTTACCACCCCGCAGCCCGCATATTGGCCCGCTGGGGTACGCCCTGGCCGGAAGATGATGATCGATTCAGCGCCCGATGCCGAGCCTTGACGCACGAGCAGCGATCCATTCCAGTAGCGTGTGTCCAGTATGCTGCTGAACGGGTAGCTAGAAAACTCATCCGGAAAACTGTACTGCTCAAACGGCTGATCGGAAGCGCCGCCGACTAGCTGAGTCCGATACAGAGAGTAGCCGCCTGTTTCGTCGGGATCGATCACGAATATCCCTGACTGATCGGTTTCTACACAAGACGACAGCAGGACTGGCACCGCTACATTGCCAGTTGCTTCATCCACCGCTGGATTGCCCACGACTCGCTGCGCGCTCAGGCTCTTTTGCTCTACTAAGCTGAGACTGTTGCAGTCGAGAGCGTTGAGTACGTTGATGCTCCAATCACTGCCCGCTACGTCAATAACATTAGACGCACCGCTGGGCCAATCTAAGCGAATGGCACTACCCGCATCAATGACTGCTGCCGTTGGAATCGAGCCATCGGTGGGGGGACGCGTCGGCGTTGAGGAATCAGGAAGCTCTGGAGGAGAGGCGCCCGCCTCGGCATTGCCAGTGCCTGTCTGCGCTGCGGAGAAGGGTCTGGGCTCGCTGGGCCGAGAGCCATCTAAAATATCAAAGCAGTTCGCTCCAGAGGCTTCTGCAAATCGACCGTTGCTAGGGCCAAGGGCCACCCCTAGCTGATAGAGCGTGTACTCGCGGTAGGGCCATTGCGTCGTTTGATCGCACGTATCGTCTTGGCATACGCAAAGGTACACAGGCACATCTGCGTAGTAGCCGCGCCATTCGGTAATGATGTCTGCTAAATCAACCGCTTCACCCTGGGCATAGCGGGCAGTGGGCGGGTCATTAGGGGCTTCGGCTGGTGCGGGCTGGGCTGGTGCGGGCTGGGCCTGGGCAGATGGAGAGATAAGGAGGTGAGGGGCGATCGCTAAAGCTGTTGCTAAAGCCGTTAATAAAGAAGTTTTGAGAACGCCACCGAGCGCCATTGTTTGCCTGATCTTACTCACAGATTGAAGCTGCATCATCTCTACCTAACCTTATGACCATCACGATCTTCAAACATCTCATCTAAATATCTCATTTAGGCAACGACAAACAAAGCTGCCGAACTGGGCTGGCAGACTGGGCTAACGGACTGGGCTAGTGGACTGGGGATTTGGTCGAGCGCCAGTTTCCATATTGAAGCAGTTGAAACTGTTCGTCTCGTTATAGGCCGCATTAAAGTCACCTAGGGCCACAGAAGGCTGGTAGCGGGTGTATTCTCGGAAGGGCCACCGCTCTGTATCTCCACAGGTGTCGGCGTTACAGCTACAGACAAAAATTGGTAGCTCAGGATAGCGATCGCGCCATTCGTCAATGATAAAAGACAGATCAACTGCCTCTCCTCGGCCATAGCGAGCCGTGGGCACCTGTTGGGGATCTCTCGCTGCGTTTGGGCCCTCACTCTGCGCTTGTGCAGCGGGTGAAAGTGCGCCCGGCCCAACGGTCATACTGGCGATGGTTACACTGGCGATCGCGCCCAGCCCGGCCAGCGAACGTTTCCAGACCAGCCGTTTTGGCGTCTTCACTTTCATCGTGGCACCTTTACCACAACGCCGAATACCGTGATAGCGATCATGGCAACTATTCACCTGCGTCTATAACAATATGATTTAGAGTACTGAGTTATCCTGCCAGTTTGCAACCGTGCGTACGATTGAGAAAGCTCAAAAAAACGCGCAACGCAGCAAGTTTTTTTAATATATGGGCACTTTAATGTCAGCGAAGCAAAACACTGCATCGGAGCGACAGCGTCCCGCGTGAAACCGCAGTGGAGATAGCCAAAAGGCAGACTCTGGTGAAAGCCCAGGGTCTGCCTTTTTCTTACCTTATTTGGGTTTTGATGGCGTTTCTAAATTCGTCTATTCGGGCTTGAGACTGTGATCGTGCATCCTCTTAGCCGAACACTTTTTTCAGCCGAACATCTTGCTCAAAATCTTCTGGACGATTTGCACACCCGTGACAGCCTGCCAGGTGAACAGACCCACTAGAATTGTATTGAGCGCAATGTGAGTGTAGCGAGCCGTATCGTTGCCTTTTTGCATAAACGGCACCATTGAAGCTGAAGTCGCAATCATGCCCATCATGCCAAGCCCTGCCAGCAGGTGAGGGCCAAAAAACAGCTTGCCGTTGTTGAGATAGGTGACACTCATACCGCCCAGGCTACCTAGCACCATCAAAGCCAGCAACGTTGAGCCTGCCTGATGATGGCGCGCCAAAAATTTACCTTTGATCAGCTCTTTTTTCTCTTCACCCGTCGCTAAGCGAGTCTGTCGATGCTGATATCCTAAGTACCCTGCATAAAGTGTCAATGCAAAAATCCCCCACATGGCTAGCGGATGGATAAAATTAAGCCAGGGTTTGATGGCTTCTAGGGTTTCGGAATTCATAGCAGCAATTTAAGAATCTTTACGCTACTGAGTAGTATATTAGGTTCCCTTCATTCTGTGCATCTGTTTTTGAGAGCAAATAAACTACGGCCGAAAATTGAGTGGTCGAAAATTGACTAAGGTGAAAACAGCGATGAAGAAAAGTAGGATACACCATAGCCAGCCCCGCTTTAGTCAGTCTCGCTTTAGTAAGCCTCGCTTTCTAAGTATCATCAGCGGCGTTGTCGTGTCTGCTACGGCCGTGTATGGCCTCCCGGCCATGAGCCAAGTCCCCTCACCCGGTCCGGTCGATGGCTCCCCGGAGTGGTCTCCTGCGACCGAATCGATGGCCGATACCCTTGAAGACACGTTGGAAACGGTTCTCGAAGATTCTCCCGATGATCTATTAGGCGGATCCATGAATGGGGCCTCAGCAGACGGCGTGACTGAAGAGGTCAGTCCTAGCGCTATCGATACGGACCCTGCCGATAGCGATGCTGCTGATACGGACCCTGCCGATCCGGACTCTGTTGATAGCGATGATGCTGAAAGCGATGACGCCAAACCGACAGCGCCGCCTCTGAGTGAATCTGATCGAATTCGACGAAAGCTGCTTATTCAGGCCGATAGCGAGTACGAGGCGGGCAATTTTGCTGAGGCTGAGGCACTGTATCGACAGGCCAAAGATGAGACTTGGCTGCTGCCCCGTCAGTTTGCTACTCGCCTGCCAGCGCCGTTTATAGGCGAATCGATGTTATCCCCAGCCGCTGCTGTCTATTGGCGCGAAGCCCAAGCCGGGATTGGCCGCGATCGCCCTTCCCAAACGCAGGTCGCCCTTGCCCTACTCACTGATGACTATCCGGCCTTTATTCCTGGTCACCTGCAATATGCCGCGTCACTGCGCGCCGCAGATCGCCCAGATGAAGCCAGCGCCGTTTTAGAGCAGGCGCTGACGCTCTACCCTGATCAGCCCGATTTACTGCTGGCCCAGGTGGATTTATTTATGGCCCGAGAGCAGTGGCTAGAAGCGGCGATCGCCTCTCGTCAATTTGCTGCGCTCAACCGCGATCATCCCGAAGCGCCGGCTCAAACTGCGTTGGCTGCCGAAAACCTACAGCGCTTTCAGCGAGAAACGCGATCTGATATTCGCAGCGGGGCGATCGCCAACGCTTTTACCGGCATCTTAGGCTATGCCCTCACAGGCAGTATCTTCGGTCCCTTTACCGCTGCCAATTCAGCTATCTTGCTACTTCAAGGCGAAAACGTGATCGGCAATCAGTACGCCAACCAAATTCAGCGACAGCTACCCATGTCAGAAAGCCCCGAAACACTGGGCTACGTTCGCCGAATCGGCAATCGCCTAGCTGCCGTCACAGGCCGCAGCGATCTAGACTACGAATTTTTCGTCATCCTAGATCGCGATCTCAACGCCTTCGCCCTTCCCGGTGGCAAAATATTCGTTAATGCGGGTGCTATTCTCGATACCGACTCCGAAGCCGAACTGGCTGGCCTGCTGGCTCATGAGCTGTCTCACAGCGTCCTCTCTCACGGCTTCCAAATTGCAACTGAAGGCAATCTGAGCAGCAGCGTCGCTCAGTATTTGCCTTACGGCGGCCTGATTAACAACATCTTTCTGAGCGGCTACTCTCGCCAAATGGAGCGCCAAGCAGATATTGTCGGCACTCAGATTCTCGCGGCGGGTGGATACGCTGCCGACGGCCTGCACAATGTCATGCTCACCCTCAACGAGCAAGCCGCCGACGGGCCGAGACCGCCAGCTTGGCTCTCTAGCCACCCCACTTCTGA
>JBAUIB010000409.1:0-5266 GCA_049680585.1 Phormidesmis sp.
CGCCACAGCTTATCCCTAGCCCCAAAGTCTGCGTAGAAATGGGCTACGCCCTGCAGTGCAAACGCTCCGAACAAATCATCTTGGCTCAAATGGAGCGTTCGGATTTGCCCGGTCAGTTTCCCTTTGATACGCCAACGCACAATCGACTGGGCTTCACGAAGAAAAGCGAGCTACGCAAAGAACTCAATCAGATGCTACAGGCAAGGTTGCAACGGTTTAACCTTCAGTAGATTGCTATAGATCGCGTTAGCCGGGTTTCGACTACGCTCAACCCTCTATACCCCTCAGTTCTCAACGTGGCATGTCCCTACCCGTGGGCTGAGCTTAGCCGAAGCCCAAAACACATCCTTCAAAAGTGAGAGTTTCGGCATCTATCAACCCATACTAATTGGGTCATCTCAACCTTCGAATTGCAAAATGCCGAGAACTCCCAGCGAATACATCGTCCACATCGCTTTTGACGGTGGGCACAAAGAAGAAGTCCGCTTCACCACCATCCAAGACTTTCAAAAGTGGTATAGCGATAAGCTCATGCCCAAGGCCACTGCCGAAGAATTTATCAACGTCCCAATTCCAAAAATCAACCCTGGCGAATATATGGTCATCCGCCCCTCTCGCGTAGCCTGCATTCGAGTCGAGCCGATCTTCAACTCCAGCGTCGAGCGGTTTTAGCAGGCTAAATCTTGCCAGACAGTAGCTGAGTAGCCGTTAGCTTCAGCGTTGGGAAAGCCGTGGAGCTTATCTGAGCATCACCTTTATAAACCGTCTCCTGATAGGTTTTGTCAGCTAATGTCAAGACCGTTATCTGCAACCGGTGCGGGTCAATAATCCAGTACTCAGGAATGCCCCACTCTTGGTACTGCTGACGCTTCCACACGTAGTCTCGTAGGTAGCTATCGCTAGCTTCGTTGCCAGGGCTTACCACTTCCGCAACAAAGCCGGGCGGTGACATTCCCAGCGTCAGCGCTTGCTTTGCATCTTCAAGATGTCCGGGTCTGAGGATCATCACATCGGGCTTGCGGTTGACGCGCTTATCGCCGACAGGATTTACCTGAAGCTCTTTGTTACCCATCCGGACAAGTCTAATAAAAGAAAGCCCTTCAATCTGCTGTAGCGCCTCAATCAGTAGACAGGCAAGCAAAAGGTTGCCGTCGTCTTCACCTGCCACTTCTACTAATTCTCCGGTACTGAGCAAGCGATAGTTGTTTTCGGCATGCAGTTGGTCATCGTCTAAATAGTCTTGATAGCTCTGGTAGCGGCGCAGTGTGTAGGTCATCGACATGTCTCCCTCAGCAGCATCCTCGGGCTCTTCAATAGAATAACGTTTCTCAAAGCTATAAGATTCGTAAGGTAGCTTTGGTTGTTTTCTTTGCAGACCTCTTCTCGTATTCCACAGACAATTTCTGTGATGGGTGTTTGGATCAGACGCTTGGTGTTAGGTGGTGCAATTGCACTCACTCTAAACAACCCTAGCCGCTCGGCTGAGCCTCCCACACCTATTACAACGCTGCCTTTAACGCAACTTGCTTGCTTAGAGGCCAGACAGGCGGCTGCTTTGATCCGGCAAGACACTCACTTGTTTGAGACATCGCTAGCGGCAGGCGATCGCACAGCCCTACTCACCGCCATAGATCACAGTCTCGCCTACCTACAAACACCCGGCTCACTAAGCGCCTACAGCAACTACAGCGTTCCAGGCATTACTCACAGCCGCGTCCAACGTAGCCTGATCCGCTTTCGTACGCTGCTACTTCAGAGCGATTCTGCTGACGAGCTTCAGCAGGCAGTCGCCGCCGAGTTCGACTTTTATCAGGCTATTGGGCAAGACAATGCTGGTACGGTTGCCTTTACGGGCTACTTCGAGCCGACCTATAGCGCTAGTCGCCTTCCGACCGCTGAGTATCGCTACCCGATCTATCGCAGCCCGGCTAATTTGGCGCAGTGGCCGGAGCCCCACCCCACCCGACAAGCGTTAGAGGGTGCAGACGGCTTGCAGGCCAGCCAGGGACCTCTCAATGGACTTGAGCTAGCCTGGTTGCCTAGCCGCCTAGAAGCTTTTTTGATCCAGGTACAGGGCTCTGCTCGGCTGGAGCTAACAGATGGCAGCACGCTGTCAGTCGGCTATGACGGTCGCACAAACTATCCTTACAGCAGCATTGGCCGTGCGCTCGTAGACGATGGCGTCATTGCTGAAGATGAGCTATCGCTGCCTGTCTTAATGGAATACTTCGAGCAACAGCCCGAGGCTCTAGACAGTTACTTGCCTCGTAATAATCGCTTCGTGTTCTTTAGAGAGACGAACGGCGCACCCGCTACTGGCAGCTTAGGATTTCCGGTCACCGCCGGGCGCTCTATAGCGACCGATAAATCTGTTATGCCGCCAGGGGCACTAGCTTTGATCAGCCTACCGCTACCTAAAGAGACTGCTGAGGGTGAGTTAGAGATCTTACCCACTAGCCGGTTTGTTCTAGACCAGGATACGGGCGGGGCGATTAAAGGGGCGGGCCGAGTGGATTTGTTTGTCGGTACGGGCAGTGAAGCGGGCGCGATCGCTGGGCTGATCAACCACACGGGAGCGCTGCACTACCTATTGCTGAAAGAATAAAATCCAGTATTCGTACGGAAGTTTGTCAATACTTGTTGGGATCAGTCCGTAACTTCACACAAACATTTTAGGAACTTCATGTAACATTTATATAATTTCGAGCGATATAAATTGCGCTCGAGGTCTGTTCCTGTGCTTTCAAGGAAGATCATCGTGCCGACACCTTGCAGTAGACCACTTAAGTCAAACCCGTTTGAAACCTACCGAGATCCAGCGACGGGCCAGTGGAAAGTGAAGTATCCAACCCACCCGCGTACGGTTGTGACACCCGCTTCAATACCGTCTTCGACCATACCCACAGAAGATGACAGCCGACCCGCGATCGCACCTAAGCGCAGACGCTGGGAAGCCCCTGCTCACACAAAGGTCGCTTGAAAAGCCAGATCTGAAAAGCCAGACCTTAGGTGTAAAGCAAGATCCAGACGCCGCTAAGCGCGATCGCCGCGCCTATCGTCGCTCGCCAGCTAATGCGATCACCCATCACTGCCGCCATCGGCAGTACAAACAATGGACTGGTTGCCAACAGCGCTTGCGCAATCCCCGCTGCAGTGTATTTCAGCGCAATCTGCTGTAGCCAGATGCCCAGATACGTGGCAAAGAAAGCCGCAATCGCCACAGACACCAAAAATCGTGGCGATTTCAAAGCCACCCAGCTACTTTGCCAACGACGCTGCCATGAATCTGATTGGCCCGACGTCGGGTCCGACCGGTTGGTAGTTCGCTGGTCACTATCTGGCTGATACTCGCCTAGTCGTTGGGGTTGCACGGCCACCAGCACGCCCATAGTTGCCAATCCTGCCAATAGCCTGAGCAGGCTGCTCCACAGCGGATCAACGGCCACTTCAAGCAGTGCGGCGCGAGACAGCACAGCCCCAGCCGCCTGGCAGAAAGTCGCAAGTAAGGCAACCTTTATGCCCTGACCCAACGCTTTTTTGTTGGTGCCAGGTACCCGCTCACTAATCACCCAGGCAATGCCGAGCAGCGTAAGGCCAATGCCAATCACCGACATTACCGATAGCTGCTCGGATAAAAAGATTAGAGCTAGAACCGCAGCCATCGGCGGGGCAAGCGTTTCCAGCAAGAGCGCCCGCCGGGCACCCAGCGAGTTAATGGCTGAGAAATAGGCCGTATCGCCCAGGCCAATGCCAATGCCGCCACTAATCAGGAGGTATACCACTGAGGCTGTCGATAAAGCCGGTTTGGGTAAAGCAGCAGGATCGACCGTTGGGACAAAAAAGGAACGCACGGCCAACGTCAGCGCGATAAAGGCGATCGCAAACACCCCCTTCACCAAATTCAGTACAACTGGAGAGAGCGATCGCCCCATTTTGCCAAACATCAGCGTTGCCGCTGCCCATAAAAAAGCTGCTGTCAGCGCGGCCACCTCACCTGGAAACGGTATGCTCACTTTGTACTTACCCTCTGAATTGCCTAGATTTTATGTCTGTCGATACCCTCGCTGTTAGCCTCAAGTTACACCCCAAAAACGCTGAACGGGTGACATCTAGCCTATCAGCGTTGCCTGAGGAACTGCGATCGCACCTAACCTCACCGCTACAGATCGGTAGCCTTGCGATCAACAGTCGAGTATTACAATCTCCACTCTCTGGTGTGACTGACAAAGTCTTTCGTCGGCTCGTTCGCCGCCACGCGCCCGAGTCCATGATGTATACAGAAATGGTGAGCGCAGCCGAGCTTCAGCAGTTGCGATCGCTCCCTGAAGTGATGGATATTGACCCCGGCGAGCGTCCCATCAGCATTCAGCTATTTGACCGACGGCCTCACTTTTTGGCCGAAGCCGCCCGCAAAGCCGTTGATCAAGGCGCGGATACTATCGACATCAACATGGGCTGTCCGGTCAATAAAATTACCAAAAACGGCGGCGGATCATCTCTGCTAAAAGATCCTCAGACCGCTATCAAAATCGTCGAAGCGGTCTGTCAGGCCGTTTGTGTGCCCGTCACCGTCAAAACCCGTCTAGGCTGGTCGGACGATGCCATTAATGCGGTTGAATTTTCTCAGCAAATGGAAGCGGCTGGGGCACAAATGTTGACTCTCCATGCCCGCACCCGCGCCCAGGGCTATGGCGGCGAGGCACGCTGGGACTGGATCGCCAAAGTAAAGGCGGTGTTAACCATTCCAGTAATTGCCAATGGCGATATTTTTTCAGTGGAGGCTGCTTTACAGTGTTTGCTACAAACCCAGGCAGACGGCATCATGTGCTCACGAGGAACACTGGGCTATCCTCAGCTCGTGGGAGAAATCGATCACTTTCTCAAAACAGGCGAGCGGATACCCGTACCGACTTCCTCAGAGCGTTTGCAGCGCGCCCGTGAGCATCTGATTATGCTGTGGGATTACAAAGGAAAAAGAGGGATCCGTCAGGCCCGCAAACACATGGCCTGGTACGCCAAAGATTTCGCGGGCGCTGCTGAACTGCGCGATCAGCTCTGTCAGATAGAGTCTGTTGAGCAGGGATGTCAGCTATTGGAGCAGGCAATGCTTCGTTTGAAATGTGAAACGATGGCGGCTGAAGGGACGGTTTTACCCTAACACGGCTCACCCCGCAACCGTGCTATAACCATTATCGAAGAGTAATGTATCCTAGCAAACTACAATAAGAACACCTTTACGTTCAAATCACTAAAGCTCAAACTTTAA